>JBIIJS010000004.1:0-30919 GCA_044233605.1 Cyanobium sp. | reverse complement strand
GCGAAAATAGCTCGATGCCAGGATAAACTTCTTGCCTGTAAACGAAAAGCCACCCACTAGGGTGGCTTTTTTGTTGGCAACTACTCCTGGCGGGCCGGGGTGATTCCGATGTTGGTGCTGAGAGTTTTTCTCTGCCAAACCCCAGATCTTGCGTTGATCAGGAGTAGTCCGTAGTAGTCAGCAGATCTGTCAACGTTTCGAAGCTGCTAATGATGCTTGCGCTGGCTGCAGGCATCGGGGCGTCGGTTGGTCTGGAATCGGGGCCGGACGTGCAGCGTATACAATGAATTGTCTGAAGACCCGCTGCTGTCGCGGCTTCGAGCTCGTTGATTGCATCGCTGATAAACAGGATGTGATGGGACTTGGCGCTGAGGGAAGTGGCAATTTTCAGATAGCTGGAGCTTACTTGCTTGGCGCCGATGTTGGTATCAAACCAATGGCTGAATAGATGGCGTAAATCTCCTGCATTGCTGTTGCCGTAGAAAAGCTGTTGGGCTCGGACCGAGCCTGAGGAATATACCGCCAACTGCAGGCCTGCCTGTTTCCATCTCAACAATGCTGGCGCCACATCTTCATACAAGGGCCCCTGCAAAGCTCCGCTCTGATAGCCCTGCTCCCAGATCAACCCCTGCAGATCCTTGAGGGCTGTGAGCTTGCGATCCTTGCGGATCAGCCATAGAAGATACGCCAGCACGTTCGGTCTATCTGCAGATGAGGCCAGCATGGCCTTGGCCTCGGGATCGTGGTCCTGCTGCCAGCACTTTTGAACCTGCCGCAACAGCGCTTTCACGTTCTCGTCTGCACTGTGCTTCAGCAGAAAGCTCTCGAGATGCTCGGTGGCATAGGGAAACAGGGTGTCGCTCACGAAACTAACCGGACAGGTGGTTCCTTCAATGTCGAGCAGCACATGGCTGATGGGATCGAGCCTGCCGGAATCGAAGTTCGTCATCGCTGGGCTGCGGCCTGCAAGTTATGCAGCAGCAACATGCGCCAGTGCTGCTCCAGCAGAAATTCGTGAATCTCCAGATGGCGCCGGGCGTTGGCCAGATCGCGGCCCCACGCATACAGACCATGGCCGCCGATCAGCAGACCGTGCGGGGCCCGCTTCAGCCAGGGCCGGGCCGCGCTACTCAGACGCTGCAGGTTTTGATCATTGGCCAGAACCGGAATTGATATAGAAGTCGCGTGGGTGTCGACACCTTCGAGTCCCTTGAGCATCTCGAGGTCACGCAGCATCAGTTCGCCCGGTTCCTTGCCGCGATCTGGTCTGTACTGCTGTGAAAGCAGAGTGCCGGCTTGGGAGTGGGTGTGAAGTACCGCCCTTGCCCCGGTTTCCTCAACGATCGTGATGTGAAGCTGCGTTTCGGCGCTGGCGCGGCCGCTCCCCTTGACCACCATGCCTGTGTGGTCGACGACGATCAGCTCCTCGGGTGAGAGCCTCCCTTTATCAACCCCACTCGGTGCCATCAGCAGCAGCAGCGGATCCTGTTCCAGGGAGCAACTGAAATTTCCGCCGGTGCCCTCACACCAACCGCGCCGATGCACCGTCGCCATCGTTTCGCACAGTTCCCTGGCCAGCGCCTTTTCCAGTTCGCTGCCCCTGCCATTTCCTTCGCGGGGGGAGGCGAGGGTCGGCTGGTTTGGGGTGTGAGTCACGGATGCCTCATCATGCAGCTCTGAGTCAAGCGCATCGGCTGCAGTGAAGCCGGCAGACGCGATCCTCAGTCCAGCAGACCGAAGCATCATTCACGACTGGCAGAACGGACACCAGTGGCTGCTGCGCCCAGCCAGCCGCTCACGGCGAATGGTGGTGCCGCAGCGGCGACAGGGTTCGCCACTGCGCCGGTACACCCATGCCTGGCCGCCATAGTTGCCGTTGGTGCCGCTGAGATCACGGAAATCGCTGAAGGTGGTACCGCCGGCTCCGATGCTCGTCTGGAGCACCTCCACCAGCGCATCGCGGAGCTGCTGCAATTGGAGAGGTCTTAGTTGGCCGCTGGGCGTGTGGGGGCGGATTCCTGCGGCGAACAGCGATTCATCGGCATAGATGTTGCCCACTCCAGCCACCAGCGTCTGATCAAGCAGGGCGTTCTTGATCGGCCGGCGGGAGCCGCGCATCTGCTCGCGAAGCCAGTCGACGCTGAATTCCGCTGCGAACGGTTCTGGGCCCAGGCGGCTCAGGCCGCTGATCACGGCTTCATCAGCCACCCCGGGCGGCACCCACCACATCTGGCCGAAGCTGCGAACATCGACGAAGCGCAGCTCATGGCCATGCGGGTCGAAGACGCGCACGCGGGTGTGGCGACACGGAGGCCCGGGCTGCTTCAGCCAAAGAAACTGGCCAGTCATTCGAAGGTGCACGCCCCAGCAGCCCCCGTCGCCTCCCTCGCGATCACGCAGGGAGGCGATCAGATACTTGCCGCGTCGACGCCATTGCGTGACCCGGCAGTCCTGCAGGGCGAGACAGAAGACCTGGGGGTCGGCTGGGTTGGCGACTGCCCGGGCGCGAAGCACTGAAACGCGATGAATGAGCAGCCCGGTGGTCTGGCATTCCAGGCCCCGCCTGACGGTTTCAACCTCAGGCAGCTCTGGCACCAGGCACCTGCGCGGTCATGCAGCAGGCCTCTCAGGCCTTCTCAAGCTCTGCTTCGGCGAAATTGTTGGTGTTGATGCCGCCTTCAGAGCCGCTGTAACCGTTGTAGTTAACTTTGTCGAAGCGGACGACGACGGGGTAGCGGATGCCGGAGGTGTCGACCGAGGCGACTGTGCCGACCTCGTTGAACCAGTAGGACTCGGGACGCTTGATGCGCACTTTGTCGCCGCGGGAGATGGCCATCGCTGCGCTTTGGGTGATCGGGTGGCTTCCATGCGAACTTACCTGTGACGGGTAGCACTGGCGAAGCCGGTGTCACGAATCGTCGCCGCTGGCCGGCGCCGCCCGCGTGGCAGCATCGCCGTTCCGTTGCCGACGCCGGCCGATGGTCGCCACCGAGGCACCTGCCCTCAATCTCGAACTCCCCGATCCGGACAACGAGGGGATCGGCACCCTGGAGTTCCATGCCCGCCTCGATGAGGCCTGGGCGGTGTGCGACCGCTTTGACCTGCAGACAGAGATCTGGCGGGGGCGGATCCTGAGGGCCGCCCGCGACCGGGAGCGGCGCGGAGGCGAGAACCGGGGCACCAATTTCCTGCAGTGGCTGCGGGAGCGGGAGATCAGCAAGACCCGTGCCTACACCCTGATCCAGCTGGCGGAGTCGGCTGATCAGATGCTGGGTGAAGGCTTGCTTGCAGAGGCCAGTGTCAACAATTTCTCGAAGAGCGCCTTCCTGGAGGCGGCGCGGGCCGAGCCGGAGGTGCAGCAGATGGTGGGGGAGGCTGCCGACGGGGGACAGCAGATCACCCGCAAGCAGGTTCGACGCCTGGCTGATGAGTTCGTTGCCGCCACTAGCCCCCTGCTGCCGGAGGAGATCCGTCGGCGCACCGCCGAGAATCTCTTGCCACCCCGTGCTGTGGCGCCGCTGGTCAGGGAATTGGCCCGGCTGCCCGAGGAGCAGCAGCAGGACCTGCGACGGGTGCTGCGCGATGAGCCGGAGTTGGAGCGCGTCAAGGATGTGACGATGACGGCCCGGTGGCTGAGCCGTGCCAGCGAGGCGGGAATGGCGGTTCGGGCCTTTCAGCAGATCGAGCTGGATCTCGGCAAGGCGATTCAGGAGGCCCAGCGACTCGATGCCCTCGGCATCCTGTCCGATGCCGTGCACCAGGCCCAGCTAGTGGAAAGTGCCGTGTTGAAGCTCCACACCAGCTGGCGGCGCCTCAACGGCCTGCAGGAGCGGCTCTGGGTGGAGAGTGGCAGCAGCACTCCCCATCTCAGGGAGGTGCTCAACGCCCTGCAGACCCTCAGCGGCAGCACGATGCGGGTGTCGCTCGGCGAGCTGGCAGGGGGACGGAAGGTTCGCCTGCAGCTTGTGGAGGAATCGCCCGATGCCCTTGAGCCGCCGCCGCTGCCCTGATGCCCCCCCCCCTCCATATATGGCGGTAGCTAGGGTCAAGACGCCGTGGGTGGTGTGGCTTTGGCAGAGGACACGCTGCGCGACCCGCTGAGCGGAGCCCTCGCACGGCATTTCGGCTGGCGGGAGTTCCGGCCCGGTCAACGGCCGGTGGTGGAGGCCCTGCTGGGCGGCCGTGACTGTCTGGCCGTGTTGCCCACGGGCGCAGGCAAGTCGCTCTGTTATCAGCTGCCGGCGCTGGTGCGCCAGGGGCTGGTGATCGTGGTCTCGCCGCTCGTGGCGCTGATGCAGGACCAGGTGAGTCAGCTGCAACGTCGCGGCATCCCAGCAGCCTGTCTGCACCGAGGGCTCGAGGGGACGGAGCGGCGGGCTCTGTTGTCGCGCCTGCGCGATGACCGGCTGCGGCTTCTTTACCTGGCGCCGGAGCGCCTCCGGCTTGAGGCCACGCGCCAGCTCCTCGACGACATTCTTGACGCCGGCCGGCTGGTGGCCCTGGCGGTGGATGAGGCTCACTGCATCAGCGCCTGGGGGCACGACTTCCGGCCCGACTACCGCCGCCTCGGCCAGCTGCGCGAGTTGTGTCCCGGTGTGCCCCTGGTAGCGCTCAGCGCCACCGCCGCACCGCAGGTGCGCGCCGACATCATCCGCTTGTTGCGGTTGCGGCGGCCGCTGATTCAGGTGCGCTCCGCCCGTCGTTCCAACCTTGCGTACACCATGCAGCCGCGGCCTGCCGATCCGCTGCCCCTGCTGCTGGAGGCTGTGGCTGCCAGCCGGGGGGCGGTGCTGATCTATGCGCGCACCCGTCGCTCGGTCGAGCAGTGGGCCGCTCGCCTGGCGGCCGCAGGAGTGGAGGCGATCGCTTACCACGCAGGTATGGATGCGGGCAGCCGCCAGCTGGCGCTCGAGCATTTCCAGCAGCATCCCCATCCGGTGCTGGTGGCGACGGTGGCCTTCGGCATGGGGGTGGACCGGCCGGATGTGGGGCTGGTGCTGCACCTCGATCTGCCGGCCAGCCCCGAGGGCTATCTGCAGGAGTCGGGCCGGGCGGGGCGCGACGGTCTGAGCGCCCGCTGCATGGTCTTCTTCGATCCCGCTGATCGGGTGAGCCTCGGCTGGGCAATCCGTGCCTCGGCCGAGCAGAGTGGCGGCGATTTCAGGTTGGTCAATTCCCAGTGGGGTGGCCTGCAGGTCGCCGAGCGCCAGCGGCTGGAGCTGGCTCAGCAGAAGCTGCGGCGGATGGAAGCGGTGGCTGAGGGGGAGGGCTGTCGGGAGCAGGCTCTGCTGCTGGCCGTGGGGGAGCTGGCTCCCGCATGCGGTCGCTGCGACAACTGCCTCGGGCGTTCCCCTCGCCAGGACTGGTCTGAGTCGGTGGGCCTGCTGCTCAGCCGACTGGAGGAGCGCAGCGGCCGCGACCTGCGTGGTCTGGCGGAGGATCTCGATGGCAGCGGCGAGATCGATCAGCAGCGCTGGGCCTGGCTGGCCCGGCGACTCGTACAGGAGGAGCTGCTCAGCGAGAGCGATGACGGCGCTCAGAGGCTGTGGTTGCGCTCCACCGGCCGGCGCTGGCTGCGCACCCCCTGGCCCTTGCATTGGGCAGCCTGAACGCTCTCAGCAGCTGGTGTTGACCCTCAGCTGCGGGCCTTGCAGAGATCATTCACCAGTTGCTGCTCGAAGTCGGCCTGGGGATCGTCCCAGGTCTTCCACTGGCCAGCCTGGCTGGTGGCGTTGATCTTGCGCGCCGTGCAGTTGACCGCAAGGTAGAGCGTCTGCCCCTCGTCGTTCAGAGTGGGGGCGACCATGCTGCCGCCCATCGGCTGCCAGTTCGCCCAGTCGACCTGCAGCGGACCGTAGGGCCGCCAGTCGGGCCGGCCATTGCCGGGGGTGGTGGCCAATCCGGATGTGGCCGGCCGGGGGGCGGCGGCCACGGCCGCCTGGGGAGTCGGCTGGGCGGCGGGGCGTGGTGTCACGGTCACCGCTGCCGGTCGTGGGGCGGCGGCGGCGGGCCGTGGCGGTGGACTGCCGGTGAGCTTGAGGCGGGTGCCGGCTTGAACCAGATCCGGATCACTGATGCCGTTGATGGCCACGATTCGGCTCATCGGCATGCCGTAGCCGTCGGCGATGGTGGAGAGGCTTTCGCCTGGACGTACCACGTGCTCACTTGCACCGCGCTGGTAGCCCGCACCGCTCGCCGCGCCTCCACCAGAAGCGCTCGCCACCCGGCCGCTCACTCTGAGGGACTGGCCCGCCTCGACATGGTCCGCGTTGCGGATGCCGTTGATCGCCATCAGCCGATCGACGCTCATGCCATGGCGGCTGGCGATCTCCGAGAGGGTTTCGCCGGGCCGCACCGTTACAGAGCCTCCCCCACCTCCACCACCGCCGGTGCTGCGGGCACTGCCCGAAGCCTGGGTGCCGCCCGGAATGCGCAGCACGCGGCCGGCTTCGACGAGGTCGGGATTGCTGATGTTGTTGATCTGCAGCAGACGGGCCATCGGCACGCCGAGCCGGTCGGCGATCTCCGAAAGGGTTTCGCCCTCTTTCACGGTCACCGATCCAGCCAGTGCCGGCAGAGGCATCAGCAAGGAGAGGGCAAGGGCGACGACGGAACGGCGCATCGGTAATGCGGTAATGGCTCGGCTGCACCATAAGGATCAACTCCGGGCTCGCCCAGCCCCCCCGCCAATCAATTTTCGCCGGCTGCTCCGCTGAGGTTGACGCCCGCCATCCAGCAGGAGGCTCAGCCCAGCAACCGCTCCAGCCAGGGCAGCTTGCCGGCATAGGGTGGGTAACGCAGCGGCAGATCGAGCTGGAAGGGGCGGATCAACACGCTGCGCTGGTGAGAAAAGGTGAGAAATCCCGCCTCGCCATGGCCGCTGCCCATGCCGCTTTCCCCCACCCCGCCGAACGGCAGGCCCGGCAGGCCGGCCTGAAGAATCACATCGTTGAAGGCGACGCTCCCCGAGCAGCTGCCTGCCAGTAGCCGCTGGTGGGCGGCGCCGCTGCTGCTGAACAGATAGAGCGCCAGTGGGCTGGGGCCGGAGCGGACCCGCTCCAGCGCCTCCTCCAGGCCGGCCACCTCAAGCACCGGCAGCAGCGGTCCGAACAGCTCCTCCTGCATCAGTGGATCGCTCTCCGCATCGGTCACGGTGATCAGGGTCGGTTCGATCCGCAGCCGCTGCGGATCGCTGCGGCCCCCCATCAGCACGCGTCCTTCCCGGCGGGCAGGGGCCAGCAGCTCCTCGAGCCGATCGAAGCGGGCGCGGTTGACGATCCGACCCAGGTCCGGACTGCTCAGGGGGTCGTCACCGTGGAAGCGATGGATCTCTTTTGCCATGGCTGCCAGCAGCGCTGCGCGCCGGGTCGGCACCACCAGCAGATGGTCGGGGGCGATGCAGGTCTGCCCTGCGTTGACCGTCTTGCCCCAGACCAGCCGGCGCGCTGTCACCTCCACGTTGGTGTCGGCCAGCACGATCGCCGGGCTCTTGCCGCCGAGCTCCAGGGTCACCGGCGTGAGATGGCGTGCGGCGGCTGCCATCACAAGCCGGCCTACCCGGCTGCTGCCGGTGAAGAAGATGTGGTCGAACCGCTCCTCCAGCAGCCGTGCTGCCACGGAGGCGTCGCCGAGCACCACCTGCACCGTCTCAGGTGGAAAGTGCAGGGGGATCAGCCGGGCGAGCAGGGCTGCGGTGGCTGGGGCCAGTTCGGAGGGCTTCAGCACCGCCGTGTTGCCGGCGGCCAGGGCACTGACCAGGGGTTTGAGGCAGAGCTGAAACGGATAGTTCCAGGGGCCGATGATCAACACGCAGCCCAGGGGTACGGCCTGGGTCATGGCGCGCCCAGGCCAGGCCCAGACGGGCAGCCCCACCCGCCGGGGACGCATCCAGGCCCGCAGGCAGCGGCGGGCGAGGCGAACTTCCTGTCGCACGCTGGCCAGCTCGATCGCCGCCTCCGGTGCCGGCCGATCCAGATCGGCGGCCAGGGCGCGATGGACCGCCTCGCGGTGGTCGCTCAGCAGTTGCTCAAGGCGTGCCAGCTGCTCGAGCCGCCAGGCCAGCGGGCGGGTCTCTCCCAGCTGCACCGGCTCCCGCATCGCCTTGATGGCTTGAGCCGGCAGCAGCTCGGCGGAGGGCACCGGAGAAGGTGCGGAAGGATCCGCTTCGGAGATCCGGCTGGTCATGGGGTGCCGCAGCTGCCTTCGATCACCAACAGCCGCAGGGCGTTGAGATCCTCGCCGCTGGGACCCTCGTAGGCGAACAGCAGCGCGCTCGTCAGAGCCAGATCCTTCTGTTGCCGCGCACGGTTCACCGCGGCCTGCCAGCGGGCCGGGTCATCACCGAGACCGGCAAGCAGGCGGTCATTACGGGCCAGCACCGCGGCGTTGGCGGCCTGCAGCTCGATTGAGGCAAAGGCATGGGCGTCTGCTCCCACGGGCTGCAGCTTCAGGGTCAGGAGCTGCCCCGGGCGCAGGGGGGGGAGCGGCCAGAAGATCGGCCCTTCGATCGGCTCCTCGCTGCTGGCCTGCAGCTGCCAGAGCGGTCTGGTGTCGCGCAGGATCCGCACCTGGGTGAGCGGGTTGCGCACAAAGATGGTGGGCACGCTCACAGGCACCACTGCGCGGGCCAGGCCGTCACGATCCGGCTCAACCCTTGGAGTGAGCACACACACGTCTGGTTCGGCAGCCCTCGGAGCCGCGAGAATCCTGCTCGAGGGCTCCCATGGGCCGGCTGGGGCCAGAAGCATCAGGGCCGAGGCCAGGCCCGTCAGCCGGGCGGCAGGCGCGGGCATCAACGGCTGCTTCGCCACAGAGGGCGCAAGGATGAAGAATCAAGTTAAGCCCTACGGTTGCCAGCGACAGCGTGTTGCTTCGCCAGCATGGGGGCATCCCGGCCTCTGAGCTCTGCCGATGCGATCTCGCAGTTCCATCGTTCTGTTTGTCCTGCTCTGCCTGTTGGTGGCGATCCTGCTCGGCTTCACGGCCGGCTGGATGGTGGCTGGTTTCGTGGCCCTCACCCTGCTCTTGGGTGGATTGGCGGTGATGGTGATCAACGCTCGTCCCTGAGTACCCATGCAGTTTCGCCGTCGGGTGGGCTGCCTATGCCGCTGAGGCGCCCCCGCTCACAAAAAAGCCGCCCTGCGAGGGGCGGCCTGTTGAGATTCAGGCCGAAGCCTGTATGACACCGGTATTCACCAGCGCTTGCCACCGCCGTAGCCGCCGCCGTTGTAACCGCCGCCGCCGCCGAAGGAGCCGGCGGTCTGGCGGTTGCCACCACCACCACCACCACCGGTGCGGGGCTCAGCCTTGTTGACCCGGATCGCCCGGCCCATCCACTCGACGTTCTGAAGATCGTCGATGGCCTTTTGTTCGGTAGCCTCATCGGCCATTTCGATAAAAGCGAAGCCCCGCTTACGACCGGTGTCGCGGTCAAGGGGCAGGCTGCACTTGCGCACGTCGCCGTATTCGGCAAACAGATTTTGGACGTCTTCCGCTTCGGCGTCGAAGGAAAGGTTGCCCACGTAGATGGTCATGAAATTGAACTGGGAACTATGAACGATTCGTTGAAAGCCCTGGAGTGAAGTTGCTGGCCTGGTGGAGGAATCCTTGTGGAGACGCCGCTTTGGAGAGAAACCCGCTGAAGAGTGATCGTTGAATCTTGCTCAGCCTAGCCGATCGGTGGACGATCGGATGATCGGCCGATCATCCGCTTGGTGAGACCATCAAAAAGCCCGGGGCCTGAAGGCCGCCGGGCTGCGGGGTCGTTGGGTGCTTTCAGCCGAGACCGAGTTGGCTGAGGATTCCCTGGCCAGTGAGCAGTTCGGTGCCGAGGCCGATCACGAAGCCGAGCATGGCCAGGCGGCCATTCCAGGTTTCGGCGAAGGACACGAAGCCGAAGCGGGAGGTGGAGTCAGCCATTGGAAAGCGTGTTGCGAAACTTGAAGACACCGTAACGGATCGTGAAGTGGTGGTCTGTGTCGTTTGATGCCGGCCGGCTGGCGCTCGTTCCGATTCAGGGCCAGGGGTGGAAGCGGATGGGTTCGTATTTGGCCAGGGAGATGGTCCAGGCACGTCTCGCCAGCTCCGCCAGCCTGGCCTGGAAGGCCGCCGTGTCGCCATCGTTGATCCAATCGGCCTTGAGGATCGGCAACTGTTCGCTCATCGTCTCCAGCGGCAATTCCACCAGCAGCAGGCTTGCGTCGCCGGCGACCCTCCGGAACGCCTGACTATCGCTGCCCTGCCAGAGCCGCAACAGCAGTTCCAGGGCCAGGCCTTGGCCCTCCTCGCCAGGATCCTCCGTTTGGCCCGCCTCAGGCCTGCAGGAGCGGCCGGTGAGAGGTAGGGCGCGCTGACCGCCGCGCTCCAGCATCGCCAGGGCCACGAGATAGGGAGCATCCGCCATGGGAATGAGGTCGCAGATCGGCTCTACCCTGCTGGAGGCCCGCGGCCCGGAGGTGCGGCTGGAGCTGATTGCAACAAAACCGATGCATTCCGGTTGCAGGAATGTGATTTAGCTCAGTGCGTGGTTGCAGTTAAATCCACTTCAATGCCCTTCCAGCCCAGTCACTTGATGCTTTTTGTCCCCATTTGGGGATGGCAAGAATGTGGGTGGTGTCGCCCTGAAATAGATCGACGGCCTTCGCCACCCCCGCTGGTTGCCCCCTAACGTGAACCCATTGGGTGTGGGCGCGCTTCGCAGTGGCCCGCATCCTGTGCTGAGCTTGAGAGCCATGGAACAGGCGCTCGTTTTCATCCTTGCCGCAGCCGACGACCTGCCGGACGGAAGCACCGACTGGGAAACGTTGCAGCAGGTGCAACGCCGCGGCATCGTCGGCGGCACGGCCTTGCGGCTGTTCCGCCTCGAGGCCGATCGGCTGATCGATCTTGATCAACTTCCGCTGGAGGGTGAAATCTCTGGAGCGAGAGATAGGCAATCGAGTGGCTGCCAGATCATCTGCGATGCCATCATTCCCCATCTGGATGTCAAATCTCTCTGGCTGGGTGTCTATGCCCGCAGCGACATGCCTACCGACGACCAAGCCGCTCAGTTGCAGCCGGTGGATCGTTTCGCTCTGCGCGAAGCCGAGAATGAAACCTGCTGGTTTTATCCCACGGAAACGGGCAGCTACCTCTCTTGGGAATCGGAGCGGCTGCTGGAGCTGATGCCTGGCCATGTGGTGGAGTCTGATCAATCCTCCACCGCCGCTGATTATCGGCGTAGTGATGTGCATGTGCTGTGGTCGCTGATGGCTGACGACGAAGCGCTCACCTGCGTGGGGCTCACTTATCGGCGTCGCCGCATTGAGTGGAAGGCGTGCTTCTGCAGGGCCGAACCGTGCGCCACTTGGGCTTCGTTTTCCATTGATGTGATGGCCGACACAAGTTTTTGCGCCCATGCCAGTCGGACTGTTTTTGGTCCCAGGGAAGCTGGCTGATGCCTCGGCGAGGTAGGATGGGGAAATCCCTGGAAAAAAGGATCGCTACACCATGTTCACTCTAGATAGGGCTGCCAGCATCTTCCCCGAAACCCGTTCGGCTGATGTGGTGCCTGCTATTACGGCCCGTTATCAGCTGCTCAGTGCCGAAGACCAACTGGCTTTGATCTGGTACGCCTATCTGGAAATGGGGCGCACCATCACCATCGCCGCACCCGGCGCCGCCCGCATGCAGTTTGCTGAGCCCGTGCTCAACCAGATCAAGGCGATGAACTTCGCTGAGCAGAGCCAGGTGATGTGCGATCTTGCCAACCGAGCAGATACCACGATCGGTCGCACTTATGCCTATTGGTCGGTAAACATCAAGCTCGGTTTCTGGTATCAGCTGGGCGAATGGATGGCGGCCGGTCTTGTGGCGCCGATCCCTGAGGGTTATCAGCTCTCTGCCAACGCCGCAGCAGTGCTGAGCTCCCTCAAGACAGTCGATCAAGGCCAGCAGATCACGATTCTGCGTAACTTCGTAGTTGATATGGGCTTTGACCCCGCCAAGGGAGAGGGGCAGAGAATGATGGAGCCGGTGGTGGCTCCCACTCCAGAGCAGCAGCGCGAGAAAATCGTAATCGAGGGTATCGATCAACCCACGATCAGCCGCTATATGGAGCTGCTTAACGCCAACGATTTTGATAATCTCATTGAATTATTCCTGCCCGATGGAGCCCTCCAGCCTCCTTTCCAGAAGCCGATCGTAGGCAGGGATTCGGTGTTGCGCTTCTTCCGAGAAGACTGCCAGAATCTCAGGCTCATTCCCGAGCGGGGTGTGGCCGAACCCACTGAAGCGAGCTTCACCCAGATCAAGGTGACCGGCAAGGTACAGACCCCCTGGTTCGGGGCCGGAGTGGGTATGAATGTGGCGTGGCGTTTTTTGCTTGATCCCCAAGGAAAGATCTATTTCGTAGCGATCGACCTGCTCGCCTCTCCTGCCGATCTGCTCAAATTCGCCCGTTGATACCTGCTGCCGGCCGGGGTCTTGTCTGGGCCTCGGCCATCATTCTGGCCTGGTGGTTTCTGCTGATCGTTCTGCTGGGTCTGGATCTTTACCAGCAGTCGTGGCTGGTGGTCGTGTTTGCTGTAGCTATGCGAACCTTGCTGCAGACCGGTCTGTTTATCGTCGGCCACGACGGTATGCATAGGGTGCTGCTGCCTACATCCAGCCGCTGGAACCATCGTCTGGCGGCCGCAACCCTCTGGCTCTACGCCTGGCTTCCCTATCGTCGCTGCCTGCGCCATCACCACCGCCACCATTTTGCTCCTGCCACACCGGGGGATCAGGATGTTCATCCAGATCCGTCCATGGGCCCGCTCGCCTGGTATGTGCGCTTCATGGCCGCCTATCTTGGCCCCGGCAGCCTGGCTCTGCTGGCGGCTGGCTGGGGGCTGCTGGGGTGTTTGGCCAAGGCATTCACGCCCACACCGTGGCTGAATGTGTTGCTGTTCTGCGTGGTGCCATTGCTGGCGAGTTCAATCCAACTGTTCGTCTTTGGCACCTATCTTCCCCATCGTCGGCAACGCCTGAGGCCGGCCGCCTGCAGTGCCGAAAGTCTGGAGCTCCCGGAATGGCTCTCGCTGCTGGCTTGTTATCACTTCGGCTACCACCGCGAGCATCACGACAATCCCTCGCTGGCCTGGTTTGAACTGCCTCGTCAGCGCCGCATCGAGCGGATCGTTACGGCGCTCGCGCAGCGATCTTCCACGTAGTAGCGTCGCAACAGAAAAGTCCTAGTCGTGGCTGGAGCTGCCCATGAACACCGATCTGGCTGGCTGGACGGAGCATGAGCAGGCGATCGCCAGAGAGGCGTTCGATCGTGCTTACGCCCGGGCGGTTGTGGTCTTGATTGAAAAGGTCAGACAGCGCAGTGCATCGCTGGAATCGGCGGAAGCTCTCTGGCAGTTGCACGATTATCTGAGCATCGAACGTCACACCATGGAAGGGCGATTCGATTTTCGTCTGAATGGCATTCTTTTTGTCTTTGCCAGTCTCGTCAAGGATGGTTTGCTGCAGATTGACGAACTGGCCGGCCTCGCTGCCGACAAGCGGGCCAAGATCACGGCGATGTCGTTGTTCTGAACGGCCGCTCCGTTCGCAACGACGGTTGCCAACTCCCCCCTTCTCTTTAGCTAACGAGGGACAGCATCAGCAGGTCGCGGCTGCCGCTGATCGCTTGCACCGCCAGCAGCAGGGCGGTGAGGAAGGCCGCGCCGGTATGCAGGCGACGCCAGAGCGGACGGCTGCGGATCTCGGGGGCGGCCGCCGCGGCGAACAGCAGCAGGCCGGTGAGCAGCAGCCCGCTCCAGGTGTGTGACCCCCACAAGCTGCCCCAGGGACTGATGCCCCGGAACCACAAAGCTGGCTGGGCCACCAGCAGGGCCAGGGCACCCCAGCTGAGTAGGGCGGCGGCGGCCCGTGCAGCGGCGGGCCGGAGGCGCCAGAGGGCCAGGCAGCCGCCGAGGGCGATGCCGGCCGCGGCAAGCACCAGGCCGGAGCGGGCGGCGAGGCCGTTCCGGCTCAGGTTTGCCGCCAGGGCCAGCAGCACCGAAACCATCGTGCCGGTGGTCACCCAGCGGCCATGGTCGACATGCTCCATTGGCACCGTGGCTGCAATCGGGTTGAGGTCGAGCCGGCGTTCGCGCACCAGGATGCCCAGGCGGATCGTGGCACCGATCACCGGATAGACGAACAGGATCATCAGCACCGGGTGCAGCAACAGCAGCCAGTCGCCGGGGGAGAGGATTGGTGGCCCCCCCGATGGCAGGCCTGGGAGTGCAGCAAGGGCAGTGGTGCTCATGGTGGGGGAAGGGGAGCAGGGGGGATCAGGGCAGCACCGCCGGCTGACCTTGGCGAAGCAGCAGCAACGAGAAGTAGGGCTCCTCGGCGGCGGCGAGATCGGCGGCGGCATCCAGGCGTTGATCGGGCCAGCCGAGGCGGCTGGCGAACAGGGCCCCTTCCAGCAGGCCGCGTTCCTCCAGCAGCGGTCTGACCCAGGCCCAGCGGCGGCCGAGCTTGAGCAGGGCCAGCACCCAGTGGCCGCGGGCAGCCTGCTTCAGCAACCGCTCGAGTTCCTCGGGGCTCTCGGGAGTGGGGCGGATCATCAGCCCCTCCCGCTGCAGCGCCAGGGGCCAGGCGGCTGCGGCACCGGCGGCGGCCACGGCACTGATGCCGGGGATCAGCTGCAGCGGGCAGTCGGGGTGCCGCTCCCGCAGGGCCAGCAGCACATAGCTGGCGGTGGCGTAGAGGGAGACGTCGCCCTCGCAGAGAAGCACCACGCGGTGGCCCGAGGCCACGGCGGCGGCCAGGCGATCAGCGGCGGCGTGCCAGGCGGCGCGGCGTGGGGCGGCCTCCTCCACCATGGGGAACAGCAGCGGCAGCCGTTCCTGCCGATCGGCAATCCAGGGGGCGGCAATCGTGGCTGCCATGCCGTCGGCTCCCTCGTGCGCAACCGGATAGGCGACCAGATCGGCCGCCTCGATTGCCCTCACCGCGGCGACGGTGAGTAGCTCGGGATCACCCGGGCCCACTCCTACCAGGGTGAGCCCGGCATGGCCGGAGGGGGAGGTGGATATCGGGATGGCCGGATCGCGCCTGCGTTCTTTCTAGGCTGGAGCCGATCCGCCCTCACCGATGCGTTGACACAGCTGACGATCCATCGCGTGCCCCCCCAGACCGCCGAGTCTTCCGCTGCGACCGGAGATCCGTCCCAGGGCGTTGCGCCGAACCTGGTCAGTGATGACATCGAGCTCATCATTCACGAGCTGGCCGTGCGGGGTGTGGCACTGCAGCGCTGGCCTGCCCGTGCCGCACTCAGCCCGGATGCCTCTCAGGAGGAGATTTTGGCGGCTTACGGTGAGGAGATCGCCCGGGTCCAGGAAGCTGGCCGTTATCCAACGGTCGACGCCATCCGCATGACCCCGGACCATCCCGATCGGAAGGAGCTGCGGCTCAGGTTTCTGGCCGAGCACACCCACGCCGAAGATGAGGTGCGCTTCTTCGTGGAGGGGCGGGGCCTGTTCTGCCTGCACATCGGCGATGAGGTGCTGCAGTTGCTGTGCGAGCGCAACGACTGGATTGCAGTGCCTGCCGGCACGAAGCACTGGTTCGACATGGGGGAGGAGCCCAGCTTCTGCGCCCTGCGCTTCTTTCACAACAGCGAGGGCTGGGTGGCGCAGTTCACCGGCGATCCGATCGCCGGGCGCTACCCCCTCCTGGGTATGCCGAACGCACCCGTCTGAGCTGCATCAGCGAAGCGGCACGTCGTGACCAGGAGCGCTCCGAGGCCCTGGATCGCAGCCTTGTTTACGCCAGCGCTGATTTCCTGCCCACTGACGCCAATGAGCCCCTGACGGCAGACCTTCCCCGCATGGAGGAATCGGAAGCGTGATCGGAAGCTGGCCCATTGGGCGGGCCGACCGGTTGGTGCTGAGGCTGGTTGCTGATCCCTGTCCTCAGGCCACCCCCACAGAATGCATGCGGACCTGCTGGGGGCCGGTAAGTTCGCCGCGCAACGCCCCAGCCTCGGCCTGAGCCAGCGGCGCCAGCCGCTCCACCGTGGCCTGCCGGCCGAAGCGCTCCTCGGCCAGTAGCCAGTAGGTACCGAAGTGGCGGGCCTCGCTGGCCAGCAGCTCGGCCCAGAGGTTGCGCAGCTCTGGGATCGGGCTGTGGGCGGCCAGCAGGGCCATGCGCTCATGGCTGCGAGCCTCGATCAGGCCCGCAACCAGGAGGGAATCCAGCAGGCGATCGGGCTCCCGCCGCCGGACCTGGCCTCCCAGTTCGGAGCCGTAGGCAGGGGCCTGCAGCGGCCGCAGGGGAACGCCACGGCGTTCCAGCAGCGCCTGCACCCGCTCGAAATGCTCCAGCTCCTCCCGTGCCAGTGGACTGAGCACCCGCGCCAGGCCACCATCGGAGGGATAGCGGAACATCAGCTGCAGCGCTGCTCCGGCGGCCTTGCGCTCGCAGTGGGCATGGTCGAGCAGCAGGGTGTCGGGATCGGCGAGGGCCTGCTCAAGCCAGGCGTCGCTGCTGGCGGCGGCCAGCCACTTCACCCTCTGCATCACCCGGATCATCGGGCCTCCAGGGCGCGCAGATGCGAGACCAGCCCATCCAGGGCCAGGGCGTAGCTCATCGGGCCGAAGCCGCAGACCAGGCCCACCGCCCGATCGGCCAGGAAGGAATGGTGGCGGAAGGGTTCGCGGGCGTGGATGTTGCTCAGGTGCACCTCTACGAACGGAATCGAGACAGCCAGCAGGGCGTCGCGGATTGCGATCGAGCTGTGGGTGTAGGCGCCGGCATTGATCAGGATGCCGTCGTATGCGCCGCCGCCGGAGCTGCCCCCTGCCTGGTGGATCCGTTCCACCAGGGCGCCTTCGTGGTTGCTTTGGAAGCAGTCGAGGTGAACGCCAAGCGCCTGGGCCCGTTCGCTCAGGGTGGCGTCGATGTCGCTCAGGGTGCGGTTGCCGTAGAGGCCGGGCTCCCGGCTGCCCAGCAGGTTGAGGTTGGGGCCATGGAGCACAAGCAGGTGCATGGAGGAAGGGTCGACTGGTAAGTTATCTTGGTGTGGTTCGGGTCGGTGCCCGAGTGGTTAATGGGGGCGGACTGTAAATCCGCTGGCTCTGCCTACGTTGGTTCAAATCCAACCCGGCCCATCCTCCACACGCCCTTGTAGCTCAGCGGTAGAGCACTCCCTTGGTAAGGGAGAGGTCATGAGTTCAAGTCTCGTCAAGGGCTTCTCTGCTCCACGCAGTTGCACTGCGTTCTTTCAGCATCTGTGCTGCCTCTCGCAGCAGCTCCTGTGCCGCTGCCGGCGTAGGGGCGCGCATCAGGGCATGACGCAGACGCGGGGCACCGGCGAAGCCCTGGCAGGTCCAGCCCATGTGCTTACGGGCGATCAGCAGGCCGTGGTCGCCCCGGGCCGCCACCAGGGCGCGCAGTTGCTCGGCCGCCAGGGCGATGCGCTCGCCGGCGCCGGGGGTGGAGGGCACCGGCTGGCCGCGCAGGGCGGCATCGATCTGGCCCACCAGCCAGGGGGCACCCATTGTGCTCCGGCCCACCATCACGCCATCAGCGCCGGTGAGCGCCAGACAGCGCAGGGCATCCTCGGGGCTTTGGATGTCACCGTTGGCGATCAGCGGGATGCCGAGTACCGCCTTCACCGCGGCGATCGCGGCCCAGTCGGCACTGCCCTTGAACCCCTGCTCACGGGTGCGGCCGTGCAGGGTGAGCAACTGGGCGCCGGCTGCCTCCAGCTGGCGGCACCAGGTGATGGCGCTGGCAGTTCCTGCGCCGCCGCTTGCCTCGCACCAGCCCAGGCGCGTTTTCACAGTCACCGGGATTCGTACCGCTGCTGCCACGGTCTCGACGATGCGGGCCGCCAGCTTGGGGTCGCGGATCAGGCCGCTGCCGCCGCCCTTGCGGGCGATCTTCCTGACCGGGCAACCCATGTTGATGTCGATCACGAAGGCACCGGCCGCCTCGGCACGCTTCGCCGCCTCGGCCATGGCGGCCGGCCGGTGATCGAACAGCTGAACCCCGATCGGTCCGGCCTCGCAGCTCAGTTCCTCCACCTTCTGAAGGCCATGGCCAAGCTCCAGGCTGGTGGCGTTCACCATTTCGGTGAACAGGAGGGCGTCGGGCGCCCAGCGGCGCACCAGGCCGCGGAAGATGCGGTCGCTCACCCCCGCCAGCGGCGACTGCAGCACGCGGCAGCGCAGGCGGCGCGGCGTGCCGTCACCAGGTAGTTCCAGCGGATCAGCGGTGAACATGGTGATCCGATTCTGAGGCTCCAGGCCAATGGCGTCCGCCCCCGTCGCCACCACCCCCGATCCCCATCCCCTCAGCCGCGCGCTGCTTGAAGCGGTGCTGGCCGACTGCACCAGCGATCGCTTCGTGTGTGAGCTGATCTGGCCGCGCCTGGGCTATGTGCCCGATGCCTCCGGCACCTGGACTGCGGGCCCGGCTGCGAGCGCGCTCTGGCGGGAGTCCTTTCCGATCGAGCCCCAGTTCATCTCCGAGCGGCCGCCCAGCGTGGCCCTCACCCGCTCGATCGCCAGGGAGCACAAGCAGCTGCTCAAGGAGCAGCTGGGCTTTGGCGGCTACAGGCTCGGTGAGCTTTATCCGCGCCGCACCCGCCGCGCCTCCGCCGTGAACTGGCTGCTGGCCCATCTGGCCGAGCGGAATGAACAACTGCCTGCCGACGGGCCGCTGCCGCAGCTGCTGGAGCCCCCGCTCGACCCGGTGGCCGGCCATCCGGGCGATCTGCCAGTGCGCTGAATTCTCCATAGGCCCGCTTCGCTCACGGTAGGGTCAACACCTCGGTCCGTTGAAGGAATTTCCCCGCTTGGCCCTTCCTGTCGTCGCCATCATCGGGCGGCCCAACGTGGGCAAGTCGACCCTGGTGAACCGGCTTTGTCGCAGCCGCGAGGCGATCGTGCACGACCAGCCGGGCGTCACGCGCGACCGCACCTACCAGGAGGGCTACTGGGCCGATCGTCGTTTCCGTGTCGTCGACACCGGCGGCCTGGTGTTTGACGACGATAGTGAATTTCTGCCCGAGATCCGCGAGCAGGCCAACCTCGCCCTGGCCGAAGCGGCCGTGGCGGTGGTGATCACCGACGGCCAGCAGGGGATCACGGCGGCGGATGCCTCGATCGCCGAATGGCTGCGGGGCCAGAGCGTGCCGGTGCTGCTGGCGGTGAACAAATGCGAGTCGCCGGAGCAGGGTCTGGCGATGGCGGCTGAGTTCTGGTCGCTCGGTCTGGGAGAACCCCACCCGGTCTCGGCGATCCATGGGGCCGGTACCGGCGAGCTGCTCGATGCGGTGATCGCCCATCTGCCCCCCGGTGAGGATGACGAGGGGGAGGAGCCCATCCAGCTGGCGATCATCGGTCGGCCCAATGTGGGCAAATCCAGCCTGCTCAATGCCATCTGTGGTGAGAAACGGGCAATCGTCAGCCCGATCCGTGGCACAACCCGCGACACGATCGACACCTCGATCGAGCGGGAGGGTGTGAGCTGGAAATTGCTCGACACCGCCGGCATCCGCCGGCGTCGCAGCGTGGATTATGGCCCTGAGTACTTCGGCATCAACCGCAGCTTCAAGGCGATCGAGCGCAGCGACGTGTGTGTGCTGGTGATCGATGCTCTCGATGGCGTCACCGAGCAGGACCAGCGCCTGGCCGGCCGCATTGAGGAGGAAGGCCGCGCCTGCGTCGTAGTGGTGAACAAGTGGGACGCGATCGAGAAGGATTCCCACACCATGCCGGCGATGGAGAAGGAGCTGCGCGCCAAGCTCTACTTCCTCGATTGGGCGCCGATGCTGTTCAGCTCGGCACTCTCCGGGCAGCGGGTGAATGCGATCTTCCCGCTGGCGAAGCTGGCGGTGGAGCAGCACCGCCGCCGGGTGAGCACCTCGGTGGTGAACGAGGTGCTGCAGGAGGCACTGCGCTGGCGCTCCCCTCCCACCACCCGGGGCGGCAGGCAGGGACGGCTGTACTACGGCACCCAGGTGGCCTGCCGCCCGCCCAGCTTCACCCTGTTCGTGAACGATCCGAAACTGTTCGGCGACACCTACCGCCGCTATGTGGAGCGCCAGATCCGCGAGGGTCTGGGCTTCGAGGGATCTCCCGTGCGCCTGTTCTGGCGAGGTAAGCAGCAGCGAGACGCCGAAAAGGATCTTGCCCGCTCCCAGGCGCGCGGCCGCTAGGGCATGGACTGGCTGCGCCAGGTTCCGGTCGGCCAGTACGTCGACCCCGGCAGTCCCGGTGGCGGCGGCTGGCTGCAGCGGCTTGATCCGCGTCTGAAGCTGGCCTGGACGCTGGCCTTCCTGGTGACGCCGGTTCTGGCGGGGCCGCGCTGGCGGCTTGCCCTGGTGGGGCTCCTGGTGCTGATCACCCTGCTCAGCGGCCTGCCGGCGCGGCTGTGGCGCCGCAGCCTGGCGCTGTGGCTTGCCCTGTCGCTGCTGGTGGGCCTGCTCTCGGCCTTGCTGCCGGCCGGCAGCGTCGCCCCCGCCAGCCTGCAGCGCCCCCCCACCGAATTGCGGTTGGCGCCGCCGCCTGCGGATGCCCCGGTCGGCGCGCCGCCGCTGTCGCAGGCGGGTCTGCCCTGGGAGTTGCTGCGGCTAGGCCCGGCTCGGCTGGGGGCAGCGCCTCTGGGGCCCGTGACGATCGGACCGCTGGTGGTGACGCGACGCTCCGCACTGCTGGGCCTGCGGGGCGGCACGCTGCTGTTCACCCTGATCCACAGCGCCAACCTGCTGCTGCTCACCACCTCGCCGGAGGCCCTGGTGTGGGCGATCTCCTGGAGTCTGCGGCCGTTTGCGCTGGTGGGCCTGCCGGTCGACCGGCTCGGCTTCATGCTGCTGCTGTCGCTGCGCTTCCTGCCGCTGGTGCAGGAGGAGCTGCAAAACCTGCTGCGCTCTCTGGCGACGCGCGCCGTGCACCTGCGCAGCCTGGGCTGGCGGGGCGGGTTGGCTCTGGTGCTGGCCCTGGGGGAGCGCTTGCTGGCCAATGTGCTCTTGCGCTCCGAGCAGGGCGCCGAGGCTCTGCTGGCCCGCGGTGGCCGCTGGATCTCTCCCGACCTGCTGCATGCCCCCACGGCCGTCTCCGGCCCGGCGGGGGTGCTGGCCGCGGCGGCCCTGCTGCTGCTGCTGGCCCTGCGCTGGCGGCTGGGTGCCTTGTGAGCCGCAGTGGCGGCCAGGGGGGCGGTAGGTCGGTGGCCTTTAATGGCTCGAGTGCGATCGATTCAGTGAGCGCCGAGCGTTATCTCAATCACCCCACCTTCGGCATGCTCTACCGGGTGGCTCCGGTGGGGGAGAGCAGGGATCTGTACGCCACTCTTTATGCGCAGCGCATATTCTTTCTGGTGACCCTGCAGCAAAGGGGCGCGAGTTTCGAGGTGATTCCGCTGATGGATGCTCGCCATCTGGCCGAGCAGAATCTCAACCGCGCCCGCCGTGAGGGGCCCGAGATCCATGCCCGCTGGCGCCAGCTGTTCGACCAGACCTTTCTCTGAGGCGCTGCCTTGTCGTCCGATCAGGCAGAAGCCCCGGGCCAAGGCCCCTCATCCGCCCCGGGGGCAGGCGCCATGGGGGGAACGGTGTCGCTGGAGCACAAGCTCGCTGAGCTGCGCCGGCAGTTGCCTCAGGGCTGCCGGTTGCTGGCGGTGAGCAAGGGACAACCGGCGGAGATGCTCCGCCGCGCTGTGGCGGCAGGTCAGCGCAGCTTCGGAGAGAGCCGTCTGCAGGAGGCGATCGCCAAGCAGGAGCAACTCGCCGACCTGGGCCCGCTCGACTGGCATTTCATCGGCCGCCTGCAGGCCAACAAAGTCCGCGGCGTGCTGCGGTGCTTCGGCACGATCCATTCCATCGATAGCCTGGCACTGGCGGAGCGCCTGGCGCGTATCGCTGCGGAGGAGGGACTTGCGCCGCAGGTGCTCCTGCAGGTGAAGCTGCGCCCCGACCCAGCCAAGACCGGTTTCGAGCCGGCCGATCTGCTCGATGCCTGGCCGCGGCTGGCGGCCCTGGCGCCGCTGCGGCCCGTGGGGCTGATGCTGATTCCCCCCTTCGGCCTGGGCCGGGCGGAACGCGGTGCCCTGTTCGCTGAATGTGCCGCCCTGGGGCAGCGGCTCGCTTTGGCAGAGCTCTCGATGGGGATGAGCGGCGACTGGCGGGAAGCGGCCGCGGCCGGCAGCACCTGGGTGCGGATCGGTACCGCCCTTTTCGGTGATCGTCCAGCCCCCGGCGGCCCAGCCGGGACGGATTTCGCGACGCCCACGCGCTGAGTCGCTTGCGCCGACTGGCGTGGGACGCTATCTAGGTTCAGGCTCCCTTCCGAGGCTTATCCGTGTCGTTGTTCTCCCGCCTGCGTGCTGTCGTCTCCGGTGACGACTATCTCGACGGTGACTATGACGACGAGCTCGATTACGACGCCGGCGAACCCCATGTGGCTACCGAGAGCACGGGCATGGGCAGCGCCGGCTCCGCCCTGGCGATCGCCACTGATTTCTCCGGGGCCGGTGATCCGTTCGCCGGAACCAATGTGATCGGTATGCCCGGCATCAGCACCAGCGTGGCCGAGCTGTGCCTGATGGAGCCGCGCAGCTTCGATGAGATGCCCCGGGCGATTCAGGCCCTTCGCGAGCGCAAGGCCGTGATTCTCAACCTCACGATGATGGAGCCGGATCAGGCCCAGCGGGCCGTTGATTTCGTCGCCGGTGGCACCTTCGCCATCGACGGCCACCAAGAGCGGGTCGGTGAGAGCATCTTCCTGTTCGCCCCAAGCTGCGTCACCGTCACCACCGCCGGCAGTGAGGATGCGGCCGCCTCTCCCACGGTTGCATCGCGCCATGCCGGCCCCCTGGCCGATGAGCAGGAAGCTGCCCCCAGCCCCGCCTGGGGCCGCAGCGACGCGATGGTCTGAGGTGCCGGACGCCGACAGCGGCCGTTTCGGTGTGGTAGGCCTGGGCCGGATGGCCCAGGCCCTGTTGTTTCCACTGATCGAGGCCGGCCTGATCGAGCCCGGCGATGTGCGGGCAGCTGTGGCGAGCGATGCGTCCGCCCGCAGCCTCGCCGCCGAACACAACCTGATGGTGGGTACCGATCCGGCGCCAGCCTGGGCCTGCTCCGTCGTTTTGCTGGCGATCAAGCCGCAGCAGCTCGAGGCCGTGGCGGCGGCGGCGCCGCCGCTGGCCACCGCAGCGGGGCCCGGCTCCGGCCCCCTGCTGATCTCTGTGTTGGCGGGCGTCAGCCTGGAGCGGTTGCAGCGCCTGTTCCCCGGTCACCGCATCGTGCGGGCTGTACCCAACACCCCTGCTCTGGTGCGGGCGGGCCTGACGGCCCTGTCCTTCGCTGAGGAGGTGGATGCCGATCAGCGCCAGTGGGTCAGAGCTCTCTTCGCGCGGGTGGGGGAGGTGCTGGAGCTGCCCGAGGGCCAGCTCGATGCCTTCCTGGCGCTCACCTCCTCAGGGCCGGCCTTTGTGGCCCTGATCGCCGAGTCGATGGCCGATGGGGCGGTGGCCGCCGGGCTGCCTCGCGCCCTGGCCCAGCATCTGGCCCACCGCACCCTGGCCGGTACGGCCGAGCTGCTGCATCAGCGGCAGCTCCATCCGGGCCAGCTCAAGGACTTGGTTGCGAGCCCCGCCGGCACCACGATTGCCGGCCTGCGCCGGCTCGAGGCGGCGGGGGTGCGTTCCGCGCTGCTTGAGGCGGTGTTGGCGGCTGCTGAACGCAGTCGCGAGCTGGCCTGAGGCTCCGGCTCTCCGCGTTCCACGCCGGGATCAGCCGCTCCTTGCCCCCAGGCGCGGTTCCGTGCCATCGAGTAATCGCCGCAGGTTGCTGCGGTGGCGCCACACCACCAGCACCGTTGTAATCAGCGCCAGGATCAGGTAAGCGGTACGCCAGCCATCACCGCCGAAGATCCCATTGTTGAACCAGCCGACCATCAGCAGCGGCAGCGAAAGGGCCGCCACCACGCTGGAGAGCGAGACGATGCGGCTGAGACTAAGCATGGTGAGAAAGATGCCGAAGCAGGCCAGCCCCACGGGCCAGGCCAGGCCCAGCAGCATGCCCAGGCCGGTGGCCACCGCCTTGCCGCCTTTCCAGCCCAGCCAAACGGGCCAGATGTGGCCCGCCAGGGCTGCCAGGCCGGCCGCCACCACCCAGCCGTCGCTGACGGCGTCGAAGCCGTGGGGCTGCAACAGCGCCTTGGCGAGCAGCACGGCGGCGGTGCCCTTGAGCACGTCGATCAGGAACACCACCAGCGCCGGTCCTTTGCCCACCACGCGCAGCACGTTGGTGGCGCCGGTGGAGCCGGAGCCCTGCTGACGCAGATCGATGCCGGCCAGCCAGCGGCCGGCCAGCCAACCGGCCGGGATCGAACCCAGCAAATAGCCGTTCAGCAGCACGAGGAGGTTCAGCAGCATGGGCATGGAGTCGGTTGCCGGGTGGGATCAGTAGCTGGGTTGAATCAGTAGAGGTCTTCCTCCTCGATCAGCTCGCCGGGGCCGGCGGCGAAGGCCAGCCAGAGGGGGAACTGCAGCATCGGCACCTCCACGGCGCGCTCTCCGGCATCGATCACGATGAACGGCAGCTCGCCCCGTTCCTCCAGCCGGTCGGCCCGCTCGATCAGGGCCTCGGCCCGCTCGAACAGAACGATGCCACTGGTGGGGCCGAAGTCTTCGCGGCTTAGACCGAGGCAGTCCTGCAGGCCGCGGCGCCACTCGCCCAGCCGCTCCGGCTGGCCGGCCAGCACCAGGGTCTGGAAGCGGTCGCCGTAGATCTCGCCGAGGATCGCCACCGCCGCCGCGGTGATCAGGGCGTTGCGGCTGCGGCTGCCGCTGCTGGGCTGGGCGCCGCGGCCGCCCTGGGAGAGGAACCAGTCGGCCAGCAGGGCTGCACCCTCCGACTCCAGGGTGCGGCGCAGCTTCCAGGGGTCGGCGTAGAAGTCGGGCTGGCCCTGGTAGCGGCTCAGCAGCTCGCGGATCAGTTCCTCGTCGCGGCTGAACAGGCCGGCGGCCGGCGGCGGTGTGCTCTCCACAGCGGCGGCCGGCTGGGCATCGAGCGGCGAGGGCTGCACCACCATCGGCTGCACCACCAGGTTGGCCTGCTCCGCCGACACCGCCAGATCCTGCAGCGCACCCACCAGATATTCCTGGAATCCGCGCACCCGCCGTGCGATCGCATCCGACTGGCCGCTGAAGCTGGCGGCGATCTCGCGCTGAACCTGCTCGCGGCGTTGCTCAAGGACGCTGATCTCCTCCTGCAGCTGGCTGCGGCGTTCGCGGAGTTCGCTGAGGGCTAGATCCAGCAGCTCGCTCCCGGCAGGGCCAGCCTCATCAGCTTCCGGAGCGGCTGTGTCGGTTGGGTTGGTCCCGGTAGGGAGGTGGGTCATGGCGGGGGGCTCAGAGCTTCGAGGAGGCACCCCGATCGCCCAGGTGCTGCTCCAGCTGCAGCCGCAGGGCGGCGGCGTCGAACAGGACCGGCAGCAGGTGGATGCTGCGCTCCTCCCGGAAATAGAGCAGCACTGGCAGGCCAGGCCAGAACAGGCGCCAGCCGAGCCAAGCGACGTAAGGGAAGCGGCGAATCACCGTGGCGTTGCGCCGCACCAGCAGTTCGTCGTCGCTGAACTGCAGGCGCAGTTGCCGGGTCTGCACAGCCAGAAACAGGCCGAACAGGGCCAGCACCGCGGTGGGCCACAGCGGTGCGCTCAGCAGGGGCCGTAACGGCAGCAAGACCAGGGCCAGAACGATCACCCCCAGCGGTACCCAGTAGCGCGGCTCAAGGGTGACACCGCTGTCGGCGGTGGGTTGCGGATCGGGGGAAGCGGGTACCACGGGGCCGCACAAGATGGGCCATCTTCCCATGGGCCCGGTATCAGCCGAACAGAATTTTGGTGAGCACCACATCCATCAGAGCCACGCTGAGCAGGATCATCACCACCGCCCCGGTGGTGCTGGTGCCCACCTCCTTCGGTCCGCCGCGGGTGGTGAGACCCCAGCCGCAGGAGAGCACGGCGATCAGCAGCCCGAACGCCACCGCCTTGACCAGCATCGAAGGCAGGTCGTCGGGTTTCATCCAGGTGCGCACCGAGTTCCAGAACACGGCCGGCGGCACGTTGTAGAGCAGGGTGCTGCTCATCTGCCCCGACCACAGCGCCACCCAGAAGAACATCAGGCACTGCACCGGCGACATCAGCACCATCGCCAGCAGCCGCGGCACCACCAGGTATTGCACCGGATCGGTGCGCAGCATCGTGATCGCGTCGATCTGCTCGGTGACCTTCATCGTGCCCAGCTGGGCCGCGTAGGCGGTGGCCACCTTGCCGGTGAGCAGCATGGCAGTGAGCAGTGGCGCGATCTCACGCGAGAGGCCGAGTGCCAGCAGGCCGCCGATGGCAGTGTTGGCCCCCTGTTTGGAGAGCTCCGCCGCTACCTGGATGTTGAACACGGTACCGGCCGCCAGGCCGGTGATCAGCACGATCAGGAAGCTGCCGGGGCCGGCCTCAAGCAGCTCCTGCATCAGGTCGTTCAGGCCGATGCGGCCGCGGGCGATGGCGCTCACCGCCTGGCCGCCGATCAGCAGGCTGACCCCCAGACGACGAAGCCAGCGCGGTGCTTTCATGGCTGGTTGGGCCGCTGTAACAGGTGGGCACCCCGCTCCGGCCAGCGGCGCATCACCACCAGGCCGAGCACCACCAGGGTGGCAGGGATCAGGCCCATGCACAGGCGGATCGCAAGCAGGGCGCTGGTGGGCTGGTCGATGCCGCGGGTGGCGACGTAGCCGCTGAGGCTCATCAGATTGCCGAAGAAGAACAGCGCGAAGCTGATGCAGATCTTCTGGGTGAACACCATCCAGGCGCTGTAGATGCCCGCCGGCTTCTCCGGGTCGGCGTCGATCGCATCGGGCAGCAGCGCCCAGGGGATCAGGTAGGCGGTGGAGGCCCCCAGCCCCACCAGCAGGATCGTGCCGATCAGGCAGATCAGCCGCACCAGGTTGGCCAGGGAGCCGGTGGGGGCTACGGCAGGGTCGAGGGGGAGGAGCACCATGGCCAGCAGGCAACCTCCCATCCAGAGGAAGGCGCCCCAGTGCAGGGCCTGCACTCGGCCGTAGCGGTGTGAGACCTCCGTCCACAGCCAGAGTCCCAGCAGGGCGCAGATCTGGAAGGGGAGCAGGATCCAGTTGCTCCAGGCCGGCGGCACGCCCATCACATCCGGCAGGAAGATCAGGGCGGCCGTCTGCATCAGCTGCAGTGCGCACCAGAGCAGCAGGTAGAGGCCGAGCACCATCAGGAAGCGACCGTTGCGTTTCACCCGGGCCAGCAGGCGGCGAGTGGTGCCCCGCTCGCTCTGCGGCCGCTGGCAGTGGATGGCAGCCGGGGCGATTCCCCAGGCACAGAGCAGGGTGGTGACCGTGATGATCACGCCGGAGAGCACGCCCACGCGCCAGTAGCCGGCCGGATCGGTGGGGTTGCGCAGCAGCAGGCCGCCGAGCACAAGGCCCACAAGGCCGGCGATGATCGAGCCGGTGAAGCGGGCGGAATTGAGGCGAGTTCGCAGCTGCACCGAGGTGGTGAGCTCGGCGGCCAGGGCGGAGTAGGGCAGGTTGACGCAGGTGTAGAGACTGTTGGCCAGCACCGAGATGCCGATGAAGAAGGCGAACTTGCTCCAGGGGCCGCCGGGCGGAAGCCACCACATCAGGGCCATGCCCACCCCCAGCGGCAGGGCGCTTCCGAGGATCCAGGGCAGCCGCGGGCCCCAGCGGGTTCGGGTCTTGTCGCTCAGCCAGCCGACGATCGGATCATTGATCGCATCCCAGAGGCGGGCGAGCATCAGCACCAGCCCCGCCATCCAGGGGGCCAGGCCTGCGGCCTTGGTGTAGAAGATGAACAGATAGAAGCCGATCAGCGAGGCGGCCATGCCGGTGCCGGCGTCGCCGAAGCCGTAGGCCAGCAACATGCGGTTGCGCCGCCCGGCCGGCTGGTCGGCCGGATCCCGGAAGACCGGCTCTGTCTGGGATGCTCCGGCCTGGGGCGTCGGCTGTGAAGTGTCCGGGGCCTGGCTGGGGGAGGAAGGCGATGGCAAACCGATCGCTGCACCTGGGCAGGCCATAATGGCTCAGCTCGGCCATGGCCAGGCAAGCTGGTACTTACGTACTGATGCGGGCGTAGTTTAGTGGTAAAACCTCAGCCTTCCAAGCTGATGATGCGGGTTCGATTCCCGCCGCCCGCTTCCTTTTCTCAATAAGAGATTTCGGCTCAAGTCCCTTACTACGACTGGCGTTAGGGCTTCCAGTCTCTGCCAGCGCCTGTTTGGCAATGCCAGGCTGTGAGGAAAGACATCTCACCCAATGGCCGCGGTCATGCGCGCCTGAACATCCCCCGGGGCCAGGGCTGACTGAAAGTCTCATCATCTCGGATTCGCAGCGCTGATTCCGATCCAGCTGCCTATTCGGCTGATGTCATGAGCCACGGCCATCAGACCCGCGAGGATTGAGCGAAAACCATGGCAGCGCAGCAGATTCAGAGCCAATGTCCTCAGCAGAGCCAACACCTGCACCCCTTTGCGCTGGCTGTAGCGATGGGCGTCCTCCACGAGCTGGGTGGCCCGAGGCCAGTGCTGCCACTCGTTTTTGATTGCCCAGTGCTGCCGCACCAGCCTGAGCCATGCTTTTGGGCTGGAGCGCCGGGTGGTGTCGCACCGAGAGGTGCGCCTGGTGATCAAGACCAGTGGACCTGCCGAAAAGGCTTGCCGTCGCGGCGGCCGGTGCTCACCAACTCGATGATCCAGCTGGCGCTCACCCAGCACACCCGGCGGCGGCGGCTGGCTTCGGCATCGCTGATCTCAACAGGAAAGTGTCGTTTGCTGCGGAACTGGGCAGCGATCTGCCGATACAGCCGGCGCTGGTTGTTTTTGACCGTCAGGAGCAGGTCGGCGCCCTGTTCGGCGGCGAGTTGAAAAACGCTGGCGAGGTATGCAGCGCATCCGCCTGGATCAGCACGCCCTCGAGCTCCAGCGTGTTGAGCAAACCTTTCAGGGCTGCGCGCTCGTGGGATTCGCCGGTGTCAAAGGAGGTCTGCGCGATCGCCACACCCAGCTCCCGCGCATAGAGCGTGACCTGGGTGACAAACCGCGTTGCGCCATCGGCGCCATCTGGCTGCGCGGCAGAGCCCCGCAGGTTTTTGCCGTCACAGATCAGCTGATCAAAGTCCTTGTTTTGATCAGCGATCTGGTCGATCATCCACTTCCTGAGCAACCCGAAGAGCTGCTTGAGCTCCACCCGTTTAAACAGGTACAGAATGGTGGAGTCGCAGGGTGTTTTGGGTAGCTCCAGATCCAAAGCAACGGCGAACGCCCGGTGATGCCGCTTGGCGAAACGCTCCAGATCCCTAGCGCTGCGGCAGCCGCTCAAGATACCCAGGATCGCCATCAGCAGCAGCAACCACTGCGGGTAGCGGATGCCTCGGTGCTTGCGGCCTTCTGGCAGGGCCTGCAAGAAGGCGATCAGATCAGCAGCGGCAGCGGGGTCGGCCAACGGACGGGAACAGTCCCCACAAAACCGGGACCAGCATGGCCGCACCAGCCAAGACGAGACGATCTTTCAGTCTTCCCACTGTTTCAAGCGATCGGATGAGGCTATTGTCTACAGCTATTGTCAACGCCGATCTGGACTTTAATGCCGAAATACCACTGCGTGCCCTTGCAGTTCTGGTGCATCTCTGAATCTCTCTCTCCACTCTTGTTCTAGTGTCTCCGGCACATTCGGGCATCGCCCTCGTAATTTTGGAAATGGGGATGGGTCAAGGTAACATTAATGATGGTTCTTTGCTTCATGGCCATGCCGTTGGCCTTGAGATGTGTTGTGTTCGTCTCATAGACCTAGTCTTCTGCGAGACAGTGCCTCTGCTTGCCGAGATCGTACTTCTCCAGCAGGTGACGGAAGACTAGGATAGTTATATGATCCGCGATTTGGTCACTGATCAGGTTGATTCCCGCAAATCGGCGTATTGTCGGCACCCGATCAGTGCATCCTCCATGGCTGGATCACTGAGCTCTTACCACTGCTGCATCAGGCGATTGCGCAGCATGGTCTCCAGCGGGTAGTGAGGACGGCCGTTTTGGGAGCCGGTTCTGGGGTAGTAAGGCTCGATCAGATCGATTAGCATTTTCCAGGGCACAACTGCCTCCATCTCAGACAGAAAGTGCTCCCTTTTGATCCGCTTTCTCGGCGTGGTTTGCTCATGATCACTGTAGCTGAAGCATTGCGCGAAGCGCTAACCGAGCTGCTCGCCGCCCATGAGATCGGGCCAGTCCCGCGATCACTGAGAGATTGTCGCGTGGATCGGGTGGATTTTATAGGGTCTCCTTAAAGCCGGCCTGCAGGGGCTTGATGCTAAGAGCCCATGTTCTATGTTTCATGGACTTAAGCGTAATATTTACATAGGGACTTCTGAAAAAGGGATCCACCGGCTGGATCCAAATACTGCGAACGAGCGGCGCGATGTCTTCCCAGGCGCTTGGCTATAGAGCGGCCAGTGAACCGGCCATTTCAAGCTTCCATATGTTCCTGAGGCTGATCCAGTGGCAGCGAGGCCACTGTTGAGAACAGAACCAGACAGAAATAGCGATTAAAAAGAGGCGGAGGAGCCTCCAGATCTTCTCTGCACACATCACCACAAATGCCATTGAGATCGTGCTCTCTGCACCTTTGGGGAGACGCGCCATAATCAGATCGAGGGAATACTTCCTCTTTCCTGATCCAAAGCATCCTTCCACCTCGTTCCGCCTCCGTTGATCTGCGCTGAGCTGCTGCTTGTGAGCAGCATTGATCTCAGGGTCTCTCGGCGGTCTCCCCAATCGCTTACCAGATAGCCGTATATTGTTTCTGGTGCAGAAGTTTCTGTTCTTGGTGTTGATATAAATGCGATCAGCACAGATTCGCTCGGGG
>JBIIJS010000116.1:0-8893 GCA_044233605.1 Cyanobium sp. | reverse complement strand
CTCGCCGATGCGCACCAGGTTGGCGTAGTCGAGATAATCGCGGGGATAATGCTGCAGCAGGTCCCGCACCACCAACAGCCCCAGGCCAGCCAGCTGGGCAGCGATCTTCGGCCCGATGCCCGGCACTTCCGTGAGGGGTGTCTGGGGCTCAAGATCACGCTGTATCCGATCGCCGGCGGATCGCCCCTGGCCCGGCGCAGCCATAGCGGTGGGACTAGCCAGGTTGAGCCGCGGTGGCGAGAGCGGCAGCGGCGGCCTGTGTTGGCAGCGCAAAAGGTGCAGTCTCTGGCGCAGCTGACTCACCAGGCGACGGCGCTGGTTCAGCTCTCCGTCCCGGTAATCGCCGAAGGCCCTGGCCAGGGAGGCCAGGGAGGCTTGCTCCGACTCCGAAAGCTCGCCCACCGGTGCCTCCAGGCAGCGCTGAACGAAACCGCTGTAGGTATCACGTCGGCCCTGGAGATTGACGAAGCCGCGGTCAGCCTCCAGCTGGCTCGCCTGCTGCAGGGTGGCGCACCAGGCATCGAGACGTTCCAGACCGGTCGCAGGCGGACCGGATCGAGGGGGTCTCAGGTCGGGGGGTTCCGGCTGGCCTTGAGATCCTGCAGCCACAGTTGTTCCGACGCATAGGCCTCACGCCACCGCTGCAGGCGGCGATAATGCTGTGCCATTCTGCGTACTTCCTGGCGGTGCTGCTGCAACCGCCGCCGGCAGGTGCGCAGCCGCGGCTCCTCCAGTTCCAGATCGGCGCGACGCAGCAACACCGCCAGTGCCTGCATCGGCCCGTCAGCCGCTTCTGCGGCAAAGGGAAGCTGCAGGCGCAGCAGATTGGCCGGAGCAGCCTGGGGCTCGAGCTGGCCGCTCAGCACAGCATCAAGGAGGGCCACAGGCAGCAGGGTTCCCGACAGGCCATGGCGAAGCAGCTCCACGTTGATGGCATGGGAGAGGTTGCGGAGCCGCCGCTCCAGGGCTTGCTCGAGACCGTCGAGCCAGGCGAGCAGCGTGATCGGATCTTTGGGGAGATCTCCTTCACTCCAGGGATCGGAAAGACTCCAGTCGGAGGCGTCGGAGGCGTCGGAGGTGTCGGAGGTGTCGCCGAGCCAAGCTTCGGTGCTGCTGATGCCGGGATGCTGCTCTCCGGCTTCGCCAGCCTGGCCGGCATCAGGAGGCCCCGAGGCGGGGGCCATGTCGGTCCAGCCACCAGCGCCGGGGAAAAGGTTGACATGGAGAGGGAGTGCCATCCCCAGCTGCACGGATCCCTCCGGCAGTGGCGGCTCATCGGGATCGATGCCCCTGCCATCTCCAGGGGCCGTCAGCGGTGATGCACCCGCCGCAAAGCGACCAAGCAGCTCCTGGCGCTGGCGCCGCTCCCGCCTATGGCGTTCCCTGGCCATCTGCGCGGCAAGGTTGCAGAGCTGCTCAACGGTGAGCAGGCTGGCGCAGCGATGCACAAGGCCGTGGATCCGTCGGTGCAGCTGCAGACGATCCTGCTCCGGGATGGCGGCGTAGCGCCGCGGCTGCAGCTGGGTGGCCAGGTGGAAGCAGGCACGCTCCACTCGCCCGGGCAGAACCTGGCGAAGCACCTGAAGGTAAAGGGCCAGGTGTCGATACAGAGCGGGGTTGCCGGCCTGAAGCTGTTCAAGCAGTGACTCAAGCCTGGCAGCTGGGTCGATGGAAGCCGCCGGTGCGGCTTGATCTGGGCCGCTCACGGCCGGCCGCTCAAGCCTTGGCGCCCATCGCCGCCACCTCGGCGGCGAAGTCGCTCTGCTCCACCTCGATACCCTCGCCAAGTGTGTACCGGGTAAAGCGACGCACCTGAATGTTTTCGCCGGTCTTGCCGGCGGCCTGCTTCACCATTTCGCCAAGGCTGATGTTGGGGTCGCGGATGAAAGGCTGCTCCAGCAGCGCCATCTCCTTGAGGCGCTTGGCGATGCGACCTTCCACGATCTTCACCTTCATTTCCTCCTTCTTGCCGGCCAGATCATCGCGGCCCATCTCGATCGACTTCTCCCGCTCGACCACATCCGTGGGGATCTGATCGGTGGTCACGTACTCCACGTTGGGGCAGGCGGCGATCTGCATGGCCACGTTGCGCAGCAGTTCCTGGAACAGCTCACCACGGGCCACGAAATCGGTCTCGCAGTTGACCTCCACCAGCACGCCCACGCGGGCGCCGGTGTGGATGTAGCTGCCGACCGCTCCCTCTGCGGCGGTGCGGCTGGCCTTTTTCTCAGCGGAGGCGATACCCTTCTGCCGCAGCCACTCTGCAGCCTTGGTCGTGTCGCCGCCGGATTCGGCCAGGGCCTTCTTGCAATCCATCATGCCGGCGCCGGTCTTGTCGCGCAGGTCCTTGACGAGCTTGGCGGAGATCTCAGCCATGGGGCTTGGGAAGTGGGAGCTTGGGGGATGGGGAAGAGGGAGGGGGGCCGCAGCCCCCGGCAGGGCGTGGAGATCAGGCCTCGTCGTCGCCGCCGCGGTCCTGGGCACCGTGACGGCCCTCATTGATGGCATCGGCGAGGCGGCCGAGCACGAGCTGCACCGAGCGCACGGCGTCGTCGTTGCAGGGGATCGGCACGTCGCAGAGATCGGGATCGCAGTTGGTATCGAGCATCGAAACCAGAGGGATGTCGAGCTTGCGGGCCTCGAGCACGGCGTTGGTTTCGCGACGCTGGTCGACCAGAATCACCACGTCGGGCAGGCGGCGCATGTTCTTGAGGCCGCCGAGATACTTCTGCAGACGGTCGAGCTCACGACGCAGAACTGCCGCCTCCTTCTTGGGACGCATGGCGATCGCACCGGACGACTCCATTCGCTCGAGATCCTTGAGGCGGTCGATGCGGGCCCGCATGGTGGTCCAGTTGGTGAGCATGCCGCCCAACCAGCGCTGGTTCACATAGGCAGCACCGCAGCGGGTCGCCTCCTGGGCGATCACCTCAGAGGCCTGTTTCTTGGTGCCCACAAACAGAAAGCGCTTGCCGCTGCGGGCGGCACTGCGCACCCATTTGTAGGCGTTGTTCATGCAGACGGCGGTCTGCACGAGGTCGATGATGTGAACGCCGTTGCGCGCGCAGTAGATGTAGCGCGACATCTTCGGATTCCAGCGCCGGGTCTGGTGCCCGAAGTGAGCGCCAGCCTCCATCATCTCAGCGAGAGTGACGACAGCCATGGGTTGGGATGGGTTTCGGGTTGGCCACCACCTGCCAGGGACCCTGAGGGTCACCCGAAACGTGCAGGTGTGCGGTGTGTTGGGTACGGATGCAACCTATCAAACGGCCGTGCGGGCCTCGGCGAACAGGGCCCGTACCCCGAGCCGGTTGAGCGGCAGGCGCAGCAGCTCCATCGCCAGGCCGGGATGGCCATGACGAATCAGCCAGGCGAGCAGCGGCCGCAGGCTGCGCTCATTGAGCAGACCGCCTGCGGTGAGCAGTTCCCACAGCAGGCGGTGCAGCCAGGTGTACTGGATGATGAAACGCACCCGACGGGTGGGGTGCTTGCGGTAGAAAACCAGGCCCATCTTCGCCCGCTGACGCTCCACCTCCACCAGCCGGGGGATCTGCTCGAGGCTGAGCGGCGGATGCCAGTGGTAGCCCACGGCTTCGGGGCAGCGGACCAGCCGCACGCCCATGCGGCGCAACCGTTCTCCCAGCTCCAGGTCTTCCCAACCGTAGAGGCGGAACCCCGTGTCGAACAGGCCGCTGCGCTCCAGCACGCTGCGGTCGATGGCGACGTTGCCGGTGGCGAAGTAGGCCCAGGAATGATCGGTGGGCTTGTGCGGCTCGCTGGTGGGATCGTCGAAGTTGGCAGTGTTGATCACCGCGCCATAGGTGAAGCAGAGCCGGTTACCGCTGCGGCGCCAGTGGGCCTCCAGGGCGCGGGCATGGCAGAGCAGGAAATCGGCCGTGACCACCAGATCGCTGTCGATGAAGACGATCACCTCACCCTGAGACGCTTCCACACCGCGGTTGCGCCCCTCGGCTGGCCCACCGTGCTCCTGGCGGATCAGGCGCACGTGAGTCAGCCGGCCAGCTGCCCGCTCCGCGTCAAGCCAGGCCACCGTGTCATCGGTGGATCCGTCGTCGACCACCACCACTTCGTAGCGCTGCAGGGGGGGCTCCAGCTGCTGGCCTTCCAGCGCGGCAAGGCATTGGCGCAGGATCGGAAGGCGGTTGTAGGTGGGGATGACAACGCTGAGGAACATGGACCTGCGCAGGGGATCGGAGCCGGGGAGAGGAGCTGATACAGGCGATGCGGAAGCGGCGGTGCCGCGACGAACGGCATGGAGAATGCGGCATGGTGCCAAAAAAAGGGACCCCGCAGGGTCCCCGGCTGGAATCGCGCCGCCGGCGCTGATCAGTCGGCAGCTCCGCCGTTGTTGGCCGTGCCGGTGACACCGTTGCCGGCCCCTTCACCTCGGCCGTCGTTGCGCAGCTTGCGCTTCTTGAATTTGCGGGCGTAGGCGCGATTGCGCTCCTGCTTTTCCTTCTTGAGATTCCTGCGCTTGGCCATGCGGGCTTGCGTTCCGGGAGAGATCAGAACATCCACCCTACTGAACCGGTTCCACTCCATGCTTGGGCAGGCGGTCGCCGGCCCAGAGGCGATCACCCTGGCCGCTCTCGATCAACTGACCGTCCTCCATGCGCACGAGCCGATCGGCGATATCGAGGATGCGGGGATCGTGGGTGACCATCAGCACCGAGATCCCCTGGTCGCGGGCAAGGCCGCGGATCAGATCCACCACCTCACGGCCGGTGCGGCTGTCGAGGGCGGCGGTGGGTTCATCGGCAAGCAACAGCCTCGGACGGGCGGCCAGCGCCCGGGCGATCGCCACCCGCTGCTTCTGGCCCCCCGAAAGGTCGTGGGGCAGCTTGCCGAGGTGGTCGCCGAGCCCCACCGCCCGCAGCCACTCCCGGGCGCTGTCACGGCGGGCGCGGTAACCGAGGCCGCTCAGCAGGTCGGCGCCCATCTGCACGTTCTGCTCAGCGCTGAGGCAGCGCAGCAGATTGTGGCCCTGGAAGATCATGCCGATCCTTCGCCGCAGTTGCTGGCGCTGGCCCCGGCTCGATCCGTTGAGTTCCTGGTCGAGCACCTGCAGCGATCCGGCCATCACCTGCCGCAACGCCCCCACCAGGGTGAGCAGGGTGGTTTTGCCGCAGCCGGAGGGCCCGGTGAGCAGCACCACCTCACCGGCGCGGATGGAGAGGTTCACCCCCTGCAACACCTGGCGCCGCATCGCACCGCTGCCGTACCAGTGGTCGAGTCCCCGCACCGCCACGGCGGGAGCGGGGGCACCGGAAGGAGAGATGCTTGGGGCAGCTCTGCTGGCCATCGACTCAGAAGATCTCGGCGGGATCGGCATCGACCAGCTTGCGCATCGCAAGCCCCGCCGAGGCCATGCACATGGTGAGGATCATGGTGAACACCAGCAGCGATCGCTCCATCTGCATGGTCACGGGAAGCCGGGTGCCGTAGCGCACGAGCCAGTAAAAGCCCTGCGCCGCCAGCCAGGCCGGCACGAAGCCGAATACGGCCAGCAGCAGGCCCTCTCGGGCCACCACCCCAAGCAGGGAGCTGAGGCGGTAGCCCATCGCCATCAGCGTGGCGTATTCCGGCAGGTGATCGCTTACGTCGGAATGGAGGATCTGGTACACGATCACGCAACCCACCACGAAGCCCATCGCTGCACCGAGCGTGAAGATGAAGCCGATCGCCGTGCTGGTGCGCCAGTAGTTCTTCTCGAACTCCTCGAAGCCCGCCTTGGTGAGGATCCGCACGTCGGGAGGCAGACTCCGCGCCAGCCGTGCGGTCACGGCAGTGGGATCGGCGCCGGGCACGAGCCGCACCAGGCCGATCTCGATGCTGCCGGGAGCGGTCTGAGGCATCAGATCAAGAAAGGTCTCCCGACTCAACAGCATGTTGCCGTCGGCGCCGAAGGAGGGGCCCAGGGCCACCAGACCGCTGACCCTCACCCTCTTGCCGGCCACCTCGGTCTGCACCACCTTGCCCTGCTTTAGCCAGGCGGCGATCGGGCCGAACTCGGGCCGGGAGCGCTCGTCGAACAGCACCCGTCCCCGCTGGGTGAGCGAGCGGGCCCTGGCGCTGAGCGATGGATCGGTGAACAGGGGATCGCCGGGCTCGAAGCCGATCGCCAGGATCGAGCGGGTGCGGCGGTTCTCAGGGTTGCGCCAGAGCAGCAGGTTCCAGTGCACCGGGGTGATACCCCGCACCGCCGGATCGGCCAGGGTCTGCACCAGGCGACGGCGCGGGAAGCCGGCCATGCCGATCGAGCTGGTGGTACGGGGGCTGATCAGCACCAGGTCGGCGTCGAACAGTTTGTGGATCGTCACGCTGGCGTCGAACAGGCCGTCGCGAAAACCCAGCTGCATGAACATCAGGATTCCGGCGAAGGCGATGCCCGCCAGGGCCACCGCCAGCCGGGCCGGCTGGCGGGTGAGCAGCAGCCAGGCCAGCGGGATGCGGCGGGAAGCCCAGACTCCGCTCATGGCTCGGCTTCCAGCCGGGCGATCACCTTCAGGCCGGTGAGGCTGCGCACCCGGCGGGCGTCGTTGGGGTCGAGCCGCAGCCGCACTTCAACGATGCGCGCGTCGGCATCACTGGTGGGATCGGTGGAGAGCACCTGGCGCTGCCGCACCTGGGGACTGATGCGGCTGACCCGGCCGCTGATGCTGCCGGTGAAACCACCGTTCTCGCTGCTGATCTGCGCCCTCTGGCCGATCCGCACCCGCTCGATATCGCTTTCGTACACCTCCAGTACCACCTCCATCCGGTCGCTGTCGGCGAGCTCGAGGATGCCCTTCTCGCCCGGGCGCTCGCCGACGCGGGCGTGGATGCGCAGCACCGTGCCGTCGATCGGCGCCACCAGCTCGGTGTTGACCAGATCCGTGCCCACTCGCACCAGCTGGGCGCGGGCCTCGTCGAGGGCACCGCGCAGTTCGAGATAGCTCTGCTCACGCTGATCGAGCTCGGCGGCGCTGAAGGCTCCTGCGACCGTCAGCTGGCGATAGCGGCTGAGGTCGCGGCCCACGATCTCAAGCCGCCGGCTGAGGCTGCTGATGCGGGTTCGCAGCAGGACCGCTTCAGCCTCCTGGCCGGGACCGTTGTCGAAACGCGCCAGCAACTGGCCGCGCCGTACCTTCTCGCCTTCGATCACCAGCAGCTGGGTGATGCGCGGGCTGCCGCCCATGCCGGTGATCGGAGCGGCCAGGGAGCGGATGTCACCAAAGGGCTCCAACCGACCCAGGGCCGCCACCGCCTCCGATTTCTCCTCCGGACGGATTGCGGCGGGAGGTGCTGCCTGACGGACAGGTTGGCGCAGCTGGCTCCAGGCGAGCGCCGCTGTGGCACCGGCCAGGGCGATCAGGCCGATACCGAGAGCGCGGGAGGATCGTCGAACAGGAGCTGCTCGATGTAGCGGTCGGCCCAGGCGGGGTGAAACGCCTTCTCCAGCACCCGCCGCGTCTTGTCGTTCTGTTTCTGTTGCCTGCAATAGCGGAGTTGCCCCTGCCAGCGCTGCACCGTAGCCGGATCATCGGGGGCCTGAGGCTCGCTGGCCGCAGCCGCCTGGGCCAGAATGTCGAGGTAGGCGCCCACCGTCTCCACGAAGCGGGCTTCCTCCTGGGTCGAGCCCGGCCGGATGAACAGAACATGGGGTGAAAAGATGGCCCCCCAGGCGGGCAGCTCGCGCGGTTGGTCGAAGCCATGGCGGGGCAGGGCCGCCAGGCCCGCCTCCATGGCCGCGGGAAGACCGTCGCCGACCGGCGAGAGATCGACGATCGCTGCCGAGACGCCCCCCCGCCCGGCGACGATGTCGGCACCGAACACCGGTAGATCGTGGCGGGGATCGGGAAAGAGCACGCAGTGCAGGATCTGCAGACCGGCGCCGAGATGCGCAGTTTCCAGGTGCAGCTTGCGCAGACCTCGGGCCTGGTGCAGCTCGTTGTGGATGAACAGGGCCTCGCCGTCGAGGCTGCCGCTGATCGCCTCGAGAGCCGGATCGATGGCAAGCGGCTCTAGCCCCACCATGCGGCTGCGACCATGGCGGATCCGCTGCGCCAGGGCATCGACCATCGGATGGATGCCAGCGGCGGCAGGTATCTCACTCATGGGTGCCCGCTGATGAGCAGAATGGCGATCCTGACACGCGTGGATGCCGCAGCGGATGGTTGAGCTAGCCCATGGCCCCACGGGCCAGGCAACCGGTGATGCCCTGCTGCCTGGCCTCGGGGTTCCTGAGCGCCGCATCCTCGACAACGGCGCCGAGGTGGTGAGCCTGGCACTGGCGGAAGCACCGTTGGTGTGCCTCGACTTCTGGTGCCGGGCCGGCAGCAGCTTCGAGAGCAACGACGAGAGCGGCATGGCCCATTTTCTTGAGCACATGGTGTTCAAGGGCAGTGCCCATCTGCAGGCCGGCGATTTCGACCGCCGCATCGAAGCGCTCGGCGGCAGCAGCAATGCCGCCACCGGCTTTGATGATGTGCACTACCACGTGCTGATTCCGCCGGCCGCTGCAGCGGAGGCGCTCGATCTGCTGCTCGATCTGGTGTTGCAGCCCCGACTGGAGGCGGAGGCGTTCGCCATGGAGCGCCGGGTGGTGCTCGAGGAGCTGGCCCAGAGCGAGGATCAACCGGAAGAGGTGGCGCTGCAGACGCTGCTGGCCCACGCCTGCCCGTGTCATCCCTACGGCCTGCCGATCCTGGGCCAGCGAGAGCGACTGCTGGCCCACGATCCAGCTGGGATGGCCGCCTTTCATCAACGGCTCTACGGAGCGACGCGCTGCGAGCTGGCCCTCAGCGGCGCCCTCAGCGATGGCGCCCTGCTGGAGCACGTGGCCGGCGGTGCCCTGGCCCGCCTGACCTGCAACACCGAACCGCCGGCGCCG
>JBIIJS010000114.1:0-8952 GCA_044233605.1 Cyanobium sp. | reverse complement strand
GTGGGCGATCCATGGCTGCGTCCCCCCTCCAATCGGTCATCACCTCCATCGGCCGGGTGCTGCTGGGCAAGGAGCACCAGGTGCGCCAGGCCCTCGCCTGCCTGCTGGCGCGGGGCCACCTGCTGATCGAAGACCTGCCGGGCGTCGGCAAGACCACCCTGGCGGAGGCGCTGGCGCGCAGCTTCGGGCTCGACTTCCGCCGGGTGAGCTTCACCAGCGACCTGCTGCCGGCCGACCTCACCGGCGTGAACGTGTTCGATCCGGGCGATGCCCGCTTCCATTTCCAGCGCGGGCCGCTGTTCTGCCAGGTGCTGCTGGCCGATGAGATCAACCGCGCCAGCCCCCGCACCCAGAGCGCCCTGCTGGAGGCGATGGCCTCGGGCCGGGTGAGCGTCGACGGCACCAGCCACCCGCTGCCCCGCCCCTTTCTGGTGATCGCCACCCAGAACGGCCTCGACCAGGGCGGCACCACCCCCCTGCCGGAATCCCAGCTGGATCGCTTCCTGATGCGGCTGAGCCTGGGCTTCCCCGAACGCACGGCCGAGCGCTCCCTGCTGCAGGGGGAGGCGCTGGGGCCGGGGGCGCTGCAGGCCCAGCTGGCCCCCCAGGATCTGCTAGAGCTGCAGGAGCGGGCGGGTCGGGTGCATGCCAGTCCGGCCCTGCTCGACTACCTGCTCGACCTGCTGGGCCGCAGCCGCGACGGCAGCCTCAGCGGCTATCCGCTTTCGCCCCGGGCCGGCCTGGGCCTGCTGGCGGCGGCGCGGGGCTGGGCCCTGATCGCCGGGCGCGACCACGTGCTGCCCGATGACGTGCAGGCGGTGCTGGCGGCGGTGTGCGAGCACCGCATGGACGGGGGCCAGGCGGGCATGAGGGGCCAGGCGGGCAATGGGGGGCAGGAGCTGAGCCGTCAGCTGCTGGCCGGTGTCGACAACCTGCGCTGATGGAGCTCGGCCGCACCCTGGAAGGGCCTCAGCTGCGGCTGGGCATGCGCAACCTCTACATCGTGCCGACGCGCTTCGGCTGGCTGTGGCTGGGGGGCACGCTGCTGCTGCAGGTGGTGGGAATCCAGCTGGAGCGCAATGGGCCGCTGCTGCTCAGCTTCCTGATGCTGGGCCTGTTCCTGCTCACCCTGCACCTCACCCACTTCAATCTCCAGGGACTGGAACTGGCCTGCGACGATCCGGCGCCGGGCTTCGCCGGCCGGGTGCTCCGCTACCCGCTTGCCGTGCGCAGCCACGGCCGCTGCGAGGGCCTGCAGCTGCGCTTCGAGGGGCAAGCCTGGGAACCGCCGCGCCACCTCAACCCCGGCCTGCATGCCCTGGCGGTGCCCTGGCTGCCGGCGCAGCGGGGTCTACATCCCCCCGGCCGGCTGCGCCTGCAGACCACCGCCCCCCTGGGGCTGTTCGTCTGCTGGTCGCACTGGCGACCGAGCCTGCCCCAGCTGATCTACCCGGCCCGGCGGGCGGGATCGGTGCAGCAGCTCAGCCAGGCGGGGGCGGAGCCGGCCAGCGCCCCCAGCGGCGGCAGCCGGCGTGACGGCGGCGAGGAATGGCACGACCTGCGGCCCCACCGGCCCCAGGATCCGCCCAGCCGGCTGGCCTGGAAGCTGCTGGCCCAGGGCCGCGGCAGCTTCAGCAAGCGCTTCGCCGCGCCGCCGGAGGCCACGCCGCTGCTGGCGCCCGATCCATCGCTGCCGTTCGAGCAGGCCCTGGAGCACCTGAGCGAGCGGATCTGGCGCCTGCACGGCCAGGGCGCGAGCTACGGACTGCTGCTGCGGGGGCAGCGGATCGAGCCCGGCAGCGGCACCGCCCAGCGCGACCGCTGCCTGGCCGCGCTGGCGCACTGCCGCTGAGATGGCCCAGGTGTCCGCGCCCCTGCAATGGCTGGCCATGGCGCTGCTGGGGCTGGGCCTGATCGGGGTGCAGTGGACCCTGCTGTTCGGCGGCCTGGCGGTGGGCCTGGCGGTGCTCACGGCGCTGAAGCTGTGGGAGGTCCGCCGCATCCGGGAGCGGCGCCTGGTGGCGCTGCTGCAGCTGCTGAGTGCCGGCATGCTGGCCGCTCTGCAGGCCGACCTGGCGGCGAGCGTGCTGCAGGGCCTGGCCGCCCTGTTCGCCCTGGCCGGCCTGCTGGCCCTGGAGATCGGCGAAGGGCTGGGCTGGCGGGTGATGCTGCGGCGCAGCATGCAGCTGCTGCTGGCGGCGCTGCCGATGGCGCTGCTGCTGTTCCTGCTGCTGCCGCGGCTGAGCCCGTTCACGGTGATCGACATCGGCCGGGGTGCGGGGGCGACCACGGGCCTGAGCGACACCCTCGACCCGGGCGGGATCGCCGAGCTCTCCTCCAGCCAGGCGCCGGCGGCGCGGGTGGCCTTCCCGCTGGGCGATCCACCGCCGCCGCCGCAGCGCTACTGGCGGGTGCTGGTGCACGACCGCTTCGACGGCCGCGCCTGGAGCGCCAGCCTGGGCGACCCGGACAGCCGCTCACCGGCCCAGCGCGCTGCCATGCTTCTGCCGCCAGCCCCATCGCCGCCGCCGGGGCGGGGCAGCCCCCAGCTGTGGCTGGATCAACCCAGCGGCCTGCCCGCCGTTCCCTGGAGCGGCGGCGGCGTACCCGTGGGCGGCGATCTGCGCATCGACCGGCTCGGCCAGCTGCACCACCGCGGCTCGGCGGCCCAGCGGCGCCTGTACACCCTGATCGATACGGGCGAGGCGCCCGCCTGGGCGGGGCTGCCACCAACGCCGCAGGATCTGCAGCTGGAGCCGGGCCGCAACCCGCAGCTGGAGGCCCTCGGCCGCGGCTGGGCTGCCCTGGCCACACCCGGCCAGCGGCTTGAGGCCGCGGAGCAGTGGTTCCGCGGCCAGCCATTCCGCTACACGCTGCGGCCGGGCACGCTGCCGGCGCGGGCTCCGCTCGACAGCTTTCTGTTCGAGCGCCGCGAGGGTTTCTGCGGCCACTACGCAAGCTCCTTCGCGGCACTGATGCGGGCCGCCGGCGTGCCGGCCCGGGTGGTGAGCGGCTACCGCGGCGGCGACTGGGTGGTGCCGCTGGGCGGCACCGGTTATCTCGACATTCGCCAGGCCCAGGCCCACGCCTGGAGCGAGGTGTGGCTGGCGGGCGAGGGCTGGCGCGCCGTGGATCCCACCACCTGGGTGCCGGCATCGATGGGTGAGGCGATGGTGAGCCGGGGCGGTGCCCTGCGCTGGCTGCAGCACCAGTGGTGGGGCCTCGATCTGGCCTGGACGCGGCTGTGGCTGGGCTTCGACCGCCAGGGCCAGGAGGCATTGCTGGAGCGCCTGCTCGGCGGGCAGCGTCAGTGGCTGGGGGTGCTGGTGCTGGCCGCCCTGGCCGCCAGCCTGGCGGGGGGGGTGGCCCTGCTGCTGTGGCTGCAGCGGCGGGCGCAGCGAGCCGACCCCTGGCGGCGCGAGCTCAACCGCTGCCTGGCCCTGCTGGCCCGCCGCGGCCTGGTGCCCGAGGCGGACGAAACCCTGGCCCGCTTCGCCGCTCGGGTGGGAGGGCGGCAACCGGAACTGGCCCAGGATCTGGACGCCCTGGTGGCCGTGTACCAGCGGCAGCGCTTCGCCGCCCACCCCACCAACGCCACCGCCATCCGCAGCGAGCTGCGACAGGCCAGGCGGCAGCTGGGCCGCCGCCTACGGCGGCTGCCCCCTGATGCAATCGGGCTGGAAACCAGGTAGAACAAGCCCACCGGGGGGAAGTGTGATGAAATTCCGTATTCCATCAGCGTTGCGTCATCCGGCCACGGCGCTGGCCTCCACCCTGCTGGTCGCAGCCGCCGGAGGCGCCCTGCTGGCGGGATCGGCAACGGCGGTGCGGGCCAGCAACCCCGCCGATCTGATGCGCCTGCTGGAGCAGAAGCGGTGCTCCGGCTGCCAGCTGCCGGACGCCGACCTGGTGCACGCCAACCTGCGCGACGCCGACCTCAGCGGCGCCAACCTGAAGCGCGCCAACCTCAGCCAGGCCCAGCTGGATGGGGCGCGGCTGAGCGGAGCTGATCTCAGCTTCACCAGTCTGATGGGCGCCTCTCTGCGCGGCGCCGACCTGCGCGGCGCCCGGCTGGAGGGCACCGATCTGCGCCAGAGCGACCTGAGCGGCGCCCTGCTGGATGCAGGCGCCCTGAAGGCGAGCCACTGGAAAGACGCGAGGGGTCTGGCACCGGAGGTACTGAGCTACGCCGAGCTGCACAACGCCGGCGTGGAGGCGGCGCTGGCCGGCCGCCAGCCCCAAGCGGAGCAGCTGTTCAGCGAGGCGATCCGCCGCGAGCCGGAGGCGGCGATCAGCTGGGCCGCCCGCGGCATCACCCGCAGCGAGCAGGGCAACAACGATCTGGCCGCCCGCGACCTGCAGTACGCCGCCAGCCTCTACGAGAAGGGCGGCGACCAGGCCCAGGCCAAACAGCTCAACGATGCGGCCAAGGCACTTGTGACCCCCGGCGGAAAGGCCAAGGGCGGCAACGGTATCGGCGGCCAGCTGCTCAGTGGCGCCGCCGGCCTCGCCTCGAGCCTGGCCCCTCTGGCGGTGAAGTTCCTGGTGCCGGCGCTGGGGATCGGCTTCTGAGCCGGTTGCAAGGCGAAGCGGAAGCGACGCCCGAAGGGATCAACGGGGTACGGCCCTCATCAGCTCCCGAGATTGGGGGGTGCCTGGCTGCCAGCCGTAGCCAAAGGTGCCGCCCTCCGTGTCATTGATGATGCGAGGCGTCACCATGATCACCAGCTCGCGTTTCTGGCGAGTTTTGCCGGAATTGCGGAAAAACTGACCGATCAGAGGAACGTCACCGAGGATCGGCCACTTGGTGACCTCCTCTTGATCCAAATCGGAGATCACACCCGTGAGGATGAGGGTCTGGCCGTCGCGTACGCGCACCGCTCCGGTATCGAGACTGCGAACGCTGAGAATGTTGAGCCTCGACCCACAACCCTGGGGCGGAGCCTCCGTGGAGGTCACAGCGGAGATGCTGGGTGAAAGTGTGAAGGTGACGAAGCCGTTGTCGTCGATTTTCTCCACCCGGGCCCCGAGCACCAGACCGGCGGTGGTGAGCTCGGGCGTACAAACCACATTGCCGCCCTGCGATGGGGTTTCCACGTCGTACCCGGTGACGAGGTTGGTGCCCACCCGCACGACTCCTTCGTTGGCACGGCGCCGGCCAATCGGTGAATCGAGGCCAATATTGGTAATGCTCTGTTGACCACCGCTGTTGTTATTGTTGTTGGAATTACTATTGCTTCCCGAACCCTCCTCGCGCAACAGCGATGGATTTTCCTGAAGAATCAACGTGGGACTTGCGAGCACTTTGGTGGTCCGGGACTGAATCTGAGCCCGGACAAAATCATAAAAATTGTTCAGCGGATAATTGATACCTGGACTCACAGGCACACCCGTTCTCAACCCTGAGCCAAAAATGGGCGCTGCCTGGGTCTGGGAAGTGCTGGGATTGACAACCACAGGATTGCCTCCGGAATCCAGGACCACCCTCGAGCCATCACCCCTGCCAGTCACCTGGATCCCGGTGGGTGCATCAAACGTCACCACACCGGTTGAATTCTCGATACTTATATCATCCGGCACAACCCTATTGAAAGCGCCTGCCGTTGGCGGCAGATTGCGACCGAACGCGCCCAACAGCTGACCACTGTCATTGACGATAAAGCTGTTCCCCCACCGGAAAGCAAAGGAGTTGTCAATTTCAGTTGCGTTGGTTAGATCCACATCCAGGATCTTCAGCGACATGGCCACCTGGCGTTGGCGAAGATCGAGCTGCTTGAGGTAGGCCTCAGCCACTGCCACCACGCGTGGATCGCCCACCAGGGTGATCGTGCCCAGGCGTGAATCGGTGGTGCCGATCAGGCCCCGCAGCGGCCCCTGGCTCGCTCCGTACGACTGAATCTGGGTGACCGTAGCGGTTTCCGACTGGGTGGCGCCCGTGTTCTGGGTGGGGGTGCCGCTTGATTGGGTCTGCTGGCTGACGGAGGTGGTGGTGAAGGTCTTGTTGACCAGGGCGCCCAGGTTGGCGAGATAGTCGGCGGCGGAATCGGCAGAAGCCTGGTTGAGGCGGTAGACCTTCGACATCTGGGCTCCGAAGGTCTTGCTCAGAGCATTGGGGCCCGCCAGGAGCAGATTGCCTTCCTGCCTTCCCTGAAGACCGGCGGCCATCAAGGCCGAATTGACCGCCCGGCCGTAGCTCTCATTGCGAAACGAGATCGAGATCTTGCGATCCGCCAGATCCTTGAATTTCGGATCTGGATCATCTACATAAACAAAACCATAATTCCCCAGGCGCGCGATCGACATCAACACATCCCGCACCGGCGCATTCTTGAGGGTCATCGTGACCGGCGGGCCGCTCACGTTGAGATAGCTGGTGTTGCTGAGCAGCATCGTGCCCACCGCCATGTCGCCCACCGGTGGTGCTACGGCGCGGGGCTGCAGCGGCGGCACGTAGGTGGGCTGCGCCACCCGGCCCGGAGCGGTGACATTGGAAGTGGTGGTCTGCAGGCTGGGCTGCACCGAGGCGGGGAAGCTCAGGATCAGATCGCGGCCGTCAGCGCTCACCACGGGCCGGCCTACCGGAAACCCCGGCACCGGCGTGACCACCACGCTGTATGTGTTGCCCGAGCCGCTGAAGCTGATGCTCTGCAGGCCGGCCTCGGGGAGTGCCAGGCGCTGGGGGCCCATGCGCAGCGGAATCGGCACCGGCGTCAGCACCCGGCCCTCCCAGGTGTTGCCACGGGTGGTCTGCAACAACTGGGGCGCCGGCCCGGTGCCGGCGATCACCACCTCCACCGAGTCAGGCAGGCGCCGCACCTTCATCTCGATGCCGCTGGAGCGGGCCGGGCTGGCGACGGGGGCGGCCGTCGGAACCGGCTCGGCGGCCGGACTCACCGGCAGGGCCATCTGGGCCCGGGCAGGGGCGGAAGCCACCGGCAGGCCGGCGAGAAGAGCGGCGGCCACAAGCCGTTGCTGCCAAAGGCGGATGGCCACGCGCTTCTCACTCATGATTGAGTCGAATACTATCAATGATCAGTAAGAATCGCCAGGCCGGCAAAGCTGCCAGCCAGCTGTTCAATTGGGTACGGCTGGAGCCGGGGCATCCCCATTCACCGGCGCATTCCCTGCAGCTCCGCCCGGCTGTTTGGCCACATCAGCATCCGCAGATTTTCCATACAGGCTCAGGGCCATTTTCAGCACCACCGGTTCCGGCTTGAGGGGGCCGGTGGTGGTGCTGTTTTGTTTCTGCTCCTGATTCAGCTGCAGATCGCTTTGCACCACCAGCACATTCAGGGCCTCCAACTGGCGGAGGAACGCAAGCAACTGCGGGAAAGAACCACGGGCTGCCATCACCAGGGAATTGCGCTCCAGCCCTTCCACCTCCAGCGGATCCTCGGGAGGTTTGGCCTTCGGATCCTGGGTGGGGGCATTGCCCTGCCCGCCGCTTTCGGCCGCGGCCGCGGCGGCGCGGGGCTCAAAGAGATCGAGCTGCACACCATTGGCCTTGGCCGTCTGATCGAGCTGGGCGAGAAACGTGGACACATCACCGCTGCCGGTGATCACCTTCACCAGGCGCTCCCTCTGGCCCCGCACCTTCTCCTCCTGCTGATCGAGGGAGCGGGCGGTGAGGCGCTGCAGGGCGAGCTGGGTCTTGAGCTCCTCCACCTCCCGCAGGCGCTGGCTGTCGCGCTGCAGGCTCAGCCACAGCGGCGTGATCACCGTGACCCCCAGGGCCAGGGCCAGGGCAGCGCCGACTGCGATCGGCACCCACAGCCACAGGCGCCGCAGCATCGGCCCGGAGATTCTGCTGGCCCCATCCTGAAGATTGGTCATTGGATCAGTCCCTCCTTCTGAAGCAGTTGCAGACGACGGGCCATGCCATCGGAACCCAGCAGGCGCATGATCTCCAGCTGGCGGCGGGCCTCCAGGGGCACGAACGGCCCGTTGATCTCAAAGCTCACGGGCGGCGACAGGCCGACCAGCTTCTGATCTCCTTCCTGCTGGGCGACCCGCTCCGACTTCACCAGGCTCACACCCTTCGGATCCAGCAGGGGGGAGCGTTTCAGCTCCAGCTGCAGGGCATTGATGCGGCCGAAGGCCAGGGGATCGGCCGACTGCCCCTTGAGCACAAGGGAGGGGCCTCGCACCTCGGCGGAGGAGAGCTGCACCCCCTCGGGGGTGCGCAGCTGCAGGTCGGTGAGCAGGGCCGAACTGGTGCGCACCGTGGTGAGGGCATCCGCCAGCAGGCGGTTGCTGGCCAGCTGCTTGCGCACAGCGGCATCCCGGATGACGTTCGCCTCGGAGAGGGCCTTGAACTCGGTTTCGATCGGCTCCAGCCTGGCCAGCTCGCCGCGCACGTACTGATAGCGCAGGAACATGCCAGCACTGAGCAGGGCCGCGACCCCGAGCAGGCCCGCACCGATCAGGGCACCGCGGCGCAGCAGCCGATCGCGCAGCCCGGCCAGCGACGACATCGAATCGATGCCCAGCTCCTGACGCCGCTCGCGCAGCAGGTCGAGCACAGGGGGGGTGGTATCGGGCATCATCACGGCAGCAGCTCCGGCGTGGCCAGCCCCTGCAGCACGAGGGAGCCGAAGGGATCGGCGGTGAGCTCCTCGGCCGTCACCGACAGGCGGTGCTCCAGGGTGAAACGCTCCTCAAGCGGGCGGGTGAGCAGCAGGCGCAGTCCGCGCGCGGCTTGATCCTGGCGGCGATAGAAATCCAGGCAGCGCACGAGATCATCGGCCATCTCGTCGCCGCTTCCGCGCAGGCTGCGCTCGAACATCGGCACGCCGTCGCGGATCAGCAGCAGCCGGCAGGCCGCCTCGGGATGGGAATCGAGCAGGGCCACCAGCTGGTCGGCCGGCGCATCCTGCAGCAGGCCGGCGATGGCGCAGAGCTGGCAGCTCTGGGCCGGCGCGAGCCGCTCGAGCTGCACCCCGGCGAGGGCGA
>JBIIJS010000113.1:0-8981 GCA_044233605.1 Cyanobium sp. | reverse complement strand
CATGGGTTGTTCGGGGCTCAGCAAACTCCAGTGCCCCAGGGCCAGCAGCGCCGCGAGGGTGGCGTGGCCGCAGAGGGGCACCTCGCAGCTGGGGGTGAACCAGCGCAGCAGCCAGGAATCGCGATGAGGCAGAAGAAAGGCCGTTTCCGACTGGCGCAGGCTGGTCGCCACACCCTGCATCCAGCCATCGGGCACAGGGTCCTGCAGCAGCACCACGGCAGCACCATTGCCGCCTCCGGGACCCTCGCTGAAGGCCTCCACCAGCACCGCGGCCAGCGCATCACTCATGCATCGGCCTCTGCGCGCAGATCGCGCTCCATCAGCGCGCGAACCGCCCGCGTGGCATCGAACTCCCCGCTCAGCAGTCCCACCACCTGTTCGGTGATCGGCAGCCGCCAACCATGGGCTGCCGCCAACCGCAGCACTGCGCGGGCGGTGGAGGGGCCCTCCACGGTGGCGCCGATCCGCTGCAGCGCCTCCGTCTCATCGCAACCCTCGGCGAGCCGCAGGCCAAAGCGGTAGTTGCGGCTCAACTCACTGTTGGCGGTGGCCAGCAGATCGCCGAGTCCGGCCAAACCATAGAGCGTGCTGGAGCGGCCTCCCAGCGCGCCGATCAGCGTGCCGATCTCCGCCAGGCCCCTGCAGAGCAGGGAGGCCTTGGCATTGGCCCCGAGCCCCAGGCCGTCGCTGATGCCTGCCGCCACCGCCATCACGTTCTTGAGAGCGCCGGCCGCCTCGGTGCCGATCGGATCGCCGTTGGTGTACAGACGCAGGTGCGGTGCCACCAATTGCTTCTGCAACCGCAGCGCCAGGGCCTGATCGCTGCTGGCGATCACACTGGCGGCGGGCAGGCCCTGCTCGAGTTCGGTGGCAAGATTCGGGCCGCTGAGAACGGCGATGGCCGCACCTGGCAGGTGGCGCTGCCAGAGCTGGGCGGCACTGCAGAGAGCGTCTGGATCGATTCCCTTGCTGCAGCTCAGCAGCGGGAGGTCGCGGGGCCAGTGGGGAGCGAGCCTGGCAGCCAGATCAGCCACGCCCGCCATCGCCACAGCCGAGACCATCAGGTCGCAGTCATGGAGCAGGGTTGCCGGATCGTTGCCGTCCCGTCGGGACCAGACCTGCAGCTGGTGGCCGCTGTCGCTCCATAACCGCGCCAGAGTGCTGCCCCAGGCACCACGGCCCAGCACGGAGATTCTCAGTGCCATCAAGCCTCGCCACGGCCGCAGGATTGTCGCAGAGCGCTGCCATCATGGGGAGAGGCGTTTCTGCTGCCTCAAGTCACCGCCATGGACGTTGCGCCGCCGAATCCCTTCGTGTGGAGCCAATGGCAGGGACAGGCGCTGGTGGTCGGGCTCGGCGGCATCGGCCAGGCCCTGCTTCGTTCCCTGCCGCAGCACTGCCCCGGGCTGGAGCTCTGGTCGGCGGGCCGGGCCGACCTGGGGGGGCGACACCTGCAGCTCGACCTCACGGATGACCGCAGCATCGCCGCCTTCAGCCGCCGGGTCGGCCAGAGGCTCGATTGCCTGCGGCTGGTGATTCACACCAGTGGTCTGCTGCACGAAGGGGAGATGCAACCGGAGAAGCGACTCAGCCAGGTGCACCGCGCCTGCCTGGAGCGCAGCTTTGCGGTCAACGCCTTCGGACCGCTGCTGCTGGCGCAGGCCCTGGAGCCTCTGATCCCCCGGGAGCTGCCGAGCCGATTCGCCAGCCTCTCAGCCAGGGTCGGCAGCATCGGTGACAACCAGCTCGGCGGCTGGTACGCCTATCGCGGCTCCAAGGCAGCCCAGAACCAGCTGTTGCGCACCCTTGCCCTGGAATGGCGTCGCCGCCGGCCTCTCGCCTGCGTCAGCCTGCTCCATCCGGGCACCACGGCCACCGATCTGTCGGCACCCTTCCGTGGCGGTGTAGCGCCGGAGAAGTTGTTCAGCCCGGATCGAGCGGCTCAGCAGCTGCTGACCGTCATGGCCGGACTGCGGCCCGAACACAGTGGTGCTTTCCTGGCCTGGGATGGTCAGCGAATCCCCTGGTGATGCTGCCTGCAGATCGGGTTGACGGGAGTGTCCGGTGCTCAGGCGGCGTGGGAGCGCAGCACCTCAAGGGGAATGACCTCCAGAGTGGAGATTTCACAGGCTTCGAGCCGCACAGGGGGCGCCATGCCGTCTTCGTAGGCCTCAAGCCAGCGCACCGCACACACACACCAGGCATCGCCGGGACGCAGACCCGGGAAGCCATGGGCGGGAGCCGGCCTGCTCAGATCGTTGCCCTGGGCACGGGTGTAGCTGAGAAAGGCATCGTTGACCACGCAGCAGACGGTATGGCGACCGTGGTCGGCCGGATCGGTGCGGCAGCTGCCGTCGCGGAACCAGCCCGTGAGCGGCTGACAGCCGCACAACACGAGAGGCTCGCCGAGCACATTGAGCGCAGCGGCGCCAGCAGCGGGATCGGCCTGCGAGGGCCTGGCTTCGGACGGGTCGATCAAGGGCTGCAACGTCGATCGCGTTGCCATCAGTCTGCCGGGGGAACGGCACAAAGTGCGACCGGGAGGTTGACGGAATCCGGGGGGGAGGCGTTAAAGGTCTGGTACGGACCTAACCGCACCAATCGCACGCCGCCTTCATGAGCTGGGACTTCACCGAGGACGCGGCCTTCCTGGCCCTCTGCGACGCCTACAAGGAGAGCGGTGAACCCTCCGCCATGGAGTTCCTTGCCCACGGCGAGGGAGCCTTCCATTTCCAGGAACTCACGCAGAACGCGGCCGGCGAGGGGCTCGATCTGAGCGACTCCGACGACCTCGAAGAGTTTCAGCAGGAGGTGATCGACCGACTCGACGATCTCTGCAGCTGAAGCAGCGCAGCAGCAGAACAGCACTCAGCTGTAAAAGAAGGCGATCTCCTTTTCCTTGAGGCCCTCCCAACCGGCCTGCTTCAGGCGGGCATCAAGCGTGGCCTGATCGAGATGTTTCGAACCGGTCTTGACGATGCGGTTACGCATCGACTTCTTCACCCCACTACGGGCGCGCCCGCTCTCGAGCTCCATCACCTCGTTGTAGAGAGCAAGCATTTCGACCGGAATCGGCGTGCCATCGAGATCGAGGCCGGCCTTGATAGCCGCGTCAACGCCGTCGGGGCCAGCAATCGCCATGGGGAGCTTCTGATACGTGCTTGCAGGTTAGTTGCCGGGCGATCAGTAGCAGAACGGCTCAGGCGCTGAAATAACGGGCCTGGCTGTGCAGGGCCACCAGGGCCGTGGTGCTCTGCTCAGGGTGGAGCTGCTCGCTCTCATCCATGCTCAGGCCGATGCGATCGGCGCCCAGCCAGGCAAGTTGCTGGCGGGAATCACCCACGTTGGGGCAGGCGGGGTAGCCGAAGGAGTAGCGGCTGCCGCGGTAGCGCTGGGCCAGCACGTCGCGCAGGGGAATGTCAGCAGGGTCGGGGTGGCCGAGCTCACGACGGATGCGGGCGTGGGTCCACTCGGCCAGGGCCTCGGCCATCTGGACCGCCAGCCCGTGGAAGTAGAGGTAGTCGCTGTACCGATCTGCTGCGAAAAGCTGCTGGGCGAAGCTGGACGCCTGCTCGCCCATGGTCACCGCCTGCATGGGAAGGACGTCGGTGGGGCGACCGGCGCCGTCGGGGCTCGGCACCAGGTCGCGGTAGAAGTCGGCGATGCAATACCGGTTGCCGGAGCGCTGGCGCGGCAGCACAAAATCCCCCAGCACGGCGCCGGCGGCTGCCGGAGCGTCGTCATCGGCCATGCCCGTGGGATCGAAGAGCACCACTGCGTTGCCGCTGCGACCACAGGGGAAATAGCCGTAGGCAACCCGGGGGCTGAGCAGCTGCTCGCTCTGGCAGCGCTCGATCCACTGCTGCAGCACGGGCTCAGCCTTTTCGGCCAGCATCGCCTCGTAGTCGGACCGCGACTGCTGCTGGCTCTTGCGCAACTGCCACTGGCCGGCGAACAGGGCATTGCGATCGAGATAGGCGAACACATCCTGCAGGTCGATCTCGGCATCGCTGAGCACCTGGCTACCCCAGAAGGGCGGGTGAAGCGCCGGCTGCTCAGGGACAGCCTCGGAACGGCTGTCATCGATGCTCGCTGGCTGCCCCTGAATTTGATGGACATCTCCCTGGGCTGCTTCGGCCGGCTCTGATCCAACAGCCTGCTCCGGGTCCGGCTCCTCGCTCCGGCCGTCACCCAGCCCCAGGCCCTCGGGGGGGCCGTTGAGGAAGCCATGCTGGTCGTCCCAAGCCTCGGCGGCCTTGGCCTCCATCAGCGCGTCCATGAAGCGCAGGTCTGCGAAGGCATCGCGGCCATAGATCACTTGGCCCCGGTAGGCGGCACGGCAATCGCCGTGGACGAAGCGGGGGGTGAGTGCAGCCCCGCCGAGGATCACCGGCACGGCGATGCCAGCCTGGTTAAAAGCCTCCAGGTTGTCCTTCATGAAGGCAGTGGATTTGACGAGCAGGCCGCTCATGGCGATGCAGTCGGCATTGTGCAGTCGCTGGGCCTCAATGATCGCTTCACAGCTCTGCTTGATGCCAAGATTAATGACTTCATAGCCATTATTTGTGAGAATTATATCAACAAGATTTTTGCCAATATCATGCACATCACCTTTTACCGTGGCGATCAGAAATCTCCCCTTGGCTGAGCTCTCACCCTCCACCTTCTCCATGTGCGGTTCAAGGTGGGCCACGGCCGATTTCATGGTCTCAGCGCTCTGCAGCACGAAGGGCAGCTGCATCTGACCGCTCCCAAACAGCTCGCCTACCACCTTCATGCCGTCGAGCAGGAAAGTGTTGATGATCTTCAGAGGTGGATGATTCTGTAATGCTTCATTCAGAGCGGACTCTAGACCAATTCTCTCGCCGTCGATGATGTGTTGCCTGAGTCGTTGCTCGATCGGCAGATCCGCGAGTGAAGGCCCGGAGGCTCGGGCCTCTTTGGCGCTCACACCCTCAAACAGGCTAGTGAGGGCGGTGAGCGGATCGTAGGTGCAGATCGCGCCGGGCTCGTCGCTCTCGAAGCGGCGTCGATCGTAGATCAGATCCAGGCACACCTGCTGGTGTTCTTGGCTGATCTTGGCCAGGGGAAGGATCTTGGCCGGGCTCACGATCGCTGCGTCCATGCCGGCCTGGCAGCACTCATGCAGGAACACCGAATTGAGCACAATACGAGCCGCTGGTGACAGCCCGAAACTCACATTGCTCACTCCGAGCACTACATGAACGCCAGGCAGACGCTCGCGGATCAGGCGGATCGCCTCCACCGTGGCAGCCCCATTAAGCCGATCTTCTTCAATGCCGGTGGAGATCGGCAGGGCGAGGGCGTCGTAAAAGAGTTCACGGGCCGGAATTCCGAATTCCAGGGCGTCGCGGTAAGCCCGTTGAGCGATGGCGAATTTCTTCTCGGCAGTACGGGCCATCCCCTCCTCATCAATGGTGCCAATCACCACGCCAGCGCCATAATCATGGGCAAGTTCCAGCACCTTGAAGAAACGCTCCGGGCCGTCTTCGTAGTTGGTGGAGTTGAGCAGACACTTGCCGCCGGCGACCTTCAGGCCCGCCTCCATCTTTTGCCATTCGGTGGAATCAAGCATCAGCGGCAGATTCACATTGGTGACCAGGCGGCTCACCAGCTCGTGCATATCGCGCTCGCCGTCGCGGCCTACATAATCGACGTTGACGTCGAGCACATGGGCATTCTCCTTGACCTGGCTGCGGGCCACCGCCACCAGGCCATCCCAGTCTTCCTCCGCCAGAAGCTCGCGGACCTTCCTGCTGCCGCTGGCGTTGAGCCGCTCGCCGATGATCAGGAAGGAATTGTCCTGCAGATAGGGAGTGGTGCCGTAGATCGAGGCCGCCGCCGCCTCCATGTTCAGGCTGGGGCGTGGATCAGGCGGCCCGCTGGCTCCAGACGTCTGTTCCGTTGCCTGCACCAGCTGTGCCGCGCCGCGCACGGGCCTCGGCGCTGGCTGCATCTCCGCCGCAAGCTCGGCCAGGGCACCGATGTGGGCAGGGGTTGTACCGCAGCAGCCACCGATCACCTGCACGCCAAGGTCTTCCACGAAGTGCAGCAGCTGCATCTTCATCTCCACCGGGGTCAGCCGGTAGTGGGCCACTCCGCCGATGTTTTCCGGCAGGCCGGCATTGGGGATACAGCTCACTACAAAGGGGCTGTGCTCACTGAGATAGCGAATGTGCTCCTTCATCTGCTCCGGCCCGGTGGCGCAGTTGAGACCGAGCACATCGATCGGGAAGGGCTCCAGGATCGCCAGGGCAGCGGCGATGTCGGAGCCCACCAGCATCGTGCCGGTTGTTTCCATGGTGATGCTCACCATCATGGGCCGGCGCTGGCCGGTCTTGCTGAAGGCCGCCTCGATGCCCTGCAGGGCTGCTTTGATCTGCAGCACGTCCTGGCAGGTTTCCACAATGAAGAGATCCACATCGCCGGCCAGCAGCCCCTCGGCCTGTTCCGCGAAGGAGGCCTTCATCGTGTCGAAGTCGACGTGGCCCAGAGTGGGCAGCTTGGTGGTGGGGCCCATCGAGCCGGCCACGAAGCGCGGCTTCTGGGGGGTGGACCAGGCATCGGCCATCTCACGGGCCAGCTCGGCGGCGCGTTTGTTGATGGCGTAGGCCTGATCAGCGATGTCGTATTCGGCCAGCACCAGCGAAGTGGCGCCGAAGGTGTCGGTCTCGATCACATCGGCACCCACCTCCAGAAACTGGCGGTGCACCGCTTGCACCGCATCGGGACGGGTGAAAACGAGATATTCGTTGCAGCCCTCCAGGGCCGGGCCGCCGAAATCGTCGGCGCTGAGGTCCATCTGCTGCAGCGAGGTGCCGGTGGCGCCGTCGAACACCAGCACCGGACGTTCGGGGGCGTGCAGGCGCTCCAGAAATCCGATGCGAGCAGCCGTGGCTCTGGTGGGGGTGGGCGCCTGGGTCATGGATACGGTTTGGTGACTCGATCGGGACGATTGATTCAGTCGTCGATGCGGATCCTGGTGATCCAGTGTTCATACTGCGGATCGCTCCCTTCCGTGATCGCCGTCAGGCGCTCCCGCAGCCGTTCCATGATCGGCCTGGGACCGGGCAGGTCGGTGGTCTCGATGCGGCGAATCGGTGTAACCCGGGCCGCGGTGCCACTCAGGAACACCTCGTCGGCCACGAACAGCTCGGTTTTGTCGACAGGACGCTCCAGAACGGGAATATCCATGGCGCGTGCAAGCTCCAACACACTGGCGCGAGTGATGCCTTCCAGAATGTCCTGGTCAACCCCCGGGGTGATCAGGACGCCATCCCGCACCAGGAACAGGTTCATGCCGCTGGCTTCGCTCACCTTGCCGCGGCTGTTGAGCAGCAGGGCTTCATCAAAGCCGCTCCGCACCGCTTCGGTCTTGGCAAGTGAACTGGTGATGTAAGCGCCGCTGATCTTGCCTCGCAGTGGCAGGGACCGATCCTCCTGGCGCGTCCAGCTGCTGATCCGGCAGGTGACTCCCTCAGGAGAGAGGTAATCACCGAGTTCGATGCCGTAGATCAGGAAGTCGGTCTTGATGTCGTGTAGCCGCGGCGCAATGCCCAGATCACTGGTGTAGACAAACGGCCGCATGTAGAACGGACAGGTGGGACGGTTGGCCCGCAGGAAGGCGTGGATCGCGTCGTGCACCGTCTCCTCCCGCAGCTCATGCAGCAGCAGCCTGGCGCTCTGGCTCAGGCGCCTGGCGTGGCGGTCGGCCCGGAACAGCAGCACCTCGCCGGGATCGCTGGGATTGGGCAGGCCGCGCATACCGCCGAAGGCGCCGGTGCCGTAATGCAGAGCATGGGTGGCCACCGAAAGAGTGGCCTGCTCAAAGGGAACACATCGGCCGCCGAACCAGGCCTGGGGAAGGAACTTGTGCATGGCTGGCGGGGGGTTACGACCGATCTTCTCATCGCACCCATCAGGATGGCGGTATGCACAGGCTCGCGGCGATACCCGGCGACAGCGATGGGCGTGACGGCAGCCCCACCTATGTGGAGCAGCCCCCGGCGCCGGTGGTCGTGCTCAGCAGCGCCGATACCGACCTGCTGGCGCTCGAGACCCTGCTGGCACGGCAGCCTGCACGGAGCGGGATGGAACTGAGGGGGCTGAATCTGGCGGCCCTCGGACATCCGGCGGTGATCGACCACTACATCGCCAGCACCCTGGAACCCCCTCCCACCAGGATCGTGGTGGTGCGCCTGCTCGGTGGTCGGGGGCACTGGAGCTATGGCATCGAGCGGCTGCGGGCCTGGGCCGCCCGCCCCGCTGCCGATGGTGGCACTCGCCAGCTGCTGCTCCTGGCCGGCACCGAGGAGGAGGAGCAGGCCCTGGCCGAGCTGGGCACAGTGCCGACGGCGCTGGGCCGCGCCCTGGCGGGCTGCCTGCGGCTCGGCGGTCCGGAGAATCTCGGCGCCTTCCTCGACTGCCTGGCCGCCCTGCTGGCCGGATCGGAGCCGGCACCGCCGCCGCTGCGAGCACTCGCCGATCCGCTCCCCCACGACTGGCGCGAGGAACCCGGCGCCAGGGTGGGTCTGATCCTGTACCGCGCCCTGCTGCAGGCTGGGGATCTGGCTTTCGCCGAGGCTGCCCTCTCGGCCTTGCGGGCCGAGGGTCTGTGCCCACGCCTTCTCTGGGTGAGCGGCCTCCGCGAGCAGGCGGTGCAGCGTGGTGTGGCCGATCTGCTGCGGCGCGAACATGTGCAGGTGATCCTCTGCGCCACCGGCTTCGCCTCGGTGCGCTTTGAGGAGGCCGGTCTTGGGGCACCCCTGTGGGAAAACCTCGGGGTGCCGGTGCTGCAGCTCCTCTGCAGTGGTCGGAGCCACCAGGCCTGGAACGAAAGTCCGATCGGGCTCGGACCGCTCGACCTCAGTCTGCAGGTGGCGTTGCCGGAACTCGATGGCCGCATCACCAGCCGGGTGGTGGCTTTCAAGGAGAGCGTCTGCAGCAGTGATCGCCTCGCC
>JBIIJS010000112.1:0-9078 GCA_044233605.1 Cyanobium sp. | reverse complement strand
CAGCAGGGCGAGGCAGAAGAAGACACCCTGATGCTCGGGCTGTTCCTCGATTTCCTTAGCCGACAGGCACTGACGGCCGATCAGGGCCCTGTGCTCTACACGGAAGCCATGGCGGCAGACGACGACGAGCTGCTGGCCGGCGTGACGGTTGACGCCGCAGGCGAGCCGCTCGGGGCATGAGTGCGCCGCTGGTGCGCCATGGCTGGACGATCGCCTTCCAGCCCCAGCTCTTCGCGCGGCAGTACGCCGAGCTCAAGGCCGAGGTGAAACGGCTCAAGCAGGAGCTCGACCCCCAGTCCTTCGTTCAGCACCCCCAGGTGAAGCTGCTGGCGGCAGTGATGGAGGGGATCAAGGAGCGGATCGCCGCCGATCCCTACGCCAGCCGCTTTGCCCTCACGGGCCCGCTGCGCCGCTATGGCCGGCTCAAGGGCCTGGGACTGCCGGATCGCTACCGCCTGTTTTTCCGACCCTTTGAAGCGGAGGGCCGGCGCATGCTGCTGATCCTCTGGCTGGGGTTCCCGCGCAAGGACGGCGATCGCAACGACTGCTACGCCGTGTTCTCGCGCCTGGTGCAGCGCGGCGAGCTGCCGGAGGACTGGGAGAGCCTGCAGCGTGAGCTCGACGCCGGCTGAGGGGACGACGCCTGGCAAGGCAGACATGACCCAGCCGGCCGCAGCGCCTTGCGGAGTGTCGTGCCCCCACAAGCATATGTTGCAAGCAATCCGGTGCATATTCACAGCCCCCCCGTCGGACCGTCGCCCGGGCTGAATGAGCTCCAGGTTCCTCGCATTACCACCCCCATGCGTTGAACAAGGTCAGGAGAATTGATCCGGCTTGTCGTCCCCAGAGGTCCCAGCCCATCCCCTACAAGCCCGGAAAAGTGGTGGTGCAAATGGTGGTGTATTTGCCGAGTCCCGTCACCTAGAAGCCAGTGCTGGCCTCCTTTCTCAAAGACGGTTCAGAGGACACCCTCTCCGTTTCAGGGCTCAAAACGGGGATTCCGGGGATTTCCCGTGATGTCCCAGAATTGCCCGAGGCACGCTGCACTGCAGTGGATCTTTTGCTTTGGGGGCGTCCAATGAGATCCCGGCAAAACCCAGACCAGCAAAAAATTGTGGTGGTGTAAGTGGTGGCTTAAAACTGAGGTGGTGGTGTAATTGAGCTCTTTGCTCGAACCAACAGGGAAGTTCGCGCTCTGCCACAGCGTTCTCGGCGGTTCCGGGACGGTGCTGGCCTGCTCCTGGAGGTTGACCCCGCTGGCGGCAAGTACTGGCTCTGGCGGCATCGCTTCCCGCCGACCAAGGAAGGTCGCCGACAGGATTTGCGCATCGGGCCCTATCCCAGGATTTCGCTCAAGGCTGCCCGCGTCATCGGTGATGAGCAAAAACGTCTTCTCTCTGAAGACGGAATCAATCCCTGTGATGCCATGAAATGCAGCAAAGATCACCGTCACAACAAGGACTGTCTGGCCATGCTGCGCTCGATCGAGCAACGCGGTTCCAATGAAACCGCCAAGCGCTCCCTGGGTGTGATCAGCCAGGTGCTCGATTACGCCGTCGCCATCGGCCATTGCACCATCAATCCGACCCATTCCCTCAAGCGCCACGCCCGTGGTCAAACAGACCACCAGCCATTACCCCTGCATCCCCTGGAGCGAGCTGCCTGAACTGCTCGCCGCCATGCGTACCAGCGAACTGATCGCCGCCCGCTGGAAGGAGTTCGACTTTGAGGAGTCCCTGTGGACCATCCCGGCCGAGCGCATGAAGGGCCGCAGGGGTAACCGCCGCGAGCACCTGGTTCCCCTCTCCCGCCAGGCCGCGGCGCGCTTCGATGGCGGCATGTGCGGCCACGGCTTCCCCGCCCTGGCCATGACCAACATCCAGGAGCAGCTAGGCATCGACCTGCGCAACTGGCTGCTCGGCTTTGGCGCCGGCATCCGCATCGACAGCAATCGATGACAACCAAGGCGATGGCCATGGCACGCGATCAGGTGCTGCAACTGCGGGCCTCGGTCGAGCAGCGCCAGCTGATTGATCAGGCCGCTGCAGCGGAAGGGATCAGCCGCACCGAATTCATCCTGCGCAGCTGCCAGGAACGGGCACGCGATGTGCTCCTGGATCGCAACCTGTTCTCTCTCACGCAGGAGCAGACCACGGCCCTGCTGGCTGATCTGGAGGATTCGGGCGCTGCCGCCCAGGATCAGGCCAGCATCGAGCGCCTGCTCGACCCGCCGCAGCCGTGGCATGCGCCGGCCTGAGCCCCTCGGCCCCCAGCATCAGCTGGAAGGCTTCGACTGCGGCAACGCCGCGTTAAACCGCTGGCCGCAACAGCGGGCGCTGGCCAATGCGCGCCAAGGGGTGTCGCGCACCGTGGTGGTCTGCGATGCACTGAGGCGCAGCATGGCCGCTCGGCGGCTGATTGGCGCCAGAGCCCTGCTCGTGCACGCAATCGATGAGCAGGCGGCAGCGTTCTACCGCTCGCTTGGATTTCGCCCCTCGCCGCTCAGCGCCTCGACGTTGATGCTGCAGCTCTCCGAACCAGACGGCTGACAGGCGCCGCAAAGCCCCCCCCACGCCACACAGCTCATGGCTTACCCCAACATCGAAGCAATCCTGGAAGAAAGTGGTGACATCACGGTTGGGCGTGTTGGTCCGATCGACTGCGTGGCGCTCCTGCGGCGACTGGATCGTGCAATCGCCAAAGCCTGGCAGCAAGAGACCACGATTGACGAGGTCAACGGTTGAAGGGATACAGGTGACGTAAAAAGTGATTCCTTGGCCGCAGCTCGGCAAACTAGAACGAAACAAGGGAGGGGAAAGATTTCCCTCCCTATACTGAGCAACATGGGGACTGTTGATCATGGCGCAGGGAGTCTTCGTTGAGCGGGCCGAACCGGATGATCCTTTCTTAGATGTCTTCTGCAGCGGCCAGGCAAGGGTTGATCAATACTTCCGTACCCGCGAATGGTTTGCAGAGCAAAGCCAGGGAGGTTCGCTCACGACTTATCTCTTCCGCGCTGCAGAGGCTGGTGCCGTTGTGGGATTTGCGGCCGCGAGCTTCCGCAACCAGCCCCATCCTGATGACGCGAGCGACTCGAAAGCCAAGGTTTTGGTGATCTCAATGCTTGGCATCAACCAAGCCTTTCAAGGCCAGACGAATCCCTCGGCAGCGGGTCAGTCCTACGCCGCTTCGATCATGGCCTACCTGGAAGAACAGGCGCGATCCAAGGCGAACTGTGTTGCCCTGAAGCTATGGGTTCGCTCGACCAATGCGCGGGCAATCGGCTTCTACACGAAAGTGGGCTTTGTCACGGATCCAATCGGCCCATTCCAGCTTGATGATGGCGATCCAATGCTGACGATGCGAAAGTTTCTGCGCTGAACTGGATCAAGACAGCGGTAAGTCGGCCGACTCGTCGCCGCAATCAACAGGTGTCAGATCCCTGCGGCTGTTGCGATCGCGCTGGTCTTCCAAACGGGTCCTCACGGCCTCCACGTCTTCCAGCGGGAAGCGCCAGTGCCCACCAGCCGTTTGATAGGCCCCAGGGAACCACCCCCCCTCCAGCCAGTTCTTCACGGTGTTGGCCGACGACACCCCAAGCATGGTGGCAGCCTGCTTACTGGTGAGCGGGGCAGCGGTAGCACTCGCGACCAGCCGATCAACCAGGTCGCTCCGACCAGCCTGCCGCAGGACGGCGGTCACATCACTGAGGAGAGCCGGGCTGATCGCAGTCATGGGCCGATCTTAGGCCAAAGCGTCAAAACCGTCAGTTGGAGCAGCTGGATCGTTGCACCACTACCGCCTTGTTCAGCCGCGGTGTCAAAGACTGGCAGTGCTATCAGTTGAGCGAGCGCGCCCGGCGCTGCTTGTGGGAGGCCTGCTCGATTGTCTTGAGCTCCTCGGCCTCTTGCTGCAGCTCACCGGAGAGGGCCTCCAGGTCGTCGGCAGCATCGCGCAGCTGACTGCTGAGCTTGAGGCCCTGCTCAATCGAAGCGCTATAGGCCGCAGCCGCTTGATCGATCTCGGCGAACAGCTCCTTGTATTCCTCCGGTGGGTTGCGGTCCCACTCGGCCATGGCCGCCGCCGCCTGCTGCAGCACCTCCAAGGCAGAGCGCCAGCTGGCCTTGAGGCGGAAATCGAGATGGCGCAGATCCACGTTGGCTCGCTTGAGCTCCTTGGTGCTGGAGACCTTTGCCAGAGCCAAGACCTGGCGTTTGAGGTCGGCCAGCGAGGGTTCTTTCTGCCGCGTGGAGTTGGCCTTGGCGGCTGGCTGGGCTCTTTTCGCCGGTGGGGACGACTTGCGGGCCATGGTGCTCACTCAGCCAGGCCGAGCCCGAGCTGCTCACCGCCGCGCAGTTGCTCCAGCTCCCGCCGCAGGGCCTGGCTGGTCTGCCGTTCGATCCTGAGGGCCTCGCTCAGCTCATCGCGCTCGCGCCGGTAGCGGTTGGTGTGGGCGACGCGGCCACCGAGGCTCTGGTTGTTTTTGGCCAGTTGCTTGCGGCGCTCCACCTCAGCCTCGTAGGCGCGCTGAAGCGCATCAAGTTCCTTGTTGCGTTGGCGTTCCGCTTTGGATTGCTGTTGCTCCGTTCGCAGGACCTCGTTCTCAGCTTGAAGCGCTTTAATCCGCGACTCCAGACGAAAAATGGTGCTATCCTTGCCCTTGAGGATGTCTTTGAGCTTGGTAATGAGAGCCAACAATCCTCTCTCTTTCTGGCGGTGATCGAGGGCTCTTCACATTGGCGGGCATAATCGCGCAGCAGGCCCGTACGGCGCTGCAGCACCTTCGCGGTGCACTCGTATTTGATGATCGCGATGACCCGGCAGCGCTCCAGTTCATCGAGCTCCTGAACAGCTTTCAGCCGCCTGAGTTCGTCGTAGTTGGTGCACTCATGCCGCCGCTCCTGGGTGGTGACGTGCTCGCGAGCCCCCAGGCGCTTGAGGTTGGTGAGGCGCACCCGGTCGTGCCAGTAATCGAAGAGGGCTTTTTGGTCTGCACCGCCGAGCATCCCGGAACCCTCCTGACCCGCAACCGTTAGCCAACCGATCCTAAGGAGGGTCATCGCTCCTGCCCTCAGCGCAGGGGAGCAGAGCCTGCGGCCCGGCGGCTCTCCAGCCGCAGGATGCGCTGGGCATGCAGGTCGCTCTCGGCAGTCCACTGCACGGGCAGCCCTGGCTCCTGCACTGGCGGCTCCGCCGCCCCCGCCTGTGGGCAGGTTGCGTCCATGGTGGCGACGAGCAGCAGCACCACCAGCAGCTCAGCAGCCAGGAGCAGGTCGATGTGGGGCATGGCGAGAACGGCTCAGGCGTCAGTGAACAAAGCCCCAGCTACCTGACTCGCTTTTGGCCCAGTTCTCCTGCGAATGAGCAGAGGCCGGAGATCTCCCCGGGCGGTGTGCGCCCCGGGCTGAGCCAGAGCGGGTAGCGAGCTGGCGCTGGTATGCGAAGTGATTTCGCTTTGTTCGGACGATTCCGGCGACATTGTGAAGATTGCTGCGGATCTGCAGCTCGTTCAGCACCCCTCTCGCCTCAGTCGTCATAAGGGGCGATGCCGGAACTATTCACCCCACGCATAGATCCAGCCTCCTCACCATCGCTGTCACCTGCAGCTGCGTTCTGAGGATGGAGGCCGATGTGCAGCACGGCATGGTCTTCCTGCCCCCAACCTCCGATTTCCCGCCCGATCCCGAACCGCTTGAACGTGAGGAGCTCAACAGCACCTACCTGGAACTGCGCAATTGCTACTCCAGCCTGATGCGCAGCCGCGCCCAGCATCGGCGTCTGGCCAACAAGGCCAAGGATGAAACAGCCCTGCTCAAGGAACGGATCACGGCCCTCGCCAGTCGCGATCTGCCCCAGCGCAAGGAACTTTATGAGCTCCTTGAGATCGTGACGGCCATCGCCGGTGACATTGAAGATGCCGGCGATGATCTGGTGAATGGCTTCAGCCGCTACAAGAAAGGTCGCCATAGCTTTCAAGGTGGCGGGTATATCGGTGATCTCGTCCGTGCAGTGATTCATTTCATCAATCGCTGGGGCCGCACCAAGGACAGGCTCGGCGATCTCAAGCAGAAGCAGCAGGAGCTGATCAACAAGTCGCAGGAGCTTCTGCCGCCACCGCCATCCCCCGGCGGCAATGGCAACGGCCACGGACCCGCAGCCGGGACACCCACACCGCCGGGGGACAGTGCGCAGCGGCCCATCGACTTGAGCGCCAATGGCATTCAGCCCCCACGCCCGGCCGAGCCCACAGGCCCTCAGCAGCCACAGCTGAACCAGCCCAATCCAGAGAGCAAGCCGCAGATCCAGGATCAAGCCAAAGGAGCCGACGACCATGGGTGAGATCGCCGATACCCTCCGCTCCACCCTGCAGCAGCTGGCCCAGGCCGATGCCCGGCTCTATCGCGGCCTGGCGGAAGAGCTGGGCGACAGCGCCACGGCAGTCGAGGAACCCCGCGCCCTGATCCAGCCCGAGGGCGGCACACCCGCCACGGAGGCTCAACTCCTGGCCCTGAAGAACGACGCCCTGCAGGAGCTCTGTGCCCAGAGGGGCATCAAGGTGCCCAAGCGCCCCAGGAAAGATCTGATGGTGGGCCTGCTGCTGGCCGATCCCAACGGCCCGCCGCCCCTGTCCCTGCTTCCCCCTCCCAAAACCAAACCCAGCCCAGGTGGGAAGGGCACGGGGGGCAAGGCTGGCGGCGCCGAGCTCCAAGCCCTGGAGCAGCGTCTCGTTCGGCTGGAGCAACTGGTGCTGCTGATCGCCCAGCAGGTGGGCGTGCCCCATGAAGCGATCGAGCGGCTGCTGCCGCCGTCTGCTCCAGAGCCCTGAGAGAGCAGACAACCCGCGCTAGGCATCGTAGATTCGCTATTCGCGAATGCCGAATAGCCTCTGCGACCGTGGCCCGTTCACCCTCCAATCCCCAGCTCGTGCTGCGCCCGCAGGACCTGGTGGTGCTGCTGCGCCTGGCCCTGGACCCAGGCCCTGCCCCCACCTATGCGGCCCTCGGCGCTGAGCTGGGGATGACGGCCTCGGAGGCCCATGCGGCGGTGGAACGTGCCGTCGCCGCCAAGCTGGCGATCAAGGATGGAGCCGGCAAGCCAACGGTGGTGAGGGCTGCCCTGAAAGCTTTCGTGCAGCACGGCGCTCGCTACTGCTTTCCCGCCACACAGGGCGGGCTCAGCCGCGGTATTCCCACCGGCTACGCCGCCTCCCCCCTCAACGAACAGATCCGGCCAGGTAGCGACCCGCCACCGGTGTGGCCGTGGAAGAAGGGAACAGCCCGGGGCATCGCCTTCCACCCGCTCTATCCCAGTGTTCCCGTGGCTGCGGAGCGCAATCCGGCCCTGGGGGAACTGCTGGCCCTGTTCGATGCGGTGCGCGGCGGCAGCGCCCGTGAACAGGCCTTGGCACTGGCCCTGCTGGAGGAGCGGCTGCAGCCATGAACCCCAACACTGACACCGCGATTAAGGTTGAGCCAACGTCCATGCGGTCGGCGAAAGCCGCTGCCGTCATGACCCCAGCCGATCAAGCCATTCAGGAGCCGGAAGCTCCCTTCTCCATTCGCCGCCGCCAACGCGGCGGCAGACGGATCGTGGCGGTGAGCAGCTCGGTGAGCGCGATGGATGCCCTGCGGGCCCGCATCCGGGCCCAGAGCAAAACAGTGGCCGATCACATCGCGGCTGATCCTGAGGCCCAAGGGTTCATTGACGACTGGGCCACCCCTGAGCCCATCACCCGCTGACGACCAGCGTGGAGCTCAAGGCTGGGCAGATCGTCACCGTTGACTGGCGCAAGGATCCAGAGCACCCCGCCCAGGATCCCCAGCCACCAGAGCCCAACAAGCTCAGGCCAGCTGTGGTGGTGCAGGACACCGAACTGTTTGACCCGGCCTACCCCACGGTGCTGGTGGTACCGATGACAGGAGACCATGCTCTGGCCATACCCGATCTGACGGTGGTGCTGCAGCCCAGTCCCAGCAACGGCTGCAAGAAGGTGAGCTACCTGCTTCCTCAGAACCTGACCTGTGTAGCCAAGACACGGATCACCGCTGCCACCAAGTCACAGATCACCCCAGTCGAACTCCAGCATCTACGCCAGTTGGTGGTGCTGACCATCGGCGGCCTGAGCTGACGCATCCTGAGCCGATGACGGTGAACCGCGACACGCTGGAGAAGCTGGGACGCTTCCTGCTGCGCGGTCTGCGCATCGGCGCCAGCACGGTGTCGATCGTGGAGCTGCTCCGCAACGACTGGACCGGTGGCATCAGTGCGGGTGTCGCCTGGCTGGTGTTCCTGCTGGTAGAGCGGCGGTTGCCGCCCCTCAGCTCGGATCCCGAGGACTGATCCGCAGCTCGGCATAGCCGGTGGCCGCATCCAGCTTCCGGTTGAACTGCCACTCCGGCAGCAGACCGATCACCAGCTCCGCGGTGGTGCACACCAGTGAGCCGGCGCAGAGGTGCCCGCCGATCACGGCGCCTTTGCTGTCTGAGACAGCGATGTGCAGGTGGGCGCCATCGAGCGAGAGGGTGCCGGAGAGGCTGAGGATCTCCAGCTCGCCGTGGATCGCCGTGGCCTGCGTCGCGCCGGCAAGACGCAGCTGCGCCATCGACAGGCTGCCGACGGCACTGATCACGCAGCCGGCCAGTTCCTCCTGCTCTCCCATCCAGGCCTCCAGGGCCAGGCGCAGGTCGGCGCCTGGTGTCAGCCGCAGCGGCACCACCTTCATGGGGATGGCTCCTTCACCAGCGCCTGCACCATCACCAGGGCATCGACATAGCCCAGTTGCCGGTGGCGAAACGCCCCAGGCAGGGTGCCGACCACCTGAAAGCCGTTGCGCTGCCAGCAGCGGAGGCCGGCCGCGTTGGTGCTCACCACCAGGTTGAACTGCATCAGCCGAAACCCCAGTCGCCGCGCCGCCTGCAGGGAGTCCTGGCAGAGTCTGCTGCCGATTCCCTGGCGGCGGCAGTGCTCGGCCACCACGTAGCCCGCGTTGGCGACGTGGGCACCCAGAGCAAGGGAGTTGGGCCGGAGGTAGTAGGTGCCCACCAGCGCGCCGTTGGCATCCACGGCCACCATCACCGC
>JBIIJS010000111.1:0-9095 GCA_044233605.1 Cyanobium sp. | reverse complement strand
GTGATCGCCGCCGGCGTGCTCGCCAATCTGCTGCTGGCCTACACCGTGCTGCTCAGTCAGAGCCTGCTGCTGGGAATCCCCGATGGCTTCAGCTCCGGCCAGGGGGTGCTGGTGAGCGGCATCCAGAGCGGCCAGGCAGCCGCCGCTGCCGGTCTGCAGCCGGGTGATCGCATTCTGGCGGTGGAAGGGACCCCCCTCGGCGGCGGCCAGGCCGCGGTGAGCGACCTGGTGGAGCGCATCCGCCGTGCCCCCGGCCTGGGTCTCAACCTGCAGGCCGAGCGTGACGGCCGGCCCATCAGCCTCTCGCTCACACCGGTGGATCTCGGCGGCATCGGCCGCGTCGGCGCCCAGCTCCAGCCCCACGGCACCGAACGATTCCGCGCCCCCCTCGGCCCGCTTGAGCCGTTCCGCCAGGCCAACCACGACTTCACCGCCCTTACCCGCCGCACCGTCGACGGCTTCCTCACCCTGATCACCCACTTCGGCGAAACCGCACCGCAGGTGTCGGGCCCAGTGAAGATCGTTGAGATGGGCGCATCGCTGGCCCGTCAGGGTGGCAGCAGCCTGTTCCTGTTCACCGCCCTGATCTCGATCAACCTGGCGGTGCTCAACGCCCTGCCGCTGCCGATGCTCGACGGCGGCCAGTTCGCCCTGCTGCTGCTTGAGGGCCTGCGCGGACGGCCCCTGCCGGAACGCTTCCAGATGGCCTTCATGCAATCGGGCTTCGTGCTGCTGATGGGCCTGAGCCTGGTACTGATCGTGAAGGACACAAGCCAGTTGCCGGCCGTGCAGCAACTGCTCAGCCGCTGATGCCGGGCCGGCGGGCGGGTAAGATGAATGACCACTTACCTGCAGCAGCTGCGGCCGCATGGCGAAGAAGTCGATGATCGCGCGCGATGTGAAGCGCCGCAAAGTAATGGAGCGTTTCACCGCGAAGCGCAGCGCTCTCAAAGCCGCGTTCGAGGCAGCAGCCGATCCGATGGAGCGTCTGGAGATCCACCGCAGAATCCAGGCTCTGCCACGCGACAGTGCCCGCGTGCGTATGCGCAACCGCTGCTGGGCCACCGGCAAGCCCCGGGGCTTCTACCGCGATTTCGGCCTCTGCCGCAACCAACTGCGCGAGCGCGCCCACAAAGGTGAGCTGCCCGGCGTGGTCAAGTCGAGCTGGTGAGCCACGGCCGCCCCGGATCCTGATCAACCCTCCCGGCTCTGGCCCACCGCCTGGTGGATCCAGGCCTACGGCAGCGGCTGGTTTCCGATGGCCGATGGCCCTGCCGGAAACCTGCGCCTGTTTCGCAGTCTGCAACGGGCCCTTCTGCCGCTCGACGGCAACTTCCGCGTTCCACGCTCGGTAGGGCGCGCCTTGCGTCGCGGCCCGGTGTTGCAGCTGGCCCTCAACCGCAGCTTCGAGGCCGTGCTCGCCGACTGCGCCGGCCGCAGCGACACCTGGATCAGCGAGGAGCTCATGGCCGTGTACCGACGGCTCCACGCCGACGGGCTGGTGCACAGCGTTGAGGTGCACGACAGCGATGGTCTGGCCGCCGGCATGATCGGCCTGGCGATCGGCGCCTGCTGGATCGGCGAATCGATGGCCCATCGCCGCCCCCAGGCCGGCCACTCCCTGCTGGTGGGCCTGGTGCAAGCCCTTCGACAGGGTGGCTTCGAGCTGTTCGATGTGCAGCTCAGCAACACGCACCTGCAGCGCTTCGGCTGCTTCGAACTCGACGACGACGCCTACCACCACCGGCTGAAGCGGGCCCGTGCCCGGCCCGCATACCTAAGGCTTCACGATGGCTTCCTGGCCAGTGAACCCTGGATGGCAGGATGGACATGACACAAAAAGGACATAAAGCCCAGTGCAAGGACACACGCAGTCGATCTCCTTCGATGGTCGGGAGATCCGGCTGACTACCGGTCGGTTCGCTCCCCAGGCGGGGGGCTCGGTGATGGTGGAGTGCGGTGATACGGCGATCCTGGTCACCGCCACCCGCTCAAAAGGTCGGGAAGGCATCGATTTCCTCCCCCTGATCTGCGATTACGAGGAGCGCCTTTACGCCGCCGGCCGCATCCCCGGCAGCTTCTTCCGCCGCGAGGCCCGGCCCCCCGAGCGCGCCATCCTCACCTGCCGCCTGATCGACCGGCCGATGCGGCCCCTCTTCCCTGACTGGCTGCGCGACGACCTGCAGATCGTGGCCACCTGCATGTCACTCGATGAGCGCGTACCGCCCGACGTGCTTGCCGTCACCGGTGCCTCGATGGCCACCCTGCTCGCGAAGATCCCCTTCCACGGCCCGATGGCCGCGGTGCGGGTGGGCCTGCTCGGCGACGACTTCGTGCTCAACCCCAGCTTCCGCGAGATCGAGCGCAGCGAACTGGATCTGGTGGTGGCCGGCACGCCCCAGGGCGTTGTGATGGTGGAGGCGGGCGCCAACCAGCTGCCCGAGCAGGACGTGATCGAGGCGATCGACTTCGGCTATGAAGCCGTGGGCGAGCTTATCAAGGCCCAGCAGAACCTGCTCAACGAGCTCGGCATCGAGCAGGTGATCCCCGAGGCGAAAGCGGTCGACCCCACCCTGCCCAGCTATCTGGAAAAGGCCTGCGCCAAGCAGATCGGCGAGGTGCTCAAGCAGTTTTCCCAGACCAAGACCGAGCGCGACGAGAAACTCGACGCCATCAAGGCGGAGGTGAGCGAGGCAATTGCGGCCCTCGCCGACGACGACGCCGTCAAGGTGGCCGTCTCCAGCAACGGCAAGGTACTCGGCAACAGCTACAAGGGCCTCACCAAGAAGCTGATGCGCGAGCAGATCCTCAACGAAGGCAAACGCGTTGATGGCCGCAACCTCAACGAGGTGCGCACGATCAGCGCCGCCGCCGGCGTGCTGCCGAAGCGGGTGCATGGCTCGGCCCTGTTCCAGCGTGGCCTCACCCAGGTGCTCTCCTGCGCCACCCTCGGCACCCCGAGCGATGCCCAGGAGATGGACGACCTCAACCCGACCACCGAGAAGACCTACCTGCACCATTACAACTTCCCGCCCTACTCCACGGGCGAGACCAAGCCGATGCGCTCCCCCGGCCGCCGCGAGATCGGTCACGGCGCCCTGGCCGAACGGGCCCTGGTGCCGGTGCTGCCCAGCAAGGAATCCTTTCCCTACGTGCTGCGCGTGGTGTCGGAGTGCCTCAGCTCCAACGGTTCCACCTCGATGGGCTCGGTGTGCGGCAGCACCCTGGCGCTGATGGATGCCGGCGTGCCCCTCAAGGCCCCGGTGAGCGGCGCCGCCATGGGCCTGATCAAGGAGGGCGAGGAGGTGCGCATCCTCACCGACATCCAGGGCATCGAAGACTTCCTCGGTGATATGGACTTCAAGGTGGCCGGCACCGAGAAGGGCATCACCGCCCTGCAGATGGACATGAAGATCACCGGCCTGGCCCTGCCGTCGGTGGCGGAAGCCATCAACCAGGCCCGCCCGGCCCGCCTGCATATTCTCGAGAAGATGCTTGAGGCGATCGACAAGCCCCGCGACACCCTCAGCCCCCACGCGCCGCGCCTGCTCAGCTTCCGCATCGACCCTGAGCTGATCGGCACGGTGATCGGTCCGGGCGGCCGCACGATCAAGGGCATCACCGAGCGCACCAACACCAAGATCGACATCGAAGACGGCGGCATCGTCACGATCGCCAGCCACGATGGCGCCGCCGCCGAGGAGGCTCAGCGCATCATCGAGGGCCTCACCCGCCGGGTCAGCGAGGGTGAGGTGTTCCAGGGCAGCGTCACCCGCGTCATCCCGATCGGCGCCTTCGTGGAGATCCTGCCCGGCAAGGAGGGGATGATCCACATCTCCCAGCTCTCCGAGGCGCGGGTGGAGAAGGTAGAGGATGTGGTCAACGTGGGAGACCAGGTGACGGTACGGGTGCGGGAGATCGACAACCGAGGACGCATCAACCTCACCCTGCGCGGCGTGCCCCAGGCCGACACCCCCGTGCCGGCCTGAGCCCTCGGGCGCTCACACCGCGAAGCCCGGATCGATCGTGGCCATCGCCGCGGCGGCCCGGGCACACAGCTCCCCCTGGGCTGGCCCATGACTGGCGATCAGGCAGCCGGCCTGGCGCACATCACCGGTGTTGTAGGTGAGTGGAGCGCCGTCCGCATGGCTGAAGGCGCCTCCGGCGGCCCGCAGCACCGCTTCGGGGGCAGCCATGTCCCAGTCCTTTGGGGCACTCTTGCCCGACAACGACACGTAGAGGTCGGTTTCACCGCGCAGGATCGTGGCCACCTTGCCGCCCACGCTGCCGATCGCCTTGGTATCGCCCAGCTCCAGGGCGGCCAGCAGCTTCTCGAGCCGCTGATCGCGGTGGTTGCGGCTGGCCACCAGCACCAGCTCGCCCAGCGCCCGCCGTTCGCTGAAGCGCACCGGACTGCGCTCTCCGGCCCGGTTCTCGCACCAGGCCTGACCGACCTTCCCCGCCAGGGCCTCGGTCACCCCCAGCCACAGCTCCTCGGGCTCCGGCAGCAGCACCACCCCCAGCACCGGCGTGCCGTGATGCACCAGGGCCAGGTGCACGGCGTACTCGCCGGTACCCTGCAGGAAATCCTTGGTGCCATCGAGCGGATCGAGGATCCACAACCACTCAGCGTCGAGGGACTGGCCCTCCGTGAGCTGCTCCTTCGCCGTCTCCTCGCTCAGCACGGTCCAGGCGGCGGTGGGAAAGGAGCGATCCAGTTCATCGAGCAGCCAGCGGTTCACCGCCAGATCGGCAGCACTCACCGGACCTTCCCCCCCCTCCTCCACACTCAGAGCCGGCGGGAATCCATGGGGCGGCTGCTCGCCACGGGCGTAGGCACGCAGGATGTCGGCGGCGCCCCAGCTCAACGGCCGTAGCGCCGCCAGCAGCGCCTCCAGAGAAACACCGGCGGGAAGGGTGAGGGCGGCCGCCATCATGGGGAAATCAAACGAGCATTGTGCAGGAACCCACGCCGCTGCTGGAAAACGCCCCCGCCCCGGTGCAGGCACCCGAACCGGCGGCCGGCGTGCTCTACCTGGTCGGCACGCCGATCGGCAACCTCGACGACCTCACCCCGCGGGCGCTCCGCCTGCTCCAGGGGGTCGACCGGATCGCCTGCGAGGACACCCGGCACAGCGGCCTGCTGCTGCAACGCCTGGGCATCCGCAGGGCCGGCAGCGGGCCGCGGCTGATCAGCTATCACCAGCACAACCAGAGCCAGCGCATTCCGCAGTTGCTGGCGGGCCTCGCCGCTGGCGAATCGGTGGCGCTGATCAGCGATGCCGGCCTGCCGGGCATCTCCGATCCGGGTGAACCGCTGGTGGCGGCGGCCCGGGCTGCGGGCCATGCGGTGATCTGCGCCAGCGGCCCCTGCGCGGTCACCACGGCGCTGGTGAGCAGCGGCCTGCCCACCGGGCGCTTCTGCTTCGAGGGGTTCCTCCCCGCCAGGGGCAGCCAGCGCCGGGCGCGGCTGCAGGAGCTGGCCGATGAGGAGCGCACCATGGTGCTGTTTGAATCGCCGCACCGTCTGCTCGATCTGCTGGCCGACATCGAGACCGTGCTGGGCGAACGCCCTCTGCAGGTGGCGCGCGAACTCACCAAGCGCCACGAACAGCAGGTGGGGCCGTCGGTGAGCGCCGCCCTGGCCCATTTCCGCGTCCACCCCCCCCAGGGGGAATGCACGCTGGTGCTCGGCGGCCGCCCCGCCGCCGCGGCTCCTGCCTGGGATGGGCAGGCCCTGCGCGACGAGCTCAACGCCCTGGTGGCAGGCGGCCTGAGCCGCAGCGAGGCCGCCCGCCAGCTGGCGGAGCGCAGCGGCCACAGCCGCCGAGCCCTCTACGCCCTGCTGCATCAGGCAGACTGACGCCAGTTCACCGCGTCCGCCCGCCATGCTGCTGCGCCTGCGCCTGCTGATCGGCAGCCTGCTGGGCGCTGGGCTGGTGCTGCTGGCGGTATGTCTCGGCGCCCAGAACCTGGACGAGCGACGCTCGCTCAATTTCGGCGTGGCCCGCAGCGCTGCCCTGCCCACCGGATTCGTGCTGGGCGTGGCCCTGGCCCTGGGCATTGCCTGCGGCGGCTCAGCCGCCGCTCTGCTGCTTCCCGGTCGCGATCAGCTGCCCGGCAGAGAGTAAAGGGCACCCTCGATCACCACCCGGCTGATCCCTTGAGCCAGCAGGTAGGAGGACGTGCGCTCCAGCAGCGTCAGATCGGGGAGCTTGATCACCCGCTGGCTGCGACCGCACTGGCGACGGGCCTGACGTGGGTTGGCGAAAACCACCAGAGCCTGGCGCTGCTGCTCCTCGGGCGTCAAGCGGCCAAGCTCCGGGAAATCGCTGAGCGGCTGAGCCTGCAGCTCCACAGTCTTGTCGACCAGCATGTAAGCGCTCGGCGGCAGTTTGGCGTCAGCCAGCGGAATCGCCTCCACCACACCGTGATCGTCGACGGCACCAGCGGGTGCAATCGGCACGAACATGGCCGCCTCAGCGTCATCGCCCTCAGCCTCATCGCCGCCCTCATCCAGCAGATCGTCGTCGTCCTCATCGCCGCCGAAGTCGTCGGCATCTTCGATCGCCAGGACAGCGGGCGCTTGATCGTCGTCCTCGTTGCCATCGACTGCGACGCTTTCGACAACTGCATCGACGGCATCGGGCTCTTCGGGGGCCGCGTGCGAGAGAGCTGCGGCGGGCTCCGGCAGCGATGCCACCGACGCGGAGGCAGCAGCCGCAGACACGGATGGGCGGCGGCCGCCCTGCTGCTTGAGCCGGTCGTACTCCTCCGATGACAAAGCCGCCCGCACCGAACGGATCACAGTGGCCGTGCTGCATCCGTAAGACTGGGCTAACGCCTGGCTGCTCTCACCGGTGCGAAAGCGCTCCACCAGCTCCTTCTTCTGGCTGTCGCTGAGCCGGGTGGCCGCCATGAAGCGCAAAAGGCACGGTTGTTCACTGTAAGGGCCTCGTTGCCACCCCGTCCTGCCGGCATCAACGCTGGCACAATGGCGCCAGGCTCCCTTAGCTCAGCCGGATAGAGCAGCTGCCTTCTAAGCAGCCGGTCGTTGGTTCGAATCCAACAGGGGGCGTTTCGGTCGGGGCCTTATTTTTGCTCATCCTTTGTCAGGGCAATGGCTTTCAGGATGGAAGCTGCTGACCACCTGCCCACCCATACGGAGCCCTGGGAGGCCAGGGCACAATCCACCGCCTCATGGGCTCCGAGGCCGTCAGGGCCAGCTCGGCGCGGAGGTCCGCATAGTCAGGAGCAGATCCTGGAAGAGGGCGGTCGTTGCTGCGGCCCCAGCGATTGACCGAAAGGATGACCGTACATAAAATCCAAGATATATCCAAAACTCTGAAGATTCAGGCGACTAGGCTTAGTAAACCATTCACCAGTTCATCGCCTGCATCCCCTGATCAGCCGAGATGGCCCACACGAACTCAAGGAGCTCAAAATTTGCTCGCCTCTTGAGAAGTGCAGTTTCATGCTTAGCCTTGCAGCCCAATTCCCGAGTACTAGCCAGGTACTGTTGAACATCTCGCATTCGGCCAGCTCCTAATCTGTCGGGAAATCAGAGATTGGGGGCATGAAGAAGATGCCGGACAGCACATCGGCTTCCATCTTCCCAAGGCAGCTGCAGCGAGTTACGATTCACAAACAGCTGAACCAATGCATAAAGAAAACATTCGGCATCACCCTGCATGGCAACTGGGGCGAGGGGGGGGATCCAAGCGATGAGCGAACCCACCGGGCCACTCGGCGCCAGCAGAGCCACCGAACACCTGGACAGACTCATGGATTTTGAGGAGTGATACCCATCGCCTGGGCGCCAAAGTACCTCGTCATGTCGGACTGCAGGTGCCAGGCCGTCAGCAGGGTTTTAGCAATGCGCCTGAGCTCGGCAACGTCATTACAGGAATCGATGGCCCTTGACTGAGATTCAACAACGAATTGGCGACTGAGATCGCGATCCAACATGGCTTTTGCTGCGGTGTTACAAAATATTAAGCCATGGAGGCGCAGGGTGTTGCCGGTTTCCCGCACGGCTCCATCCACCCTGGCAACTGACACCGGGGCTACCTGCGGATTTCAGCAGGCTGGGATGGCGCGCTCGGCTGGCAGGGTGGGTGGGAGCAGATCAGTACAAAAACTCTGCGATCTAAGGATGGCAGATAAATCGAGTTTACTCTCTAAAAGGCAGGCATGCCCACTATCCGGAAGCAGAATATTGGTTGCGTTCGGAAGATAACGTACCAATCGCCTCGCCTCGTGCTGGGAAGGAAGGAGGCGATCTGCCCCTGAAGCCAGGATCAAAACCGGCTGACGAACACGATCGAGAGACAGATCATTGAGGCGAAACTGTCTGAGCAATGCCAGTCTCCAGGCAACGCTTTGAGGCTTGACGGCCTGCATGGCTGCCAGCAACTGGAGCCGTATGGGCCTGCTGACCCGATCGGATGCAATCAATAGATTGCACAGACTAAAGGTCGAGAGCTGGTAGAGCGGCGGCGGCAAGAGCTGAGTCAAAGAACTGCAGGCACTGATCCATGGCTGGCGCTGCGCTGATGAAGCAGGATTGACCAAAATCAACTGATCACACAGGTTCGGGAAACGTGCAATCAGCCTCAATGCTAAACAACCACCAAACGATTCGCCGCAAACTGTGGTCGTGCCCCCAGGATGCCGTTGCTGCTCCATCATGATTAAGGCTGCGGCCTGATCAGTCAGTTCGTCCCATCCTTGAATGTCGTCTGGGGGAATCGACAAATAATGGATGTCAAAGCTAGAGCTGAGTCTGGAAACCTGTGGTTGAAGCGAGGCACCACTGCCATCCATTCCTGGCAAAAAGACAAAAAGCGGCCTGGAAGGTGTTGCAGGCGTGCATGCGATGAGCTGCAAAGACTTGGAAGTAAAGGCCATGATTAGGGAATACTTAGCAGCATCTATGAGCCAGGAATTCAGCAATCTGGTTCCAGCAAGCCTGGGTGATTTCTCTGGCTACAGCGGCTCCGCCTCTGCCTCGATAGCTGAATCTTAAACCCTCATCGATCGGCAAAGGATGGCCAAAGAAAACGTCAACATGCCGATAGATGATGGCCGAATGC
>JBIIJS010000110.1:0-9218 GCA_044233605.1 Cyanobium sp. | reverse complement strand
GTGAGCGTGATGATCAGCTCGGCGGCATTGCCGAACACGGCGTTGAGCAGGGCGCCCACCGTGGGCCCGAGGCTGATCGAGATCTCTTCGGTGGCGGTACTCAGCCATAACGCCAGCGGCAGAATCGCACCGGCCGACAGCAGGCAGACCGTGACGTCGCCCCAGCCGAGCCGCTCAGCCACCAGCGACAGTGGCACGAGAGCGAGCAGAGCCAGGGAGATCAGGTTGCGCAGGCCCATGGGTAGGGCTTCGCTCAGCTCTGGGGCCTGGCCAGCGGCAACAGGCACTTGTCGGAATCGCAGCCGGCTGGACCGGCCTCCTCCAGTTCACCGCCGTCGTGGCGGCGCAGAGCGGCGAAGAAGTCGCCGTTGCGACGCCGGGTGATCACTTCCGCCTGCAGCCGCGCGTAGGTGGCCGCATCGATCGGCTCGAACGGCAGACGCGGGAAGGTGGCGTTGGCATCGAAGCGGGCCAGCAGGGCGGCCGAGATGTAGCCGTCGCCGTTGTCGATGGCGTGATGGATCGCATCGGCAAGCGCCTCGATCTCATGCTCCCGGAACTCAACTGTGGCCGAGGTGTTGTGGGTGGTGTAGTGCTTCTGCACCTGCATGTAGAAGTCGAACTGGGCCAGGGCAGAGAAGTTGTTGATCTCCACCACGTCGGCACCGGGGATCGACGCCCAGCTCACTTCGGTGGGGATTTCCACGAGCCACTCGCTGCAGCGGGGATCGAAGGGATCATCGAGCAGACGGCCCTGTTGGTCTTTGTCGGACTGGCTGGGCACGATCGTGTAGCCGTAATCCATGCAGGCCAGCGCCACCGGATCGTTTTTGCGGAAGGTGATGCGGCGGATGAAGCGCTGGGCCTTGGGCGGATGCCAGCCCGGCGAGGCGCCGGTGAGCAGGCTCTTGGTGCCGGCCGGCTGCACGGTGGTGCAACGGTTGGGCCGGCGCAGTCCATGGCGGTCGCAGTACTCACCCACCGCCTGGTGCACGATCTCCCTCCAGCGGCTCAGGTAGCGGGCCTCCTCGGCCCGAAAGGCGCGCCCTTCTTCGGAATCGGGCCGGCCGGCCTCCCACCACTGCAACCAGGGGGTGCCGAAGGCGTGCACGAAGAAATCAAACAGGCCGGTGAAACTCACGCCCACGATCGGGTCCCAGGCGCGGCTGCGGCGGTAGCGCTCCACCTCAAAGCGGTGGTTGAGCAGGCAGGCCACGGAAATGGCACCGGCGCGGAAGGCATCCTCCTGGGCCTGTTCGTCGTGGGGATCGATCTGGTTGAGGTGGATCTCGGCCAGGTTGCAGTGGAAGTCGGCGCCGAGGATCTCGCCACAGGGGTTGAGGCCGTAGCGACCGAGGCGGTGCTCCAGTTCGTCGGCGTCGATGCCGGCATGGTGCAGCTGCAGCCAGCGACCTGCCTCCTCTCGGCCCTGATCGCAGTAGATGCCCACAAACTCCTCCCGCAGTTCGGGGCTGGTGAGCAGGTCGGCGTTGGAGCGGGCGATCGCCTCGGGGGCGAACTGGATCGCCCCCTCGCCCGACTGAAACTGTTTGGTCACCGCCTCGAGCACCACCTCCCGGCTCGGACGGCTGTGGAACACGCGAGTGTGGTTGGCCATGCGCAGTGCGTCGCGCTCAGGATCGATGCGCCAGTTGCCGTCGCCGTCCTGCTGCCAGAGGTTGTCCTTGGCGGTGGCGGCGGCTGTGTCGTCGGCGGCGAACTGCCGCATGCCGGCGCTGCGACGGATGTTGCCGGCCACGATCGTGACCGCGGCCTCGTCGATCAGCAGGCAGCACTCCACAGAAGTGAGCTGCCGGCCCCGGGCCTTGTTGAGAATCTGGGCCACCCGACCGTAGAGGTCGCGCAGCTTGACCGGATTGGCCATGCCGCCGAATCCCTTGAGGCTCTCGCCCACCGGCCGCACGTCGGCCAGATCCACTGTCACGTGCACCGGGCCGCTGAAGCGGCCGTCGCTGCTGAGTTCGAGCAGCAGGCGGTAACTGTCGACCCAGCCGGAGCGGGTGTCGCCCACCTTGATGGTCACCTGATGGCCAGCGATGCGGTGGCTGGTGCGCTGCTGCCGCTGGGCGGCCGGGGTGACGCCGATGTCGCTGATCACATCGATCACCAGCTCGTTGCGCACCGCCGGCAGGCGCTCGATCAGGTGCGGCTCAATGATGGCTCCGGTGCCGCAGCCCATCATCGCCAGGTCCATCATCAGGGCGAAGGCGTCCCAGTCGACCAGGTTGGTGGAGGTGCAGTTGTAGGCACCGGAGAAATTCTCAGGATCGGCGATCCAGTCGGTACCGCCGATCCACAGCCAGCGGCCCGAGGGCAGGGCCTTCTGCTGCAACTGCATATGGCGCAGCAGATCCACCTCGTCGTCGCTGAGGTGGCCGAGCCGGTGCAGGCCGGCCAGGTTGCGCTCCACCACCTCCTGCCAGCTTTCGCGGCCGGCGGCGGCGGTGCGGCGGCTGTAGGTGCGATAGAAGACAGGGTTGGCTGCCGGAGCGGTGGACGGAAAGTCCCGTTCCCCTGCCGGCCCCTGCTGGTTCAGAGCTGCCTCGAGATTCGCCGCATGCGCGGCGGCGGCGGATCGCAGATCTTGACGTGAGGGGGTCAGGGTCACGGGTGAGGCGGCATCAGCGTGGGGCGCACCATAACGCCACCTGTGGGGTCGGCAAGATGAATGCAACACCAGCGAGGGGGTGCGGCGCCCCGGAGACCCTCGGCTGGCGCTGCTGCCTTGTCGGCAATTGCCGATGCTGCTGCGATTGATCTGGATCGCTTCGGTTTCGGTTGACTGAAGGAGAACTGAGTGATTGCTGAACGGGATGGGTGGCTCCGGGGAATATCCCGATCCGGCCGCCGCTGTTGTGCGAAACGCGCAACGCTTCGCTGCTCAAGGCCGGGGCCGTGCCCGCGGGCGATCCGTGCCAGCGTGAGCGGGCATCCTCAACACCCCGGGCGCGATGGAGCGGATCTGTGAACCGGAGCTGATGGAGGACGGCGAACAGGCCCGTGCCTACGCCGACACCGACTTCTCAGCCGGCGATCGGGCCATGGTGGAGGCGCTGCTGGACAGCAACGGCATCGCGATCGGCCGAAGCATCCTTGATCTGGGCTGCGGTCCGGGAAACATCACCTTTCTGCTGGCCGAGCGCTGCCCCGGCGCCACGGTGCTCGGTGTCGATGGTTCAGCGGCGATGCTGGCGATCGCCGAGGCGCGGCGGCTCGACGATCTGCACCGCTGCGAATCGGTGCGTTTTCTCGAGGAGTTGCTGCCCTGCCCATCGCTCGCGGGCGAGCGTTTCTCCGCCCTGGTGAGCAACAGCCTGCTGCACCACCTCCACGATCCGGCCCTGCTGTGGCGCTCGATCGCGGCCCTGGCGGCACCAGAGGCTGTGGTGTTTGTGCGCGATCTGCGCCGCCCGCCCGACGAGCAGACCCTGGCGGATCTGGTGCGGCGCCATGCCGCCGGATTGCACCCGATCGTGCGCACCGACTACCGCAACTCGCTGCGGGCCGCCTTCACCGTCGATGAGGTGCGCGGCCAGCTTGCCGCGGCTGGGCTGGAGGGTCTGCTGGTGACAGAGATCGACGAGCAATACCTGCAGGTCGAAGGGCGATTGCCGGGCGGATTTCAGGAATGCGTGGCATCGCAGGGGCGGGCAGCCCTGAGCAACTGGGCATCGGCCGTGCCCAAAGAGGCGCCGTAGCGCTGAGCCGGGCCAGGTAAGTGGCGTCGTGGAGGCTGATCCCGTGCTGGAGGCTGAGCTCCATTGCCGGTACCGGGGCTCAAGGAAGAGGGCACGCAACAGAAACAGCCGCAGCAGGGCGGAAGGATCGAGCATGGCGGTTTCGATCAGGGGCTGCTTCTCAGCGGTCATGGTCGCTGGGCTGATCGCATGAAACTCCCGGTCAGGCGATGGATCGGGCGCAGCCACCGTTCAGGGAGGGCTCCTGCCAGGCGCCATCCAGGGTGGAGTTGTTGGCTGGCAGGCTGGTGCGATGAACAACACGCCCTCAGCAGCCCCCAGTGCGGATCTACCGAGTCTGGCGGAAGCGGTTGCCAGGCGTCGCAACTTCGCGATCATCTCCCATCCCGACGCCGGCAAGACCACCCTCACCGAGAAGCTGCTGCTCTACGGCGGAGCGATCCAGCAGGCGGGGGCGGTGAAGGCCAAGGGGGAGCAACGCAAGGTCACCTCCGACTGGATGGAGATCGAGAAGCAGCGCGGCATCTCGATCACCTCCACCGTGCTGCAGTTCGACTACGCGGGCAGCACGATCAACCTGCTCGACACCCCGGGCCACCAGGACTTCTCGGAAGACACCTACCGCACGCTTGCCGCCGCCGACAACGCCGTGATGCTGGAGGACGCGGCCAAGGGCCTCGAACCCCAGACCCGCAAGCTGTTTGAGGTGTGCCGCATGCGGCGCATCCCGATCTTCACCTTCATCAACAAGATGGATCGGCCGGGCCGCGAGCCGCTGGAGCTGCTCGATGAGATCGAGCAGGAGCTGGGTCTGGCCTGCTGGCCTGTCAACTGGCCGATCGGTGGCGGCGACCGCTTCCGCGGCGTGATCGACCGCCGCAGCTCCAGCGTGATCCTGTTCGAGCGGGCTGAGCGGGGGCGCCAGGCAGCCGAGCGGCGCCTGGCTCTCGATGCCCCCGAGTTGGCCGACCTGGTGGAGCCGGAGCTTCTGGCGCAGGCCCTCGAGGAGCTGGAGCTGCTCGACGGCGCCGGTGCCGAGCTCGATCTGGAGCGGGTGCACGCCGGTGAACTGAGCCCGGTGTTCTTCGGCTCGGCGATGACCAACTTTGGTGTGCGCCCCTTTCTCGACGCCTTCCTCGATCTGGCCCAGCCACCGGTGGCCCGCAGCAGCAGCGAGGGGGAGGTGGATCCGCTGCGGCCTGAGTTCAGCGGCTTCGTATTCAAGCTGCAGGCCAACATGGATCCGCGCCACCGCGACCGGGTCGCTTTCGTGCGGGTGTGCTCCGGCCGCTTCGAGAAGGACATGAGCGTGCGCCACGCCCGCAGCGGCCGCACGATTCGCCTGTCGCGGCCCCAGAAACTGTTTGGCCAGGATCGGGAGGTGGTGGAAGACGCCTATCCCGGCGATGTGATCGGCCTCAACAACCCCGGTATGTTCGCCATCGGCGACACCCTTTATGTAGGGCCGAAGGTGGAATACGAGGGCATTCCCTGCTTCAGCCCCGAAATCTTCGCCTGGCTGCGCAATCCCAACCCTTCGGCGTTCAAGAACTTCCGCAAGGGGGTCAACGAGCTGCGGGAGGAGGGGGCGGTGCAGGTGCTCTACGACACCGATCCCAGCCGCCGCGATCCGATTCTGGCGGCGGTGGGCCAGCTGCAACTTGAGGTGGTTCAGTATCGCCTGGAGAATGAATACGGCGTCCAGACACGGCTGGAACCGATGGAGTTCACGGTGGCCCGCTGGGTGAGCGGCGGCTGGCCGGCGCTGGAGAAGGTGGGGCGGATCTTCAACTGCCGCACCGTGCGCGACGCCTGGGACCGGCCGGTGTTGTTGTTCCGCAACGACTGGAACCTGAACCAGCTGCAGGAGGACCACCCAGGGCTGGAGCTCAGCGCCGTGGCGCCGGTGGTGAGCGGCGTCGAGCCGATCGCGCTCTGATCCAGCCTCGAAAGCCACGGACGGGGGCAGCAGTGGCCAGAATGGTTGCAATATTTCGTCACGCCATGCCGGCTTCGGCGTCACCCGTGATGCCCATCACTCCCTCCCCTCTTTCCGCAGGTCCCCCCGGTCAGCCGCTGTGGCTGATACGCCCCCGCAGCGACGGCGGCAGCGATTACGTCAATTTTGTGCCCTCCCAGCCGGGGCCGGGAACTCGGCTGGTGGAGATTCGCGAGGGCAGCCATCTGCCGCCCCAGATGCCGCTCCTCAAGCGCCGCCGCCGGCTTGATCCGCTCGAGGCCGAGGCCTGCCGCCGTCGCCTGCAGCAGGAAGCAGGTTTTCACCACAGCGAACCCCTTTTCTAAGCAGGTATCGGTACGCTCGGAACCATCAACCGGCCCCAATCCTCCCCTGCCCGAGAGCCGTGCCTGAGAGCAACGATCCCTACAAAAGCCTCGGCGTGGCGCCTGAGGCCTCCTTCGACGACGTGCAGGATGCGCGCCAGGCGCGCTTGGCCGAGGTGGGCGACGACCCCCTGGCCCGTTCGCGCGTCGAGGCGGCCTACGACGCCGTGCTGATGGACCGCCTCAAGGAGCGCCAGCAGGGTCGCGTCAGCACCGCCGCCCGCAGCGCCTCCCAGCGGGAACAGCAGCCTCCCCCCTCAGGTCGTCCCGCCCTGCCGGCCTTGCCCCAGCTGCCCGCCCTGCCCGCCATGCGGGGCAGCTCGGCCCGAATCGCCCTGCCGGGCCTGGCCCTGGCCAGCGGCCGGGAGTTCTGGTTTCCGATCGCCTCGATCGGCAGCCTGCTGGTGCTGCTGCTGCTGCCGGGCACCGATCCCCGCCTTCTGCTGGGCCTGGCCAGCGTCGCCACCCTGCTCAACCTGCAGCGACGCCTAGGCCGTTTCCCCCGGGCGGTGGGTTTCACTCTGTTACTGCTCGTGGGCGGTCTGCTGCTGGGCTCGGCGCTGCTGGCGTTGCTGACCAGCCAGGGACTGGCCCTGCCGATCGGGCCGCTCCAGCTCGAGGGCCTGCCGGCCCTGCTGCTGCTCCTGCTCGGCGCCTTGCTGATCAGCTGAGGATCAGACGGCGCTGAGTTCAGCAATCAGCTCTCCCAGCTCGCCGGCACCGATTTCATATACCTCGTTGCAGAAGTGGCAGGTCAGCTCCGCACGGCCGTCTTCCTCCAGCATCGAACGCAGCTCATCACGGCCCAGCAGCTTCAGGGCGCCGATGCTGCGGTTGCGGCTGCAGGGGCAGTGGAATCGCACCGGGGTGATCGCGCTCTCCTCCTCAAGCGGCTGGGGGTCAAGGTCGGGGAAGATGTCCTCCAGCAGGCCCTGTAGGTGCCCGGCGTTGGCCGCAAGCCTGGCGCTGAAGTCGCTGATCTCCCGGCAGCGTTCCTCCAGCAGGGCCACCAGGGCAGGTTCACGGGCCGCCTTCGGCAACACCTGCACCAGCACGCCGCCGGCGCACACCACGCCATGGCTGTCGATCCGTTCGCCTACGAACACCGCCGAGGGTGTCTGCTCGGAGTGGAGCAGATAGGAGGCCACGTCTTCGCCGATGCCGCCGCTCACCAGCTCCACCGTGCTGCTGAATGGCTCCCCCTCTCCGATGTCGCGCACCACATGCAGATAGCCGGTGCCGGTGGCGGAGCGGAAGTCGAACTGGGCTTCGCCGGGGCCGCCCACCGGATCGAGCTCCAGCGAGGGCACCCCCACGTAGCCGCGGACACTGCCGTCGCGGCCCGCATCCACCATCAGGCCTCGCAGCGGTCCATCCGACTGGATGCGCAGGTTGACCCGTCCATGGGCCACCTTCATCGAGCTGGCCAGCAGCAGTCCGGCCGTCATCGCCCGTCCCAGCAGGGCGGTGGTGAGGAAGGAGAGGTGGTGGCGCCGCCGCGCAAAGCGGCTGGTGGTGGTGGTGGTGACCGCCACCAGCCGAATTCCCCCGCCCGCCGCGGTGGCCCGCAGCAGCTGATCGCCCATGACCGTTTCCGCGCTTGAGGCATCGTACGAATCACGCCGCCGCCGCTCAGGCCGGCACCGGCCCGCTCAGGGTCGGCCGCGCCAGGGGATGGAGGCGGCCGTTCTCCAGTCGCCAGCCTGCGCCGATCCGGCCGCGAAAGAGTTCCGGCTCATGGGTCACCACCAGCAGGGCCCGCTCCCGCGAGAGATCGGCGAGCAGCTGCAGCACCTCGTCGCGCACCGTCCAGTCGAGGCCGGCGGTGGGTTCATCGAGCAGCAGCACGCTGGGATCGCGCAGCAGCTGCACCGCCAGGGCCAGACGCCGCTGCTGGCCGCCGCTGAGCCGCTCCGGTTGCCGCTGCAGCGGCAACCCCTCCAGTCCCACCCGCCGCAGCACAGCCTGAATCCGCTCACTACCCAGCCGCTTCTGGCCGAGCCGCAGCTCCTGCCCCACGCTCAGGCCGAGGAAATGGCGTTCCGGAAACTGGAACACCAGGCCGCACAGCCAGCGGCGCTGGCGGCCGTTGAGCGCTTCGCCGTTCCAGAGGATGCGGCCGCCGTCGGGATCGGCCAGGCCGCTGATCACCTCCAGCAGGGTGGTCTTGCCGCTGCCGCTGCGGCCCGCCACCAGGGTGGGCATGCCGGCGCCCAGCCGCAGGTTCACATCGCGCAACACCGGTTCGGCGCTGGTGGCGGGGTGATACCGCACCGACTGCAGTTCGAGCATCGTCCCTGGCCGATCCGCCCAGCTTGCCGGGTGCCAGGGTGGAACGCCCACCCTTCTACGCCCCCACCTACCGCCATGGAGGTCCGCTTTCGCGAGATCGATCCGTTCAGCTGCTGGATCTGGCTGCGCTACGCCCATCCCCCCGGCCAGGGGGAGCGCGACTACGTCGAGGGGGTGTTCGACAGCTGGTTCGTGCTCGGCAAGCTCGGCGGTTTCAATGCCGAATGCCTGCCTGCCCACGAGGCAGGGGCGGATCTCAGCTGGCTCGCCTACGACGGCGAGGAGGCGGAGCGGGCGCTGCCGTCGCTGATGCACGACCTTTCGGCCTTCGAGTACCAGGGCGAATGGGGCCGCTGCTGGGTTGATCTGGGTACCAGCGATGCCCTTGCCCTCGATGTGCTCATCAACGCCCTGCGCCAGCTCGACCGCGACGTGATCGAGATCATTGAGCTGGTGATCGGCGGTGTCAACGAGGACTGGCCGGTGGAGGAGATCGAGAGCGCCTTCCTGCGCGGATGAGCCGCGAGCTGCGGCGCCTGCTGATCGAGCCGGGCCGACTGGCTGCAGCTGACCGCGGCCCTGTGGAACTGCTCCCCCAGGAGCTCCATTACCTGAGCCGGGTGCTGCGCTACCGCGATGGCGACCGCCTTGCGGTGGTTGATGGGGGCGGTCATCTATGGAGCGCCCGGTTGGTGGGCAGCGGCCTGCTGCAGCTGGAGCAGCCCCTGGCCGCGCCACTGTTGGCGGCGCCACCGCCGGCGCTTCAGCTGGAGCTGGCTCTGGCCCTGCCAAAGAAGGACGTGGAGCTGGTGTGGCGTATGGCCACCGAGCTCGGTGCTGATCGGCTCGTGCCCCTGCTGGGCC
>JBIIJS010000109.1:0-9337 GCA_044233605.1 Cyanobium sp. | reverse complement strand
GCCTCGGCGTTGAGGGCCGCCAGGCCAGCGGCATCGGTGCGGTAGGCCCCGCTGATGGTGGGGTCGTAGCTCTCGGGGATGATTGAGCCGGCGGCATCGAAATCGAGCACCAGGCGGCCCAGGTACTTGTAATTGCCGTCGGTGTTCACCACCGCCACCGGCTTGCCGTCGGCGTCGGTCTTGAGGATCGGATAGGTGCCCTGCACGCTGTCGCCGGAGCGGGCGGTGTCGTTGCTGTCGAACAGGCGGCTGTTGGAGCCCCCGGCCACGATGATGTCGACGTGGCGGAGGCGCTCGGCGAGGGCCTGCTCGATGCTGATCTGCTGCATGTGGGCCAGCAGGATCACCTTGTTCAGCCCCGTATTGGCGGCGAGCAGCGCGTCCACGTCGGCCTGGATCTCGGCGGCCAGGGCATCCAGTTCGGCCGGGGTGGGGATGCCGCTGAATGGGGCTGGGGCGATGCCCACGTTGCCCGGGCTGGAGATGGTCTTCAGCCAGGGGGTGGTGGCGCCGATCACGCCCACCTTCTGACCGTTCACGTCAAACACCACACTGCCGGTGAGGCTGTTGGGCCTGGGTGCCTGGCCATCGGGCACCACCAGGCCGGCCAGATTGGTGTCGGTGGCGAAGTTGAGGTTGCCGCTCAGGTAGGGGAAGGCGGTGCCGGGGTAGCCGGCGGCGGCATTGCTGCTGATCAGGTTCTTGAGCACGCTGGTGCCCTGGTCGAACTCGTGGTTGCCGAGGGCGATCGCCTGCACCCCCAGGGCGTTCTGGATCAGCACATCGCCGCGGCCCACGGCGCCGTAGGCCTGGGCGGAGGCTCCATAAAACAGGCCCGGGATCCAGGCGTCGCCGCTCGAGAGGGTGAGAGTGTTGACGAAGCCGGGGATGCCGTCGAGGTCGATGTCCTGGGCGCGCAGGGCATTGAGCACTCCGGAGAGGTTGGGGGCGTCATCCAGGGCAGTGATGTTGCCCTCCTGATCCGCCAGGTGGAACAGCTGCAGCTTGAAGGCGCTGCCTGGCGCCAGCGGTGAGGCGCTGGTGAGGCTCACCTTGTCGTTGCCCTCGCTGCTGGCGATCAGGCCGGCCGCCTCGCCGGCGGCGCTGCGCAGGAAGGTGATGCCCTCGATGCGGTCGGTGCCGGGGAACACCACCGGATCGACGGCCACCACGTTGTAGGGGTCGCTCACATCGAACACCGCCGCGACGCTGGTGGTGGTGCGCTCGAGGGCCACGAAGGCGTAGGTGCGGCCGGCCATGGTGGCGATCTCCACCATCTCGGGCTCGGTGCCCTTGTCGTCGTCGCGGTTGCTGGCCATCAGGCCGAGCCTGTGGGCCAGCTCTTCCAGGGCGTTGCTGGAGTCGAACACCACGTTGCCCTTGTCGTCGTAGATGCGGAGGGAGCGGGAGCCGATGCTGAAGGGCTTGTCGATCAGGCCATCGCCGTCGATGTCGCCGGTGTCGTTGAGCAGGTTGAGGCGGGTGCGGCTGATGCCGGTGGCGGCGCTGAAGGCGGTATTCAGGGCACTGACGCCGGGATGGTCGCGGAAGGGGGTGCCGTTGACGGCTGTGCTGGCATCGGCCCGGGTGAGGTCGAAGAACACGTTGCCCTTATCGGGCTCGTATTCCCGCGAGTCGCCTTCGCCCACCGCCAGCAGGAAGCTGCGGCCCTGCCCGTCGGTGTAGGTGGCGATGCCGTCGGGCATGGTGAGGCCCCGCACCGGCAGGCCGCTGATCGGGCGGTAGAGATTGCTGTTGGAGGGGCCGTCCCGATCGGAGCTGTCGAAGCCGGCACGATCGAAGCTCACCACCGTGAAGGTGTTGCCGCTGGCGCCCTCGGTGCCGAAGTCGTTGTCGTAGTTGATCACCAGCGCGCCGTCGTCGCGGATGGTGAGGCCCTCGGGTTTGTCGTAGGCAGTGGTGCCGCCGATCGAGGGCAGGTTGAACAGCTCGATCTTGTGGGCCAGCCGGATGCCGGCCGCAGCCAAGGCGTCGGCGCTGGAGGTGCTGAAGATCTCAGGCGTGTTGGCGTCGCTGTCGTGGTCGATCAGCGTGCGGCGGTTGTCGAGCAGCTCGGGGCTCACCACGCCGATCGCGCTCTGCCAGTCTCCGGCGGTGGTCAGCGGCAGGGTGTTGGTGGCGCCGCGCAGATCCACCTCGTACACGTGCTTGAAGCCGGTGAGGCTGCGCGTGCTGTCGCGCTCGATCACCAGGAAAACGCCGCGGGCCGGGTCGTAGGCCACATCGCCGATCTTGTCCTGGCCGGTACGGCCGCTCAACAGGTAGAGGTGCTCCTTGACCGGGGTGCCGGTGGCGGGATCGATCGCCAGGATTCGGGTGAGCTCGGAGCGGCTGCGGCCCTCGGTGATCCCGTCGCCGTTGGCGTCCACATCCAGCGGGCTTTGCAGGAAGGCGTACAACAGGCCATCGTTGCTGTTGAAGGCCATGCCCTCAATGCCGCGGTTGGCCCAGCGGTTGCCGTAGACCGCGGGGAGGCTGTCGATCGTTTCGGCACCGATCGCTGCGCCGTGCTGGGCGATCAGCTGGGCCTTCTGCCCGGCGGGGATGTAGCGCTGAATCAGCTTGCCGGTGACGGCATCGAAGATGCCGATCTGGCCGCGGTATTCATCGCCGACGGCGAACACCTGACGCGTGGCGCCGCCGATGGTGAGGGTGAACAGGGAGATGGTCTCCGAATCGATCCCGAATGGGTCGTAGGCCAGCGGGTTGTTGGCTGAGTCGATCGGGATGTCGTCCTTGATCGCCAGTTGGGGCAGTCCGGTGAGGGGGGTGCCATCGGCACGCCTCAGGCCGATGCGGCCGAGTTCGGTGATGGCTCCGGTGGCGCGATTCATGCCCAGCTTGTAGATGCTGGGCTGGAAATCGGGATCGAGAAACTGGCGCTTGCCCGCGATCAGATCGCCGTTGGGCCCCCGGTCGGTGATCGAGTAGTAAACGTCGAGTTCGTTGCCACTCACCGTTTCCCTGCCGGCAAAGGTGAGGCCCGAAAGCCCACCGGCCAGGACGCCGGTGGGCTGATTGGCTTTGCCTGCTGCGTACTCCAGCTCGAAGCTGTAATTGCTGGCGCTGGCGATGCCGCGGCTCCAGTCTTTAACTCCGGCGGAGAAGATTTCCTTGATCGCCGGTGTGGCGCCGCTGAGATCGAGCACGGCGAAGGCGTTATTCTCCTGTAGGGAGATCCAGGCGGTTTTGCCGTCGGCACTGATGGCGATTGCTTCGGGTTCGATGTCTTGGGCCACGGTGGTGGTAATGCCCAGGCGTTGGCCGATGCGGATACCGCGATTGATCAGTTCGCCGCGGCGGTTCTCCCAGGCGCCAAAACCGATCGTCTGCACGTCGGCCTGAACCGGTGCCACTGGAGTGGAGGCCAGATAACCGCTGGTATTGATCACCGAGATCGATCCCTCGGGATCAATATTGTAGGGCGAATCGGGTTCACCTTCATTCGTCACCAGAAGTTTGCTGCCATTGGAGCTGAACTTCACCATGTCGGGCAAAGAGCCGACGATGACTGTGCTGATGTGAACTGGCTGTACTGGATCTGTGAGGTCGTAGAACTGAACGAAGCCAGGATCAGTCTTGATGGTGCTCTGCACCGCAATTGCAAGAAGCCTGTCAAAGACTGCTGCACTTTGCAGGGTTTGACTGTTGTCGGCAGGGGTGGCTTTTGCCACAACCTTGGCTGCCTTCGGATCCCGTAGATCACTCACTAGAATGGCGCCTGATCCGCCGCCAACTGTATATAAATAACCCGTTAGTGAGTTATAAGCCGAAATTTCCGCGTTCGCCCCGAGTGCAGAGACATCGATCACGCCATTGATGGCTGGTGAGGCGGGGTCAATCTGGCTGAAAACAAGGGCCATGGAGGTGGGGCCTGGCAGCTTTCCCCCACGCTCTCAACCCATTTCTGGAATCTGATTAAGGCAGCTTTAAGGCCTCGCTGGAATGTCGGATGGGGCGCTTCGGCTGGTGCCGGGCGATGCCCTGTTCAGTGGTGGGCGACACCTCCGGTTGCCTGGATGCCTTGTTCTTCGCTCGTCAGCTCAGCCGGGCTGATCGCCTCCACCCCCACCGGAGGCGGGGGCTCAGATCCAGCACCAGTCGCTGAATGCGGCAGCCTGGCCGCCAGGGCTTCCCTGGGAATCCGTCACGCTCCAGACGCGCGCGCCATGGATCTGGAAACGCCGCCCCTGGCTGTCGATCCGGATGCCGCTGTAGTCGGTGATGGCGCGGTGGCTGCGCACCGAGGCCAGGGCGAGTGCGCGGCCGGCCCGCTCGGCCGGTTCGGCGGTGAGCCGCGACGGCATGCCCACCATCTCCGCCCAGGTGCGCCGCCAGAGTAGAAGTGCGGCCCGGTTGGCGTACACGAGGCACGGCCCGGGATCACTGCCGGGATCGGCGCCGTCGTGGGCCAGCACCACCACGGAGGCGGCGAAAAGCTCCTGGGCCGCCTGGCGCGGGCAGCGGCCCGGCCCGGCGCCGGCCAGCAGCGGGCGGCCGAAGGCCAGCTCGTGGGAGAGGAGGATGCGGCGGCACTGCTCGATGGCGGCGTCGGCCAGCCAGGGGGCTTGCCGCTCGGCGGCCTCCGCGATGCGCTCCCGGCTCATGCCCCGCTGTCGTCGCTGCCGTTGTTGCCGGTTCCGGAGGCCATGGCGCGGGCCATGGCCAACTGGCCGAGCCGCTGGCCCTCTTCATGGAGTCGTTCGAGAAACAGGCGGTTCGCGTCGGGAAAGCGGGGCTCCACCGCCAGCGGCAGGGGGCCGGCGCCGTCGAGGCCCGATTCACCCTCCAGGGCTGGGGTGATCACCACCAGATCGGGATCGAGGGCGGCGTCGTAACGCCACCAGCGGCCGGGATCGCTGATCGAGGGGTGCAGCGGATGGGGCGGATGGTCGACGCCCGCCTCGGCGCCGTCGCGGCGGCGCCGGGCCAGATCGCCCAGCAGCTGGGCGCGGGTGCGGCCGCGCAGCTGGAAGAGCACGAAGGGATCCTCCGAGAAGCGATCGCCCATCAGATAGAAGACGGCGCTGGTGTGCTTGCAGGGGTTTGCCTTGTCGGGGCAGCTGCACTCGCTGCGCACCTCCTGCAGCTTGAAGGGGAAGAGGCGGCGACCGCTGGCGGCGAAGGCGCGCTCGATGTCCTCCGGCATGATCCCTGCGAGCAGCTGGGCCGACCAGCGCGCCTTCTGGCTGAGAGCTTCCAGCACGTAGCCCCAGTCCTCGTCGCTGAGCACGTCGAGCCAGAGCTTCACCTTGTAGGGGTCTTTCTCCGTGCCCTGCACGCGGGCGTGGACGCGCCGACCTTCGAAACGGATCGAGAGCACGTTGCCGGAGCGGGCATACTCCCAGGCGCGCTCCAGCCGCTTCTTGTAGCGGTAGGAGTTGATCAGCTCCATCCACTGGGCCACCCACCAGGGCTGCTGGCCCAGGCCCTGCTGGCCCAGCTGGGTGGTGATGGTGCCGGGGGGGGGGCTGAGCGTCATGGCCGCCGGTGCAGGTCTCCAGTCTGCCGCCCGCCGGGGCCGCCGCCGTCCTTCACCATCCGGATGGGGTGCTTAATCTTTCGCTGATGGGATTCCGCGCACCGATCCGCCGCCCGCTTCTGCGGCTCCTGCAGGCCTGCTTCGCCCTGCTGGTGGCTGTGCTGATCGGCCTGCCGCCGCTCGCGGCCCAGCCCCAGCCACCGCCGCTGCCTCTCCCGAAGCCAGCTGCCACGCAGCCCGCTGCTCTGCAGACGATCGCGGCCCGCAGCGAGATCCGTGGCGTCTGGCTGACGCTCAACGACATGGCGGTGCTGCGCGACCGCGAGCGCATGCGCGCCGCCGTGGCCGACCTGGCACGGCTGAATTTCAACACCCTCTACCCGGTCGCCTGGAACGGCGGCTACGCCTGGTATCCAAGCGAGGTAACGCAGCGGCGGGGGCTGCAGGACTTCACGCCGCGGGGCCTGCAGGGGCAGGACACGATGGCTGAACTGGTGGCCGAGGCCCATGGCCGCGGCCTGCTGGTGGTGCCCTGGTTTGAATTCGGCTTCATGGCGCCGCCGAGCTCGGAGCTGGCCACCCGCCATCCCGACTGGCTCACCCGCCAACGCGACGGCGGCCTCACCTCCACCTCCGCCGCCGGGGAGGTGGTGTGGCTCAATCCGTTCCGGCCGGAGGTGCAGAAGCTGATCAGCGAGCTGGTGCTGGAGATCGTGGAAAAGAGCGGCGCTGATGGCATCCAGTTCGATGACCACATGAGCCTGCCGAGCAGCTTCGGCTACGACCCCTACACCCTGGCGCTCTACAAGCGCGAGACCGGCCGCGAGGCGCCGGCCGATCCGCAGAACCCGGCCTGGCTGAAGTGGCGGGCCGACCGCATCACCTCCTTCATGGCATCGCTGCATAAGCAGGTGCAGGCCCTGCGGCCGGGCGCGATCGTTTCGGTGTCGCCCAATTACCACGATTTCGCCTACAAACTGCAGCTGCAGAACTGGCGCGAGTGGGTGCGACGCGGCATCGCTGATGAGATTCTCGTACAGCTCTACCGCCCGGATCTGGAAAGCTTCCGAGCCGAGTTGCAGCGGCCGGAGCTGGCCGAGAGTCGCCAGCGTGTCCCGGTGGCGATCGGCATCATGGCCGGCCAGCGCACCCGCACGGTGCCGGTGGCGTTGGTGGCCGCCCAGACCGAAGCGGCCCGCGAGCGGGGCCTGGGCGCTGCCTACTTCTATCTTGAAACCCTCTGGAACCGGGGCGACGAACCGCTGCCCGTCCGCCAGAAGGCGTTTGCGCGGCTGTTCCCGGCGCCGGCGCCTCGGCGCCTGACGCGAGCGGTGCCCCGCCCACCGGCCCATGGCCTTTCCCGAGCGCGACAACCTGGTGTGATCGGCGCAATGCTGGCGGAGGTGGCCAGTTCCAGCACGGCCTCTCCTTCAAGCCGCGCAACTTGGCTGAAAAAAGCATCATGCGCGGCAGCCAGGGGCGCCGCTTCAGAGATGGTTTAAGGGGGACATGACCGCGGGAAAACTCGACTCGCTCGCGAATGGGGAAAATTCCGAGCTACTGGGATTTCTTCCACTCTTCTCTACAATCGTTGAACTCCAGGCTGATCGCTGCTTCGAGCTGCTCGAGGACGAGCCACTTCATCCTTCGCTTCATTTCATGAAGAATGGCAGGTAACGACCTGCCATTCGGATGATGGTAGCCGAAGGCGACTGTTGCCAGCCGCTGATCTTGGGCGCTTTCTGAAAGCTGATGACAGATCGCCGACCACTCGACACGAATCATTCCGCCAAGTGGAATCATTATGTTTTGTCGTATGATCGCGTGGGCAATATGGTTCTTGCGCCTGGGCCGGGTGGGCGTACTGCTGCCCTCGTCTACGTCGCCTTAATGCCACTCTTGCTTGGTTTGTGTTTCCACTTTGGCTTAGCCAGAGGTTTCTGGATCGCTGCCGCTCTCTTTCCTCTCCTTGCAGCTGGCGGTTTCCTTGTCGGGCATTTTGGGTATGCAAAGCTCGGTGCACGAGTGGTTTTCAATTCCTGAACTAGAAAGATTTTTGTCTCCGGTTTGCGACACCGGCTACTGCCTGAGATTCCATTTGATCACGTCATAGCAGTCCAGTGCATCTACGCCGGATTCAAAGGTGGTCCTAGCCGGTCGTGGCATGCGTACCAGCTCAATCTCGTTCTAGCCGATCAGTCACGGTATAATCTTCTCGATTCCGGTGGTGTCAGCCAGCTTGGCAAGATCGGGGGTCAGATGTCTAAGTATCTCAAGGTTCCATTCCAGAGGTATGACAAGCTCGATGAGCAACTTTGAGCCATGCCGTTGACAGCCGCGCAGATGGGTCTGTCAGCCTCAATTGTATGAGCAGGGTGCTGCCTGCTCTTCCGCTCTCCTATCCCCCGACTTCCGCTTCCGCCACTGTGACGAGCCGATCGCCATCGTCGTCCCAGAGGATGTAGGCGAAGCACCCCGGGATGTCGGCGAGCCGGAGGCGGCGCGAGCCTTCGAGTAGTGTCGCGTTGCGCTCGTGGCAGGCGCGCAGGCGGTAGTTGGGGATGCGTTCGCAGAGGTGGTGGATGCTGTGGCAGCCGATGTCGGCGGAGAACCAGTCGAGGATCGGCGGCAGCTCCAGGTTGCTGCTGCCCTCAATGGCGCCGCGCAGGTAATTCCAGTCGGCCGAGCCGTGGGCGTAGCTGCCCTCGAAGTTGTGCTGCACGAAGAAGATGCAGATGAAAATCGCCGCCGAAAAGGCCATCACCAGCGCGTAGCAGCTCCAGAACAGCCCTGCCCCCAGCCAGTGGGCCATCAGCAGCCAGCTGGTGAGCACCAGCACGTTATTGGCCACCAGGTCGGCCAGTTCGCCGGAGGTGTACCAGTAACTGGAGCGGTGCTGGCGCACCAGGGCCGGCAGCTGCGCCAGCCCCCGCCAGCCGCGGGCAACGACGGCGTCCGTCAGGGCGCGGCCGGTGCGGATCAGGAACTCGCCGCTGCCCAGCAGCAGGGCCAGGCGCGGTTTGATCACCAGGTAGAAGAAGCCGCCGGGGATGAGCATCAGCGGCTGGCGCAGGAATCCGTAAAACCAGCGCTGGTGCGCAGGCAGGCTGCGGTAGTGGGCCAGGGTGACCAGGGCCGAAGGGCCCCGGTAGCGCTCCCAGTTGCCGTTGTGCTTGTGGTGAAAGGCGTGGCCGCGGGCCCAGGGGTGCTGGGGGATGGCGTTGATCACGCCGAGCAGGAAGCCGGCCGCGCGGTTCAGCCAGCGGCTGCGAAACAGCGACTCGTGGCCGCAGTCGTGCATCAGCGAGAAGGTGCGGGCCGAGAACAGCACCAGCAGCACCAGCGGCCCCAGCAGCAGCATGGGCAGGGCCAGGGGAGCGGGCAGCGGCAGCGCCGCCACCATCGAGGGCGTATGGGCGATCCAGCCGATCAGCGCCCAGAGCAGCGCCACCGGGCCCAGGGTGTTGAGCAGCTGCCAGGCGGCGCGGGCGTCGCTGGCCCGGCGGAAGGGCTCCAACTCGAAGTCCGTCCGGCGCAGCGGGCGGTTGGCGATGGCAGGGGTTCCTGCGCTGGGGGTGAGAGTCAGGGGGCGGGGCCGGCGCCAGAAGGCCCCTGGCCAGGAGAGGGCTTACACCTTAGTGGGGGCGACCCGGCCAGGTGTTGACCCGTAGAGACATGGTGGTGCTCACTCCCCGCTCAGCGCCACCAGATCGCGCAGCTGGCCCCCATCGAGGCCGCCTAACCACCCGCGCCTTGAGGTCGCGCAGGGAGCTCATGTCGCCGTAGCGCTCGATCGGCAGCCGGTAGCGCTGGCGGAAGAAGGGTTCATCGCCC
>JBIIJS010000107.1:0-9389 GCA_044233605.1 Cyanobium sp. | reverse complement strand
GATTCTCACCAGCAACATCGGCAGCCAGTCGATCCTCGATCTGGCCGGCGATCCCGCCCGCCACGGCGAGATGGAGAAGCGGGTGAACGATGCCCTGCGCGGCCACTTCCGGCCCGAATTCCTCAACCGTCTTGATGAGACGATCATCTTCCACAGCCTCAGGAAGGAGGAACTGCGTCGCATCGTGGAGCTGCAGGTGCAGCGCCTGCGCCGTCGTCTGGAGGAGAAAAAGCTCGGCCTGCAGCTTGATGCCGCCGCCCTCGATTGGCTGGCGCAGGTGGGCTACGACCCGGTCTACGGCGCCCGGCCGCTCAAGCGCGCGATCCAGCGGGAACTGGAGACGCCAATCGCCAAGGCGATCCTGGCCGGCAGCTTCGCTCCGGGCAGCACGGTTGAGGTGGATGTGGAAGCCGCTGGCGAGACGGCTGCGCAAGCGGGTGGCGAAACCACCAGGTTGCGCTTCGCGGCCAGCGATCCCACCCTGGTGCCAGCGTTGGTCTGAGCCGGTGAGAAAGGGGAGGCGATGGCCGCGGTCAGGCCGCCAGCGCCTCCTGGATCGCGGGCGTGTTGCACCAGCTGAAGGGCGGTGCACTTACGGCGGAGATGCCCAACTCAGCGCGTAGCTCGTCAAGGTTCTGGTCCATCCGCTCTTCCCAGATCACCGGGAAGAGCGGTTTGGCGTTCAGGCCCATCTCCAGCCCCTGGCTGATCATGCCGAAGGCGTAGCCGGCGGTGCGGGCCTGCTCGAAGATGCTGTCGAGCTGATCGGCCGGTGTGTCACCCTGCAGCCAGCTGAGCAGCAGTGAGATCAGGTCGGTGAAAGCCAGACCGGGATGGGAAAACTGGGCGACGCTGATGCTGATCACGCCGAGCTCACCGAAGTTGTCGAGGCTGAAGCCGCTGACGATGTGGTGGATATCGTGGGTGGCGTAGACGCGATAATTGATGTAATCAGCGTCGCTTTCGAGGTTGTTGAAGTAAGCGGGCGAAGGAAAGAAGTTGATGTCGTAGCCCAGGGACGCCAGCGCCGTGGCATAGGTGTGGCCCAGGGTTCCCTTCGGGAGGGCGCGCAGGGCCTCGAGGTCGTAGGGGCCGCTGAGGCGACGTTCGCGGATCAGCGCCTCGCTGGCAGCATCCGCGGCCAGCCGCTTGCGGCAGAGCTGCATCGGCTTGGAGTCGCGCAGCCGGTGCGAGAGCTGAAAGACGTTGTCGGGCGACTGGCCGGCGCCGGCCACCATGTCGACCAGCTGCAGGAAATCCTGGATGTGCTCCGGACTGGCGACTTTGTCGAGGTAGCGGAAGCCCATGGCGGGACGACAGGCGGATCCCGAAGGTTAAGCAGGCTTCAGGCGGCACCACAAGAGAGGGCGATGGCATCGATGCGCCGGGCCAGGTCTCGATCGAGATCGGAGAGGCCGCCAGTGTCATGGGTGGTGAGAGCGATTGACACCCGGTTCCAGACGTTGCTCCATTCCGGGTGATGGCCGATCGCCTCGGCCGCCAGGGCGACGCGGGTCATGAAACCGAAGGCCTCGCTGAAGTCGGCGAAGCGCAGCTCGCGTTGCAGCTTGCCGTCGATCAGATTCCAGCTGGGAAGCTCGTTCGGCAGGGCGACGATCTGCGAAGGGCTGAGGGGTTGGGCGGCCATGGCAGGCGGAAACTGGGCAAGGGGATTCAGAGATTTGACCGTAGCCATCAAACTGCCGGTCGACGACGGATCAACAGCCGATCAACTGCCGATCAGGTGCAGGCTCAAGCGTCGCTGCTGCCGTGCGGCGCGGTGTTCCCACAGGTAGATGGCCTGCCAGGTGCCGAGCAGCAGCCGCCCGCCCTGGAACGACTGGCTGAGGCTGCTGCAGGTGAGGGCGGTGCGGATGTGGGCGGGCATGTCGTCTGGGCCCTCATCGTCGTGCAGCCAGCGGCGCAGCTCCCCCCGACCGCTGATCGGCTTGACGCCCTCCTCGGGCACCAGCGCCCGCAGGTAGGCGGCCAGATCGGCCAGCACCCGCGGATCGGCGTTCTCGTTGATGGTGAGACTGCAGCTGGTGTGCAGGCTGGCGATCACAGCGATGCCCGAGTCCAGCCCGCTAGCGGCGATCTCACGGTTGAGGGCGGCGGTGATGTCGGTGAAGCCTTCGCCGGAGGTGGTGAGGCTCAGCGGATGGAGCGACTGGCGGAGCATCGCGGCGGTTCGGCGGCCCGCATTCCTTAGCATTGGCGCCGCTTCGTTGCCCATGCCGTGCCTGCGCTGACGATCCTCTACGACGGCGGCTGCCCGCTTTGTCTGCGCGAGGTGCATTTTCTGCAGAGCCGCGACCGGGCCCGCAATGGCGCGGCGCCCCGGCTGGCCTTCGTCGACATCGACGCAGCCGACTACGAGCCCACCGACTGGGGCGGCATCTCCTATCGCGAGGCGATGGGGCGGATCCACGCCGTTGCCGACGACGGCACGGTGCTGCGCGATGTGGCCGTGTTCCGCGGTGCGTACCGGCTGATCGGCCTGGGCTGGCTCTACGCCCCCACCGGCTGGCCCCTGCTCGGCCCGCTGGTGGACGCGCTCTATGGCCTCTGGGCCGCCGCCCGCCTGAGGCTCACCGGACGGCCGGATCTGGAGCAGCTCTGCGCCGCGCGTGAGGGTCGGTGCCGGATCTGATCGTGATCGGCAGCGGTCTGGGCGGCCTCTGCGCCGGCGCCCTGGCCGCCCGCCACGGCCTTGAGGTGCTGGTGCTCGAAGCCCACCAGCGCGCCGGCGGCGCCGCCCACGGTTTCGAGCGGCGCGGCTTTGCGTTCGAGAGTGGTCCTTCTTTATGGAGTGGGCTCGGCCGCTGGCCGAGCAGCAATCCTCTTGCCCAGGTGTTGCGCGCCGTCGGCGAGAACGTGCCAGTGCGGCAGTATCGCGAGTGGGGCCTGCTGCTGCCGGAGGGAACGCTCACGGTGGGCGTGGGGCTGGAGCCCTTCCTGACGGTGCTGCGCCAGCTGCGGGGGAGCGCAGTGGCCGACGAATGGGCCCGCTTCATGGCGGCCCTGGAGCCGAGCTGCCGCGCCGCCCGCGCCCTGCCGCTGCTGGCCCTGCGGCCCGGAGCGGGCATGGCCCTCACGCTGGGCGGCGGCGGCGTGCTGGGCCTGCTGGGCCAGGCAGGCCGGCTGGCCGCACTGGGCGGTTCCTTCGGCCCGATCGCCCGCCGCCATTTGCGCGATCCCTTCCTGCTGCACTGGTGTGAGTTGCTCTGCTTCCTGATCTCGGGGCTGCCGATGGAGCAGACCAGCGCCGCGGCGATGGCCACCCTGTTCGGCGAATGGTTCGAGCCCGGCGCCTGCCTCGACTACCCAGTCGGCGGCAGTGCCGCCGTGGCCGATGCCCTGGTGCGCGGCATGGAGCGTCACGGCGGCCGCCTGCGGCTGCAGACGCCCGTGACACGGATCCTGGTGGAAGGGGGGCGTGCCGTGGGGGTGCAGCTGGAGGGGGGAGAGGAGCTGCGCGCCCGCCGCGGCGTGATCAGCAACGCCAGCCCCTGGGACACCCTGGCGCTGCTGCCGCCCGACGCCGCCCCGGCCCGCTGGCGCCAGGCCCTGGAGGAGACACCGGCCTGCGCCAGCTTCCTGCACTGGCACCTGGGTCTGCGTCATCCGGAACCGTGCACCCTGCCGGTGCACCACGTTTGGGTGGGCGACTGGGAGAGGGGCATCACGGCCGAGCGCAATGTGGTGGTGCTGTCGATGCCGTCGGTGCTCGATCCTTCCCTGGCGCCACCCGGCCACCAGCTTCTGCACGCCTACACCCCGGCGAACGAACCCTGGGAGCTGTGGCAGCACCTGCAGCCCGGAGGCGATGCCTACGAGGCGCTCAAACGGGAGCGCACCGCTGTCTTCGATGCGGTGCTTGATCAGCTGCTGCCTGACTGGCGCGATCGGGCGGTGCTGGAGCTGCGCGGCACGCCGCTCACCCACCGCCGCTATCTGCGGGTGGCGCGGGGCAGCTACGGACCGGCCTGGCCGGCAGACCGCGCCCCCTTCCCCGGCGGCGGTACGCCGATTGAGGGGCTGGTGCTTTGCGGCGCCGGCGTGTTCCCGGGCATCGGCGTACCGCCGGTGGCGGTGAGCGGCGCGATGGCGGCACACCGGTTTGTGCCTGCCCGTCGGCAGCGCGAACTGCTGGCATCGATCGGCCTGGCGACCTGAGGGCGGAGGTGGTGATGGCTGCAGCGCCACGATGGGGACCGTTGCCTGCGATGCCGTGACCCTGATGACCAGCACCTACGAGGGGGGCCTGCGCTGCCGTTCGCTGCATGAGGCATCCGGCAGCGAGCTGCTCAGCGACGCGCCGCTCGACAACCAGGGCCGCGGCGAGGCGTTCTCCCCCACCGATCTGGTGGCCACCGCCCTGAGCACCTGCATCCTGACGATCATGGGCATCGTCGCCGCCCGTCATGGCATCGCCCTGGAGGGCTGCGGCGCCCGCGTCGAGAAGACGATGACCACGAGCGGCGTACGGCGCATCGCCGGCCTCGAGGTGTGGGTCAGCCTGCCGGAGGGCCTGAGCGAGGAGCAGCGCCGGCTGCTGATCGATGCGGGCGAAGGATGTCCGGTGAAGTGCAGCCTCGAGGGGGCGGTGCCGATGACGCTGCACTGGGCCTGAGCGGGCTCCTTGGGCAGCTCAGGCGGGTCTCACTTCTTCGGCGCCGGCGCCGGTGCTGCGGGAGCGGCCGGGCCGCCCAGCGGCGGCGGCGCGGCGGGCCGGGTGCTGGGAGGGCCGGGTTTGACGTTGGCGCACAGCGTGGCCACCATCCGCTCCTCATCTCCCAGCAGGGGCGATTCAGTGGCGCTGTAGGGAAGCCGCCAGCCCTCCCAAGGCCCCTCCTCGACGCGGCGATTGATCTGCAGCGTGTCGCAGTAGACGGCCACGGTTCCGCGGATCGGCGGTTCGCCGCACTCGCTGCTGGTGGAGCGCACGCCCCGCTCACTGAGCCGCCAGGTGCCCCAGTCGTAGCGGCACATGCCGAAGCTGCGCAGACGCGGCGTCTTGAGTTGGCGGATCCGCTCCAGCAGCTCCTTCTCCCGGCCGGTGAGACCGCCCTCGCCGGCGGCGGGGGCCGCTGTCGGGGTGGCCGCCGGAGTGGCTGCCGGAGCTGGATTGACCGGAGTGGCGGGGCCCGTCGGCGCGGCGATGGCAGCCGCCGGCAGCAGCGGCAGGGAGCTCAGCAGAGCCAGGGAGATCGCAGCGCGAAGCATCGGCAGAGAGGCGAGCGACCTCCCAACCTACGCAGGGCATCAAGGTTGCAGGGGCTGGAAGCGCAACCGGCCAGGCTGCAGGCAGTGGCGCTCGAACAGATCGATCACCACGTCGGCAGGCTGGAGCTCCATCCAGAAGGCCTCCGCTTCGATCCGCTGATCGGCCGGGTCATAACCCTCCACGATCAGCTTGGCGTAATGGGGGGCATGACGGCGCAGCTCGCCAAGGGTGAGGGGCAGCTGGCTGTCCTGCAGCACGGTGCCGCCGACGCACTCCTGCATCACATGGGTGCCCTCATGGGCCATCACCTCCCACACCGCGCGCAGATCGGCCATGTCGATGTTGTTGGCACAGACCACCAGCCGGTTGAGCCCGGCGCCATCGCGCTCGTAGAAGCCGGCGTGGTTGGGCAGACAGTCGTGACGGACCATCGTTTCGGTGCCGGCGGCATTGATCAGCGTCTCGAGTCGATGGATCTGCACAAGCGTCTGGCCCCTGGCGAGGCCGGCGGAGACCGCCAGAGCAGCCGACATCGGCAATGCCAGCAACGCCGGCAGCAGCGACAACAGAAGCCGCAGCGCTGGGCGCGGGCTCAGGCGCAGAAAAAGTGGCATCGGCCGGACCCGCCCGAAGGGGATGTCTCCAACCTGGCCACAGATCGCCCGACCGGCCACAGGAGCGGCAGGTCATGCTGGCCGAGTTGGTGTCGAAGAGTTCATGCCCCAACGGAATTCCGCCCTCGAGCGCCTCAGGGCATACCTGCATCAGACGCGATTGCTGGGCTCGATCAGCAGCACCCTTTATTACGACCAGAACACGGTGATGCCCGCCGAGGGGGCGCCCTGGCGCGGTGAGCAGCTGGCGCTGCTGGCCGGCCAGTTGCACAAGCGGCAGACCTGTGACGCCTATGCCGATCTGCTGGCGGAGGCCGAGGCAGAGCTGGCGGTGGCGGAGCCGGTTGCTTCGCAGACGGCGACCATGCCGCAGCAACGCCGCAACCTGCACCTGCTGCGCGAGGAGCTGGATCGGGAGCGCTGCCTCGATCCCGATCTGGTGAGCCGCCTGGCCAAGGCCCAGGCGCGCGGTTACGCCTGTTGGCAGGAGGCCCGCTCCAGCAGCGAGTTCGAGCGCTTCGCGCCGGCGCTGCAGGAGCTGATCCAGCTGCGCCGCGAGCAGGCGGTCCAGCTCGCCACCGGCGCCACCCGGAGGGATGCCGACGGTGCAGAGGGCGGTCGCAGCTGCTGGGAGACCCTGGCCCAGCGTTTCGAACCCGGCATCAGCAAGGCCCGGCTGCAGGAGCTGTTCGACCCCCTGCGCCGGCGGCTGCCTGAGCTGCTTGCGATGGTGGCAGAGCGCCGACGCGCTCCGCCACCGCCCTGGGAGCTGGCAGAGGCGCAGCAGGAGCGCCTCTGCAACGACCTGCTGATCGGCTGGGGCTGGGACGGCGCCCGCTGCCAGCGTTCCCGTTCCCCCCATCCCTTCTCCTGCACCCTCGGACCGGCCGATTTCCGCATCACCACGAGGGTGGTGAAGGGCCTGCCGCTGTCATCGTTCCTGGCGACGGCCCACGAATGGGGCCACTCGCTCTACGAGCAGGGCCTGCCGCGCAGCGGCGACCACTGGTTCCCCTGGCCGCTCGGCGATGCCACCTCAATGGGGGTGCATGAGAGCCAGAGTCTGTTCTGGGAATGCCGGGTGGCGCGCAGTGAAGCCTTTGCACGGCGCTGGCAACCCCGTTTCGCTGAGGCCCTGGGCTCCGACCCCTGGTCCCAGGAAGCGCGGAGCAGCAGCCATGGCTTCTGGCGCGCCCTCAATCCACTCAGTCCCGGCCTCAACCGGGTCGAGGCCGACGAGCTGAGTTACTGCCTGCACATCGTGCTGCGCTGGGAGCTGGAGATCGCCCTGCTCGAGGAAGATCTGCCGGTAGCCGAACTTCCCGCCCGCTGGAACCGACGCATGGGCGAGCTGCTCGGCCGCGTACCCGCCAGCGACGCCGAGGGCTGCCTGCAGGATGTCCACTGGAGCGAGGGTCTTTTCGGCTATTTCCCCTCCTATGCCCTCGGCCACCTGATCAGCGCCCAGCTGTCAGAGGCAATGGAACAGGAGATCGGTTCGATCGAGCAGCGGGTGGCCGCCGGCGACGAGGCCGGCCTGCGCCGCTGGCTGGCCTCTCGGGTGTGGCCGCTGGGCCGCAGCGTCGATGCCGAGGAGCTGGTGCAGCAGGTGAGTGGCCGGACCCTGACGGCAGAACCGTTCCTCGCCTACCTGGAGGCCAAGCTCGAGAGGTTGCTGGCCTGAGAGCTGGCCGCAGAGCCAGGGGCCAGCCGCTGAAGCAGCCCTGTCGCGTCTGTTGCGCCGAAGACCCTCCCTAGGATGCCGCCGCGCTTTTTCTCCCCATGGCGAACATCGACCACGCCCCGAGCCGCACGATGCTCAACCTGCTGCACGTGCTGCCCGCCTTCGCCGACGAGGCGGAACTGCGGCTCAACGCCATCGTGGAGCTGAACAGCAACACCATCAACAAATACGAGCTGATCACCGAGACCGGCCACCTCAAGCTCGACCGCGTCGGCTACAGCTCGCTCGCGTATCCCTTCGCCTACGGCTGCATCCCCCGCACCTGGGACGAGGACGGCGACCCGCTCGACATCGAGATCGTGAGCGTGACCGAACCGCTGGTGCCCGGCTCGCTGGTGGAGGCGCGCATCATCGGCATCATGAAATTCGACGACGGCGGTGAGGTCGACGACAAGGTGATCGCCGTGCTGGCCGACGACAAGCGCATGGACCACATCACCAGCTACACCCAGCTGGGCGACCACTGGCTCAAGGAGACCCAGTACTACTGGGAGCACTACAAAGACCTCAAGAAGCCCGGCACCTGTCGCGTCAACGGCTTCTTCGATGCCGCCGAGGCGGTGAGGATCGTCAAGGAGTGCGAGGCACGCTATACCTCGCAGATCGACCCCAGGCTGGTGAATTGATCGCTGGCCGCTCCAGCCTCCCAACGCTCCCCATCTCCGACCTGCGAACCGTGACCACTCCAAAGCATCTGCACCTCTTCCGCCGGTCCCGCTCCGGGCGGATCGTCGTTCTGGCGTCTGTTCTGGGCCTGGCCACGGCCGCCTCTGGAGTCGCCGGTCGCTCTGCCAGCGCCCTCGAGGCGCCGCCGCCGGTGCCGGTGCCAGCAGTCAAGCCTGCTGTCACCGCCCCGGCCGGCCCCAGCTCACCCGCCACAGGCACCACCACGGCCGCGATCACCAGTACCCGCCAGATCGTGCTGGAGCTCGGTCGGCGCACCATCAGCCTGATGGAGGACGGCAAGGTGCTCAACAGCTGGCCTGTGGCCATCGGTGATCCGGCTACCCCCACCCCCACCGGCACCTATCAGGTGATGAACAAGGTGATGAACCCGCAGTACGCCAGCACTAAAACCGGCAAGGTCAACCCCACCACCGGCGCCCAGGGGCCTTTGGGCGACCGCTGGCTTGGATTCCTGAAATCAGGCCCCAACCAGTTCGGCATCCACGGCACCCCCAGCGCCTGGGCCTGGACCGTCACCTCCCGCGCCGCCGTCACCAACGGCTGCGTGCGCATGCTCACCCCCCACGTGCGGGAACTGTTCGACAAGGTCGACGTAGGCACCCCGGTGGTGGTGAAACGCTGAGCAAGCCACCGCCCCCAGCATTAAGCCCGACGCCATGCTGGGGGCAATCTGCAGATTCTCTACGGATGAGATGGCCCTGGGAGATGGGTGTTTGCACCTAGGGTCATGTTCTCGAATCCACACCTCCCCTGGAAGCGCCACCAGGCGAGTATCCCGATGACCCAGTCCTTTCATCCCAGCTCATCTCCCTCCTGGAGCACCGATCAGCTCAACAGCACTTCGCTGAAGTGGGGGTCTGACGGTGAACTCTCCGAGCTGGATCTCCAGCGCATTCTCAACCTTCTTTCTCAGGCTGATCCGGTGGCTGAAGCGCTGATCAGCCCTGGCTCCGATTCGCTGCTCTGAAGCCCGCGCGCCAAGGCTCTGGAGAGTCCATCGCGGCTGGCCATCCCACGCAGCGCTCCCACAGGCAATCCACCGTTGGGAGGACCCTCGGGCAGGTAAGTGCCGCTTGGATCCACCACTGCAAACACCGGCACCTGCCGGTGTCCC
>JBIIJS010000106.1:0-9449 GCA_044233605.1 Cyanobium sp. | reverse complement strand
AGGACGGAGAAAGAACTGGTAGCTGCTTTAGATAAGTATAAGTGAGATGTGTCCCCCCAAGTTTGGTGCGACCACAGAAGTCCAGGACCATGCTCGACAAGTTGCCGAGGAGGCAACTAAATGCTTGCGATTCCAGATTGGGGAATATGACGGGAATTGTGTGGCCTATCGCGGAATATGGCATCACACAGAAAATCACCGATCGCTCGTCTGTTGCTCGACAGATATCGCGCCAACCCATTAACCATTGTCGATCCCACTCCTGAGCTTTGACTCTTCGCTCCACCTCATGACGTTTGACCCAATAACGCGGTGTAATCTCAAAGCCTGGATCCTGCCTCTCCGCTAGACTCACATCACGACAAGATTCGTTTTCTGCATAAGTAGACCAACGATGATCAAAGTGGTGAATTAGCTTTGCTTCGAAGAGTGGAACCGTATCAGCATCTGGACAATCAAGAAATAAATGGCTGTCTTCGGCCATGTGAAACAATCGGGATTGAATGCGAATACGCCACCCCTTGGCTGACCTTTCGCCTGCTTCGCTAACCAGCACGGGCACTCTGCTGTAGATCTTCTTGGTGAGCTCCGCATCCATCTGGCTGCGGAACACCGGACAAGTTCGGGTGTTGGGATTGATCAGCGCAATATCGTCGGCGCTCAGGGTGAAATGGCGACGCTGATCAGCGAGCTGATTTACTGCCGTCGCAAAGAACACGAAGTCGGTGCTCTCCACTTTCTCTCCCAAGGTCAGCACAGCGAACTTGTAGCTCCTATGCACACCTGGGAAGATCGCATCACGATTTTCAAAATCGTAAAGACTCACGAGCCTGCCGCCACTTGATACCCCATCAAAAAATGCCTTGGTGCTGTTATCCGTCGCAATCCCCGTCGGCACAATCAGCCCAGCTCGACCCTCCGGCCCGATCAGGTTCAGAAAGTGCTCGGCAAACAGGGCATAGGTGTTCAGATCACCCACCGCCGTGAGTGCAAAGCGCCCGCTCCCGCGGATGAACTCGCCGCTTCCCTCCGCCTCCCGCTTGGCCAGCTCAAACTCCCGCACCAGCGCCCGATCAGCCTCTGAGGCATCGGCAGCACTGAGCGCCTGAATCAACCGTTCCCGCGCCGCCTTGTTCGTTGCCGTGGCGATGGCTTCCGACCGCGCGGCAAAGAACTCCTTCTCCTGCAGCTTGATCCGCTCCCAGGGCGGATTGCCCAGCAGGCAGTCAAAACCGCCGGCCTGCATCACATCCGGGAAGGCCAGGTGCCAATGTAGGAAGCGAAAGTCATCCGCCGCCTTGGTCACCGCCGCCGCCATCGCCGGCGGGATCGAGCCCCCCTGCAGCGCCGCATCGAGGTGCTCGCTGGTGGGTACCACCGCCTGGCTGGCGGTGGTTTTGGGCAGGAAGAAGGAGGCGGTGTACACATTGGCCGCCAGCAGCTGTTGTTGCACCGCCGGCTGCTGCAGCCAGTCCCGGTGGGCCTGCGCCTTGGCGGCCACGCCGGCCAGGTTGTCTTCCGCCACCGCGTCCAGCGCTGCCTGGCTGGGCACGGCGCTGGTGCCGGCCGCAAATGAGAACAGATCGCGCTGGCCGCGCTTGGCGAACGCCTGGTTGGCTTTCTTGAGGCTGGTGCACACTGGCTTCTCATCCCCCGTCAGCGGCTTGTAGGCCCCATCGGGGATGCCGCCTTTGAGCACCTCGGGGTCAAACACCCCCACCAGCGAATCGCCGCACTGGATGTGGGCATCGAGGAAGCTCAGCGGCTTGCCGGGGTCGATCGCTTCGATCCACAGCGCCACCTTGCACAGCTCCACCGCCATTGGGTTCTTGTCCACCCCGTAGAGGCAGTGGGCCACCACCCGGCGCAGGCACTGGCGGCGCAGCTCTTCGCTGGGTTCGTCGTCGCCCGCCAGGATCCGCGCCAGCTCCAACGCCAGCCGTCGTGCCGCCGCCAGCAGGAAATGGCCGCTGCCGCAGGCCGGATCCAGCACCCGGATCGCCAGCAGCGCCGCTGCCTTCTCCTCCGGGCTGCCCGCCTGGCTGAGGCGATCGCGGATCACCGGCAGCAACGCCGAGAGGATCAGCAGCCGCACCAGCTCCTCGGGCGTGTAGTAGCTGCCGCTGGTTTTGCGTTCGCTGCCAGCCACCCCGCCCAGCGAGAAGCGCAGGCTGGCGCCGCTGCCGCTGATCTGCGGGTGCAGCTCCAGCAGGCTCTCGTACACGCTGCCAAACTCCTCAGTGTTCAGCGCCTGGTAGTTGATGCGGGTGCGGCTCTGGCTCTGCTCGTCGTAAAACCAGCCGATCGCCCGCACCACCTCCAGCAGCGCCGCGTTGCTCAGCTGGGCTTTGTCGAGATCGGGGCACTGCTGCTCGCCAAACACCAGCTGTTGCACGCGTCAGAGGACGCCGTGCTGCTGCTCGTGGGCGCCGCTTCGGATCGCCAGATCACGCAGCCGGCTGAGGCTGTAGCCCTCGCGGTAGATCTGGCGCAGCTCCGGCGGCACCTCCGGCGCAAACAGCAAGTCGCGGTCTTCCGCCACGCACAGAAACAGCAGCCGGTACACCAGCCGCAGCAGCTGGCGGAAGAACGCCTGGGTGCTGAGCTCACCGCTCTGCAATTGGGCCACCAGCTCGCCATTGGCCGGGTGCTGCAGCAATCCCTGGCCCACCGCCTCCAGGGCCGGGTTGTCGTGCAGCAGCCGCAGGCTGGTGCCATTGCAGAGCAGGCCCCAGTTGGAGCTGTCGTCGGCATTGAGGCATTCCTGCAGGCAGCTGTGGGGCGAGCGGCGGCGGCCGTCCTGGCCGAACTGCGCCTGGCCTTTGTCGAGCTCGTCGTTGCCCAGGCCGGTGAGCACCACCGGCACCGCGCCCGCGAAGGCCTGGTGGGTGATCGGGAACAGGGCGGCCTCGATCGGGCGCGGCGGGCAGGGCGTCAGGTCGTCCCAGCCCAACACCTGACTCAGCAGCCGCTGGCTGAACCAGCCCGCCCAGGGGGCGTCTGGGCCGCGGCGGCGCAGCTCCTGGGCCTCCTGCCACAGCCCCTTGGCCCGGTTCCAGGCCTGGTCCACCGCCACCTGCAGGCGTTGGTTCTTCGGCAGGCCGTAGTCGCTGGTCTTCTGGCCCGGCGCCTACTGCAGGGTGGCGCTGCGGCGGCGGGGCATGGGTCAGGAGAGCTGCACGGCGGTGAACAAACGGATCCGGAAGGTCGCCATCAAAATGGGGATGACCCGCCTTGGGTCCCGCCGCACGCCTGCGCCATGGCCAGCCTCACGCTCGACAACGTGCCCGACGACCTGGCCGACCGGCTCCGGCAACGGGCCGCGCGCAACGGGCGCAGCCTCAGCGATGAGGTGCTTGCCGTGATCGCCGAGGTGGAGCTGCGGGAGGGGGGCGCAGACCACACGCCAGCCGCCACGGTTCCTGATCCGCTGCGCACGGTTTCTGATCGAGAGAGCGCCTTGGCGAGGATCCGCCAGATTCAGGCGCGGTTTCCTGGGGCAGCCAATGCTGCTCAACGGGACAAGCGCACACCAGAAGAGATCCAGGCCGAACTCGATCGGTTTGCCGAGATGCGCAGCCATTTCAAAGGGCCACCGCTCACCAGCGAAGAAATCATCGCTGCGATCGAACGAGAAAGCCATCCGCCGGAATTGGATCGCTTCGGCAACCGCATCAACCCTGATTCCTGATGGTGGTCGTCGATACCAATGTGCTGATTGAACTCTTTCTGCCAAGCAACAAGGCAGAGGCGGTGCAGGACTGGTGGATCGCTGAGCCCGATTGGCGCTTGCCTGCGTTATGGATCTGTGAATTCCGCCACATTCATCTGAAATATTTGCGGGCTGGCCTGATCGAATTGCCCAAGGCTCTGATCCACCTGACTGATGCTGCACAACAGTTCCTGCCTCAGACCGTGAGCGTCGACAGCGCCATTGCGCTTCAACTGGCGCATCAACACGGCTGCTCCAGTTATGACGCTGAATTCGTGGTGCTTGCTCAACAGTTGGACTGCCCGCTGCTGACGTTTGACGGCAAGCTGCTGCAACTGTTTCCTGACGTGGCGATTCGGCCGGGTTCATAGGCGGGGCTCCTCCTGATCACTCGAATTCACTAGCGAAGAGCAGTTCAGCTCAAGGTCTTCGATCACCGCATCTAGAGGACGCGTGCTGGATTCACCCAGGCGTACGCGCTCGGCTTCAAGGGCGCCGAGGTAGGCGTCTTCCAGCTCATCGATGCCCTGGCGGATCAGCTCCTGCACATAGAAGTCCTTGCTGTGTCCAGTTGCCTGGGCAAGCCTCTCAAGACGCTCTTCGATCTCTGGGGCGAGCTGGATCGTGGTCGTCTTCATAGTGATTCTCTGTCTTGTGCTTGGAGTTTCTGGGCTTGGATTTCCTCTAGTGCCGCGGTGAACATTGCATCGAAACCTGCAAGCACCTGGAGCAACGCCTGACCACGCTGTTGGTCGCCATGGTTGTTGCCTGGGCCGCGGACTGCGTTGTGCTCTCGCGCTGGATCTGTCATGGGGCCAGGGTAGACGGGCTCCAGCATTGGTCACTTGGTCGAGCAGCTGTTCCCCGACGTCGCGGTAAGTCCTGGCTCATAGCTGCGGTGCCGGCAGCAGCACAAACAGGCCGATCACATCCACCGGCAGGCTGGGTTCGCAGCGGAAGCGCATGCGCAGGTCGGCCTCCATCTGCCGCTGGCCCGGTTGCACATTGCTCCTGGTTGATCTGGTGGCGCAGACGCGGTAGCAGCAGCGTGGTGTGCTCGCTCACCCCCCGCGTGAGGATCACGGCGCCGCGGGCCGCCAGCTCCTTTTCTTCCGGGCGTCGCGGTCATCTCACGGGAGCTCCAGCCAACCGCGCAGGGCCAGATCGAGGTCGATCAAGGCCTGTGGTTCCAGCTGGCCCAGCAGCGCACCCACCGCCTGGATCGGCACGGTGAACAGCTTGTCGACCATCAGCTGCGAGGGCTTACGCAGGCCGTTGCGGCGAGAGGGCTCCACCGCGATGCGCACCAGTGGGGCCTCCATCAGGGTGCTGGTGAGCGGGCACAGGGTGACGCTGGGATGCGCTTGCAACCAGCGGTCGGCCTGCACCACGACCGCCGGCCGTGGCTGGCCCGAATACACCCCGGGGCTGGCCACGGTCACCACAGTGCCTCGCCTCAGGCCAGGGATGCTCATGCCGTCCAGTCGCTCCAGTTGGGCACCTGCTCACTCCAGTGCGGCTGCTCCGGCTGGGCCAGGTGCTCCGACTGCCGCCGGGCTTCGTCGCCATCGCCATGGCGCTGCAGGTATTGATCGATGGCTTCGCGAATGCAGGCGCTGCGGCTCTTGCCCAGGTGCTGTGCCACGGCATCGAGCCGCTCTTCCACCGCGGGATCGACCCGCACGCCGATCACCATGACCTCATTCGTGCAACGCTTTGTTGTACAGCCTAGGGCCGCTGGTCATGGCTTGCCTCCGCCGAGCTTGACGGCGTGCTCGGTGAACATCGCGGCGATCTGCTCACCCAGGTCGGCGGCTCCAGCGGCTCCAGCGGCTCCATTGGGCGCGGGGGGCAGGTTGCTGTCCTCGTGCCCCGCGGCATCCCACTCGCGCCGCCAGGGGGTGGTGCCGGCCTCCAGCAGGGCGACCAGGAAGGCCACCGCGGTGGTGTGGGCAAAGGCGTTGCGCACTTTGCGCAGCGTGTGCAGCGCCCTCTCCACGTGCTGGTCGATCAGGCCTAGACGTTTGGTGTGGGTTGGTTCACCCGAGCAGGTCCTCCACAAACTCCGAGCAGGTAGTGCCGCTGGTGATCAACAGGTGATCGCGGGCGCGGGTGCAGGCCACATAGAGCAGGTGACGTTCGGTGGCCACCACTTCGTCGAGGTCGCTGTCGTCGGTGATGGCCTTGATGCGCTCGGCATTGGGGATCACGTCTTCATCGCAGGCCATCACGATCACGGCGCGGAACTCCAGCCCTTTGGCCAGGTGCATGGTGGAGAGGGTGGCCTTGCTGCCGAGGCGCATGGCCGAGGGCTGCAGACGCTCGTAGGGCAGCTCAGCCAGCTGCAGAGCAGCTTCGGCGCGGGGGATCTCGGCCTCACTGCGCACGAAGATGCCGAACTCCCTGGGGGTGAGGCCTTCGCCTCGGCGCTGCTCGATCCAGGCAGCCACCTGCTCAGTTTCGCTGTCGGTGTCCTCGCACTCCCGGATGTCGGGCTCCGGGCCGTTAAACACGGAAATGGCCCCGCGTCGGTCCTGCACGTTGCCATCCACGTCGCGGGACTCCGGATCGAGCAGTTGATCGGCTTGGCTGCGGATCTGGTGAGAGGTGCGGTAGTTGATGCGCAGCGTGCGCGAGCGGCCTCGGATGTCAACGCCGTACTGGGTCCAGGAGAAGGGCTGCTGGAAGATGCGCTGGCCCAGATCCCCCGCGAAGAACAGGGCATCAGGGCCAGTCCCCGCCAGGGCGGCCAGGAGACGGAGCTGGGCGGCGGTGATGTCCTGGCATTCGTCTACCACGATGTGTTGATACGGGCGACCGCCATTGCGGTGGAGCTGCTCACTGGTGAGATGGAACAGCTGATGGGGCGTGATCTGGCCTGAGATCTCCAGCTCCTGGAGGACAGCGGCAAAACCATCCCAGAGCAGGCGGCGCTTGGCCTCGTTGAGGCGGCTCTTGCGGCCGAGGCGGCGCACATCGCGGTAGCTGTCCCAGTCGCGCAGACCGAACGCATCGACAATCTCGTTGAACTCCTCCACCACGAAGCCATCGCCATAGACGCGGCAGATCTCCTCCGGCGCGTGCCTGTGAATCAAGGCGCGAAGGTCCTCGGGCGCGATGAGCCGCGGTTTGCCGAGCTGGGCGGTGTGCATTCGCTCGCCCAGCTCCTGCATGGCCAGCACATCCAGCCGCTCGAGCAGGTGTGGCTCCCCCTGAATGAGGCGATGGAGCTTGTCCTGCAGCAGGGCCGCCAGGGGGTCGGAGAAGGTGGTGAGCAGCACCCGGGCTTCCGGGTTGCTGCGGGCCAGGTGCACAGCTCGGTGCAGGGCCACCACCGTTTTTCCGGTGCCGGCAGAGCCCTGCACGCGAGTGGGGCCATGGAACGAGCGGGTCACCCAGTCGGCCTGGCTGGGATGGAGAAAGACAATCCAGCGCTCCCATGGGTAGTCCAACGCCCTGGCCAGCTCTTCGGTTCCGGTGAGCACCCGGAAGCGGCGCTGGGCATCGGGATGCTCGAAGGGATTGCTCTGGTCTGGCTGCCTGACCTCTGGCTTGGTGGGTGTGGTGCCAGTCGCCAGGTCAATGATTGCTTCGGCAGCCTCTCCGGGGAGGTGGGAGGCGATCACCAGCAGCATGTCGTCGTCCGCTGTGCGGACATCAGGGATCCATTCCGCGACCGTTTCGCGGATCTCGACGATCTGGGCTGCGCCGGTGACGGGATGGGTCTCGATCTTGCGCCGCGAAGCCCAGTCGTAGGCAGGGTCGTGATGGTCGACGGAGCAGAGCATCACGCTGCTCTCGACCCTGTGGAAGATCAGGCGAATGTCGCGGCTGGCACGGGCAGACCAGAAGTTCTTGTCTTTGATGTTGTCGAGACGATGGCACTGCAAGCCTGGATTGGCAGGGTTGATCTGCAGTTCGAAGGCTGCGAACTTGGCTGCTTTTTGCTCCTCGCCATTGAGTTTGTCCAGGCTGGATTGGAAGCTATCGGCGAGGAGAAAGGCCAGGGGATCAGAAAGGCAGCTGCTGTTACCAGATGCAGAGAAGGTCTGGCAGGGCACGGAGCTTTTCATCAGCGGTGATCAACGGCCAGCCACCGTGAAGCGCCGTGGCCGCGATGAGGCGATCAGCTGGATCGCCATGCTGAAACAGGGAGCTGCGGGAGAGAACAGCGATCTCAGCCGTGATTGGTAGCACCTGCAATCGAAGCGCCTGCAGCAGTCGGGAGAGATAGTCAACAGGGCTCACATCCCCTGGAAGCTGAAGACGGCCGCGGTCGATCAGGAGGGCCAACTCCCACAGCGAGATGTCGGCGATGGCCAGCTGGCCCTCTTGCCGGCCTGTCTCCAGGGCTGCGGCGGCACTGGCGCTGAGGCGTGCTGGAGCATTGGCCCAGAACAGGGGGATGTGAGTGTCACAGATGATCCGCGTCACCACTCCACTCCACATCCGGGATCGCATGAACCACATCGCCAAGGCAGACGCGATCCCGCAGATCCAGCAGCCACTGGCGGGCCTCTTCGGCAGGGTCCCGCTCCGGAGCGATGCGGGCAATGATGCGTCCGCGGGAGGTCACCTGCAGCTCTTCACCGGCCTGAACGCGCTTGAGGAAGGCGGGCAGGTGCTGCCGCAGATCGGACACGGAGACGCGGGTCATGGCCACCACTCCTGTCTGTACAAATCTATTGTACGTCAGCAGCGTTGGGATGGTATGGCGCGAGGGGGTGGATCAATCCTGACCACGACCCACCTGGCCCGCTACAGCCAAAACCTCTTCAATGCGGCCTTGGCGGAGTAGCCGCAGGGGCGCCGGGGCCAGCAGCGCTCTGCTCATGCCATACTACAGAGACAGCTGTGGAGAATTCCAGTGGCTATTCCCTCCGCCACAGGCGCCCGTGCCGATGTCGCGTCCATTGATGCGTGGCTGCTCGCGGTTCTGGAGGATGAGGAGCTGCAGCAGCAAGTGCGGCAACTTAAGAAGGTGGAGCTGGCGAATGTCTGGCAGCTGACCCGCGCCTTTCTGCTGCTTCGCCAGTGCAGAGAGGCTTCCCTCTCTGATCCTCTGGATGTGCATCGCCGTCTCATTGCGGGCCTTGCCGGGGAAGCGCTGCTTGTTTCCTCATCCATGTTCCTGGACACCCTCTCAGACGCCGAGGGATTCTTTGACCTCAGTTTCAAAACAATCAAGTCGCGGCTCGGCAGCGTGTTGGATACAGCGGCCAGCGAGAGGGCCCTGCGAGGGGCGAGGGCAACGCTGACTGCGGCAGAGGTTTTGGGAGGCTTTGAGGCAGCGCGCGCCTACATGCACACACCCAACTACGCTCTGGGAGGGCACACACCAGCAGAGTTGATCAAAACAAGCGAGGGCGAGCGCATTTTGCTCAACGAGCTGCAAGCCCAGGCTGAGGGTGGACCTCTCTGAAGCCAGGCATGTTGGTGTTTCGCGCCAGTCGGAAACCTCGTGCAGCGTTTGATCCGCTTGATGCCAGTGCCTCCGTGGCACGCGATGGCTGGCGTTTCAATGACAAGCGAAGCGCCATTCTTTATGCGGCAGAAGTGCAGTCTCTGTCGATTCTTGAAGTCGCCAGTCGACCAGGCTGGTCCAGTCTGGCGGAGATCATGATCGCGGCTATCGCGGTGCCGGAGGGATCCGTTGTGAGCCTGGAAGATCTAGGACTGCTGCTCCCCACCAATTGGAATGTGAGACCATTGGGGCCAAACGCCCAGAGCATTGGTG
>JBIIJS010000105.1:0-9520 GCA_044233605.1 Cyanobium sp. | reverse complement strand
GCGGCTACGAAGACTTTCTGCAGACCATCTCCGATCCCACCCACCCCGAACACAGCGAGACCGTGCAGTGGGGCCAGGGTCACGATCCGGAACGCTTCGATCGCAAGGCGATCAACACCGCCCTCTGGTGGTGGGCCAAGGCCCGGGGCCGGCACCGCAGGCTGCGGCCTGATCTCGGTGATCGCTGAGAAACAGCAGCCACAGTCGCTTGCGCAGCTTCCGCTGGTCACTGGCTGTCTCCAGGTCCTGCGTTCGTCTACCAATCCAGCCAGAGCCCTCTATCAATCCTTCTCCTCCCATGACTCGCGATCGTGACCCCTTCCGCATTGTCATCCCCCAGGCCGGTGTGGAGATGCCGCCCCTGGACGGCCTGGCCCAACCACCTGGCCTACGCAGCCCTGATTGAGGCAGGACTGCAGGTGATGGATCAGGAGCTTCCTCAGGCTTGCTCCAACGCCGCCTCCAGATCGGTCTGACTGAAATCGTTGCCAACGAACAGCAGCGGCACCCGCAGCTGCTTCGCCAGCGCGTAGGAAAAGCAATCACCGAAGTTCAGGCCACTGGGATGACGTCCTTTGCCGAATCGCTGAAAGGCAAGGGCGGCGGCATCGGCCAGCTCCTGATCCCAGCCCACCGTGAGGATCGCCTGGCGTTCGAGAAACTCCCGGGCGCGCTCCTGGCCCAGCTCGCCCAGCTTCACCAGCGCCACCAGCAGGATCTCCGTGCGGGTGGGTGCTGCCACCGCCGGTTGAGAGGCTCCGCACAGGCGATCCAGCACTGCATCACAGCTGGGTTCCCGTAGCAACACCGCCAACACGGCACTGGTGTCGACGGCCAGATCGATCACCAGGCCCCCCTCAGCCGCAGAGACCGTCATCGCCGTAGCCGAGGATCTCTTCCGCGCTGCGCTCATCAAGCAGCGGCATGGTCCACACCTGCTCTTCCAGCCAGCGACGGCTCTCCTCGGTCGTGGGCCGAGTGGGCGCCGGCTGGCCAGGCAGCCCGGCCTCCAGGGCCAGGATGGCCTCCTGGTTCATCGAGCGGCGATGGGCGGCAGCCACGGACTTGAGACGGCGATAGAGGGCGTCAGGCACCTGCCGCAGCACCAGGGTGTTCATCAAACCCGTCCGCTGATCTGTTAGCAGAATGCTAGCGGTATTGACCGTCCTGTTCCATGCAGCTCCTGGATCCCCGCCGGCCCCGCTGGCAGAGCGACCTCCATGGCGATGAATGCCTGATTCGCCTGAAGCAGTGGTTCGAGGCGGTGCTGGTGGAGCAGCTGCCCTGATGAGCGCCAACGACATCGCCCGTACTCCGGAGCCTTTCGTCTATCGGCTCGAGGCCGTCGCCAAGGTGGTGGATGGCGACACGGTGGATCTCGACCTCGACCTGGGTTTCTCGATCACCCTGCGCCAGCGGGTGCGTCTCTATGGCATCGACGCCCCTGAAGTGCACACCAAGGACCCGATCGAGAAGGCCAAAGGCCTGGAGAGCGCCTATCTATTTGTTGTCGGGCACAGCTTCTTGGCTGAAAGAATATTGACCCTTCAGGAATCAAAACAAGCAAGTTGCCGTTTTTAGACGAGCGATTTATGACGCCCTTTGATAAAGCTCCTCCAGCCGCTCCCGGCTGAGGTCGACGTAAAGCACCTCATCGCCGGGCTCGGGAGCTTCGGGATGGCGCTTGCTCCTGGAGCCACGGCTCTGAGCAGGGGCTCCAGAAGCCGACGAGCTGCGCAGATTCCGGCTCATCAAGGCGAAAGCGCCTCCGGCGATGAGTGCAAAGCAGATCAGGTAAACAGCAGCAAGAAGGTCGTTCAAGGTGGGCAGATTCTTTTGCCCAGCCTAGTGTGAAGAATTGTTGAGCGTGGCTACGGATCTCCTGGTCCGTGTAATGCGCTCGATACTGCTGCGGCCTGCACCACCCGATCCGGCAGGCACCAGCACACCCGCCAGGGCGATGGGCTCCTCGACGACCGCATCAAGCCGCGGAGCCCGCAGGGCGTCGGTGGCGGCTGCTGCTTCACCCTCCTCAGGAGGCCACGGCAAACTGTTGAGCCCCTCCTGAAGCCAGGCCAGTTCAGCGCTGGCGTTCTCGGCAGGGGCCGCAGAGTGGCGGGATCGAGGGGCACCAACGTCAGATGGAACCAGGCATGTCGGATCACAGCCGGCACCGCGACGTGGGGTGAACGGCTGCTTGACGGTCAACCAACCCGTTGTGCTCCGGTTAAGACGGGATCGGCGCCAGTCCACCGATCCCTAACGTGTTGCATTCGCGGTGCATCGCCGTTTCCTCGCCCATCCATTCCGGCTCCCATCCGAGCAAGGCCGAGCTGCTGTCCTGTCTGCCGCCCGAACTGGTTGCGTTCAATCCCCGCAAGGCCTGGACCAGTCTGGGCTGCTCCCTTCACCTGTCATTGCTGGCCTATGGGCTCGGCACCCAGATCCCCCTTGTGCCCGGATCAGCTCCCCTCTGGCTGGCCTACGGGCTGATCACCGGCACCGTGGCGATGGGCTGCTGGGTCATTGCCCATGAATGCGGCCATCACGCCTTTCATCCCAACCGTCGCGTCGAGGCGCTGGTGGGGTTTGTGCTTCACAGCCTGCTGCTGGTGCCTTACTTCAGCTGGCAGCGCAGCCATGCCGTGCACCACGCCCATTGCAACCACCTTGAGGGAGGCGAAACCCATGTGCCACCTCGGGCGGAGTCGAGGACGGGTCGGCTGATTCACGCGATGAACCAGCGCCAGGGAAGCGTCCTCTCCGGCAGCCGGGCGCTGGTGATCCATCTGCTCCTGGGGTGGCCTCTCTATCTGCTCTTTGGCGTGACAGGTGGATCTGACTACGGAGCGCCTACCTCCCACTTCTGGCTCGGGGCAAGGTTCCGCAAGGGTCTCAAGCCCCTGTTCCCCGACTCCTTCCGCGGATCGATGCTGCGCTCCAATCTCGGCGTGCTGGCGATGCTGGTGGTCTTGGTGCTGGCCGCAATCCAGTGGTCGCCGGCGCGGGTGCTGTGTGTGTATGGCCTGCCCTACCTGGTGATCAACGCCTGGCTGGTGGGGTACACCTGGCTGCATCACACGGATCTCGACATCCCCCACTTTGAAAGCAGCGACTGGACCTGGGCCAAGGGTGCCCTGCAGACGGTGGATCGTCCCTACGGCCCGGTGCTCAATTTTCTCCACCACGGCATTGGGGCCACCCATGTGTGCCACCACATCAACCCTCGCATCCCCCACTACAACGCCTGGCGTGGCGCTGCCTTGCTGAGGCAACAGTTCCCGCATCTTGTGCGTTACGACTCCACCCCCATCCATCAGGCGCTGTGGCGGGTTGCCACCCGCTGCTCGGTGGTCCATCAGGCGATCCCTGGTGGCGGCTTTTTCTATCAAGAATGACCTTTGTTTCTCGCGGCCAGGCTTGCTCCGTCAAGTCTGGACGTGTGGTTCATCAAAAGATTCCTGACTCCTCAGAACTCCGTCGATGAGGCAGCAAATAGGGTCAGACAATCCTCCACCATAAAGATCCAGCGGTGGGGTCATGGCGACAGCTGTGGATTCAAGGCATTGGCCTTGGAGGGAGGATCGATTCCAGCAAGGTTCCCCCCCCCCTTCACCCTGATGGGCTCAACCCCGGGACCCTGAGTCCACGCTGATGGGGATGGCGCGCAGTTCGCCGGCTTCCTCTGAAGAGACACCGGCATCAGAGGTAGCGGATTCGCTGAGGTCATCGAGCAACGCTGGAACGATGCCGGCATCAAAGGAGAAGCGGCCGGGGCCGTTGAACAGCAGGGCGAGGCTGCCGCCCAGATAGAGCAGCACCAGCTCCAGCACATAGATGTTGAAGCCGGCGGTGGAGATGTGCTGATAGGCCGCCACCGCCATCGTGCCGCTCAGGGCGAGGGCGCCAAGGGGAGTCAACAGGCCCAGGATGACCAGCCAGCTGCCGATCAGCTCCGAGAAACCGGCGGCGTAGGCGAAGAACAGCGGGAAGGGCAGATGCAGCGAGGCCACATAGGTGTTGGCGAACTGCTGGGGATCGGCGAGCTTCTCCTGACCGTGGTGAATCATCAGAGCGCCGATGGTCAGCCGCAGCAGCAGCAGACCGAAGGACGCCAGGCGTCCGGGGCGCTGCAGATAGGCCTGCACCGCCGGAGCCACCGCCGTGAGCGCGGCCAGAGGTGCAGACCTGGTGGAGGGGGTGCCCATGGCGACGAACCAGAGGGCGAAGCAGGCGGCCGCGAAGCCCGCGAACAACTCGAGCAGGGTGGGCGTGGACATGGAGGGAAGAGCGCGTTCCAAAATCATGGCAAGCTTCGTTAAGGAACGTGAAGCACCGGCAAGGGCGGGGCAGCCCAGTCACAGCAGACCATCCGAGCAGCACATCGGTGGCGGAAACCTCGCGGAGACCCCGTCGAATCGCCAGAATGTAACGAGTCCGTTACAAACCGATGACTGCTGGCGAGCTGTTCCTCGAGAGCCTCAGCTCCGGTGTGATCACCCAGGCTGAGATCGAATGGCTGCTGAGCCAGCAAGATCACCTCCCCAGGGCCGAGCAGGCGGCGATGCAGCGGCTGGGACGCCTGCTCGATCAGGGGCAGATCCAACTGGGGTGTCGAATCGCACCGCACTGCCAACGGAAACAGCAGGTGCTGCGCGAGTGGTTCGAGCCGCTGAGCCGGCGGCGCAGATCCTCCCAGCTCCAAACCGCCTGACGGCAAGGCCAACATCAGATTGTCTGCAACCACCGCAGTCTTTTTGATGCTCCCCTGCTGAGGATGGCGATCAATCGGCCGTTGGTTTTCTTTTCGCCTGACTCAGCCCTCACTTTGCTATCCGCAGCCTGTCCATTCCCCCAGACGACCGCCCAGGATGGGGCGAACTGACCGAGCGGGGGTTCGCCGGCCCAGGGCTGACACACTGGCCCCGCAGCGCCCCTCAGCCGCGATGAGCCGATACCGCATCGAGGAGGCGAGCTCCGCAGAGAACCAGGCCGATGGCCAGCCCGGCTGAGCGCAGGCCGCAGCCCAGCGACGGGCAGCCCACCGAGGTGCTGGCGGGCTCGATCGAGCGGGTCACCTTCCACAACGCCAGCAACGGCTTCTGCGTGCTGCGCATCAAGGCCCGCGGCCACCGCGAGCTGGTGACGGTGGTGGGCCACGCCGCCGAGATCAGCGCCGGCGAATGGATCACCGTGAGCGGCACCTGGGTGAACGACCGGGAGCACGGCCAGCAGTTCAAGGCGGCCTTCCTGCGTTCCTCACCGCCCACCACCGCCGAGGGGATCGAGAAGTACCTGGGCTCCGGGATGATCCGCGGCATCGGCCCGATCTACGCCTGCAAGTTGGTGCAGGCCTTCGGGGCGGAGGTGTTCGTGGTGATCGAGCAGGCGCCCGAGCGCCTGCGCGAGGTGCCGGGCATCGGCAAGGTGCGCGCCGGCCGCATCGCCCAGGCCTGGGCCGATCAGAAGGTGGTGCGCGAGATCATGGTGTTCCTGCACAGCCATGGCGTGGGCACCGCCCGGGCGGTGCGGATCTTCAAGACGTACGGCAATGACGCCGTGCAGGTGATGGCGGAGAACCCTTACCGCCTGGCCCGCGACATCCGCGGCATCGGCTTCCGCACCGCCGATGCCATCGCCGCGCGGCTGGGGATTGAGCCCACCGCCACGATCCGCCTGCGCGCCGGCATCAACTACGCCCTGCTGGAGGCCAGCGGCGAGGGCCACTGCGGTCTGCCCACCGCCGAGCTGCTCAAGCTGGCCGGCGAGCTGCTGGCGGTGGAACGGCCCGCCGCGGAGCCGGGTGCCGACGTCGGCTCCACCAGTCGCGTGCCCCTGGAGCCGGCCCAGATCCAGAGCGCCCTCGACCTGGAGCTGGCCGAAGGCTCCGTGGTAGCCGACACCCTGGCAGGGGAGCCGGCGATATTCCTGGCCCACCTGCACCGCGATGAGCGGCGCATCGCAGCAGCGCTGCGGGAGCTGGCCCAGGGGGCTCCGCCCTGGGGCGCCATCGACGCCACCAAGGCGATCGGCTGGGTGGAGCAGCGCCTGGGCCTGCAGCTGGCCGCCAGCCAGCGGGAAGCGGTGGAGCAGGCCCTGGCCAGCAAGGTGCTGGTGATCACCGGCGGGCCGGGGGTGGGTAAGACCACCCTGATCAACGCGATCCTGCAGATCCTGGCGGCCAAGCGGCTGCGCATCCAGCTCTGCGCCCCCACCGGTCGGGCGGCCAAGCGCATGGCTGAGGCCACCGGCCTGGAGGCGAAAACCATCCACCGGTTGCTGGAGTTCGACCCGGCCAGCTACGGCTTCCGCCGCAACGGCGAGCTGCCGCTGGAGTGCGACCTGCTGGTGGTGGATGAGACCTCGATGGTGGATGTGCCGCTGATGGCCTCGCTGCTGGCGGCGATTCCGCCGGAGGCGGCGCTGCTGCTGGTGGGGGATGTGGATCAGCTGCCCTCGGTGGGGCCGGGGCAGGTGCTGGCCGATGGGATCGCCAGCGGTGCGCTGGCGGTGACGCGGCTCAGCGAGGTGTTCCGCCAGGCGGCCAGCAGCCGAATCATCACCACCGCCCACGCCATCAACGCCGGCACCCTCCCCGACCTGCGTTCCCCACCCGAGGGCGCGGGCAGCGACTTCTACTTCCTGCCGGCCGACACGCCCGAGCAGGCGGTGGCCCTGATCCTCAAGGTGGTGGGCGAGCGGATTCCGGCGCGCTTCGGCCTCGATCCGGTGGGCGACGTGCAGGTGCTTTGCCCGATGGCCCGCGGCGGTTGCGGCTCGCGCTCGCTGAACGTGGAACTGCAGAAGCTGCTCAATCCCGATCCCACCGAGCACGTGGAGCGGTTCGGCTGGCGGTTCGCGCCGGGCGACAAGGTGATGCAGATCGCCAACGACTACGAGAAGGAGGTGTTCAACGGCGATGTGGGCACCATCGACGCGATCGACGAAGGCAACAGCGAACTGAGCGTGCTGTTCCCCACCAGCGAAAACGGCGCCGCGGGCGTGCGGGCGGTGGTCTACGGCTGGGGAGAGCTCGACACCCTGGTGCCGGCCTACGCCTGCACGATCCACAAGAGCCAGGGCAGCGAATACCCGGCGGTGGTGATCCCGCTGCTCACCCAGCACTACGCGATGCTGCAGCGCAACCTGGTGTACACAGGCCTCACCCGCGGCAAGCAGCTGGTGGTGCTGGTGGGCCAGAAGAAGGCCCTGGCCATGGCCGTGAAGAACCACCTGGGCCACAGGCGATACACCAAGCTGGCGGAGTGGCTCAATTGAGTGGAGGGCCGGGCTGATCACCCCACAAAAAAGAAGCTATTCGCCAACAGGAAAAAGAAGGGCTTCCTGTGCAAAGATGATTCAGTGCTAAATGACGCCAGGATCTCTAGGGAGGGTTAAACCCTCGCAACCTCACGACGGCATCGATGCTCACACTCGCCACCGCGATGAAGCGCTGCCGGGCAACCAGGCAGCAAGAAACGGGTAAGATGGACAAATGGCTTGCTGGAACGACAAGCCTTGATCCAGATGAGCCGTAATTATCTCCCCAGCCTCACCGAGGCCACCAGAATTCGGATCTGCCATTTGGTCGAGGCGATGCCCGGCCTAAAAAGCAGAGAAATCGCCAGGCGATTGGGCATTGACCGACGAGAGTTGAATCGCTTTCTGCATTATGAGGGCAGGATAAATCGAGGCCTGTATGTGCGCAATTGGCGATGGTATTCATCGGGAATTCACCAGCCCGATCTGCTTCAGGGGCCGACAAGCCTTGGCAGTCGCTCAGTTGAGCGCTCCAGAGGCGGGGCTTCCTCCGCCAATCCGGAAGTTGACCTGCCGATTACGAGACGAACGATGTGCGGCATTCTTGCTGGGATGAATGAGCTCAGCGCAATTCGCCAGATTCGCAGGCTGGATCGAGTAGCGATAGAAAAATCATTTAGTGAAGACGAGTATTCATCCTTGACCGATGTGCTGAAGATAGAGCTGATCCAGAGGCTCGAGGAACTCAAACATGAATCTTCCGGAGGGGAACGGATTAAGATTGCCTCTGGCAAGTTCCTTGCAGTCGGCGCTCTGATTCTGGTGGTGATTGTTGCTCTCATCGTGATCCTGGATTGACCCCGCAGCAATGAGTGTGCATGGATCAGTGATTGAAATCACTTCGTAGCTGACTGCACTAGATCTCCGAGGCGAAGAGATCAGGAACACCGGTCTTCCATTGGAGGCCACGTTGGCTAGGTCTTCAGCCATCTCCCGAAGACAGTCCAGAGAAACCCATCACCACCGGGGGCTGAAACGGCCGTAGCTGCTGCGCCGTCGCTTCCAGGAAGGCCACCAGGACCGTGATCAGCAGGATGTAGTCGCGTAGGGCCGGATCTAGGTGGTTGCCGTCGTTGGTCGGTTGGCGATCGAGCACGGTGGCTAGAGGAGCCCAGAGCGGATTGGCGCACGCGGCCTCGTAAGCCTGGGCCAGCCGACCGGCATGGGCGGAATCGGCCAGCGATGCCGAAGCCGTGGAGTGCGCGAAGGCGTTACGGACCCGCCGGAGCGTTTGCAGTGATCGCTCCACCGCTTCATCGATCAGTCCCAGTCTTCGGGCCAGGGCCACCTTGGCGCCGAGGGATCCGAGCGGCGCATCGGGGCGGAACAGGCGATCGTCTCGCTCGGTGTCAGGGGCCATCACCGCCTGCAGCAGCCGCTCCAGGGCTTCATCCACGCGGGCAACGCCCACGAGTACGGCCCCCCGGCCGCGCTCCTCGAGCATCTGCAGGGCGATGGTGCGGGCAGCGGCGGCAGCTTCATGCAGGCACTGGTCCATCGCATTGCTTGGGCAGTCTCTGATCCTGCCCTGGCATGGTTCCGCCCTGAGAGCCGACGGACGAAGGACCCCTGATTGCGCGTGTGGGTTATTCCGCGGAACCCATGCAAAGCTGACGTCAGAAGCCCTGCATTGCATCCTGAGAAGGTAGGCGGAGGAGAGATGGCGGAAGCCAGCAGGGATTGGCTTAGGTTGCCTGTGGTCACCGCAGGCTCTGAGTTTTTGGTGATGGGGCACCTGATGCGGCGCAACATCCTCACCTACAAGGCCCCACCGGGAAATGAAGGGTATGACCTGATCTGCCTCCATCCGGACCCGCGGCATCAGCCCGGGCCGAATGAGAAGGCACAGGTCCGCGTGCAGGTGAAGAGTCGCTATGCAACTGACTGCGACCGGGGATTCCCCGTCAAAGAGAAAAGCCTGGACGCCTTCGACTACTTGATCGTCGCCTTCCTGAATATCGGAAACTTCTACGGCAAGAATGACGGCAGCACTGGTGCCGAACAGCCAGAGTTTTACACGCTCTCCCAGGTATTCATCAGAGAGCATCACGACGCAAGCTCGACCTGGCAGAAAGTCAAGCTCAAACGGCTTCAGGACGAAATTGAGCCCTTCAAGAATGAGAAGGGCTTTGAGCTCATCGCAATCGATCTTGGCATCCCACTGCCAAGGAAGAACCGATAATCAAATCTTAGAAGACAG
>JBIIJS010000104.1:0-9528 GCA_044233605.1 Cyanobium sp. | reverse complement strand
AGCGCCCCCACCACCTGCACGCAGGCGGCGCCGGCCATCAGCAACCGCACCACGTCGGTGCCGCGGTGCACGCCGCTGCTGGCGGCCAGCTGCAGCCCCTGACGGCCGTGCAGCAGGGCGATCCAGCGCAGCGGCAGGCGCAGGTCATGGGGGGTGGAGAGCAGCAGGTTGGAACGCAGCACCAGCTCCTCGATGTCGATGTCGGGCTGGTAGAAGCGGTTGAACAGCACCAGGCCATCAGCACCGGCGGCCGCCAGCCGCTTCGCAAGAGAGGCCAGGTTGGTGTAATACGGGCCGAGTTTCACGGCCAGGGGCAGGGTGATCTCAGCGCGCACCTCGCGCACAATCTCCTCCACCTGGCCCTCGATGGCGGCGCTGCTGAGATCCGGATCGGTGGGCACCGCGTAGATGTTGAGCTCGATCGCATCGGCCCCGGCGTCCTGCAGGCGCCGGGCCACCTTCACCCAGTCGCCTGGGCGCACGCCGTTGAGGCTGGCGATCAGCGGGATGGTGAGGCGGGCGCGCGACTGCTCGATGTGGCGCAGGTAGAGGTCGTGACCGACATGGAACAGCGACGGCTCCGGGAAGTAGTCGAGTGATTCGGCATAGCTGTTGCTGCCCTGGATCGACACCCGCCAGAGCTCGAGCTGGTCGCGCTCGATCTGCTCCTCGAACAGCGAATGCAGCACCACGCCGGCAGCGCCGGCCTCTTCAAGGCGCAGCAGATCGTCGAGGTCTTCGCTGAGGGCAGCGCAGGCACCCACCAGCAGCGGGCTGCGCAGCGGCAGCCCCAGCCAGGAGGTGGAGAGATCGGGGCCGGTCATGGCACGGGAAGCGATGGAAGGGTGGCCAGGGCGTCGGCATGGGCGGGCACCAGGCGACAACGCAGCACCGCCAGGGCCTCGTCGGGCAGGCCGAGGAAGCGGTCGAACCAGGTGTCACCGCTGGGCTGGATCGACGCCACCCCCACCAGCACCCCGTTCCCGTCGGCGTCAAGGGGGCGGCCCTCGGCGCAGTGGCGCCGGCCCTGTACCGCGGCGGTGACCAGTTCGGTATCGACGAGCAGGTCGGGGGCCCGGTAGAGCGAGAAGAGGCGGAAGCGGAAGCGGGCCCGCAGCCGCAGACGCAGATCACCGCGCTGCGGATCCAGCGTTCCGGCCAGCTCCTCGGGCTCAATGGCGATCACCGGCCCCGGCGGCAGGGGAAGGCCCAGCAGCCTGGCGCGGCGGCCATCGAGCGGCGGAATGCGCAGCGCTCCGGCATCGAAGCGCAGCGCGTGCCGGCCGCTGCCATCGGAGGGCTCCAACACGCCGAGGCCACCGCCGGAGCTGGCGTCGTAGCGGAAGCGCGGATAGGCGCCGATCGCCAGGCCACAACCCTCAAGGGTGTTCAGGCGCAGCAGGGTCATGGCACCTCCAGCTTGCAGGGCTGGTCGGCCAGGGCGCGGTAGAGGGCCCAGCGCCGGTCGCGCTCGGCCTCGGCCTGGCGGGCCAGCTCACGGGCCCGCTCCGGCTGGCTGAAGGAAAGCATGCGGAAGCGGTTTTCCAGGGCCATGGCTTCGGCCAGGGAGCGGCGCGGGCCATGGCCGTCGAGCTGCAGGGGGTTCTCGCCCCGCTCGAGCCGGCGGGGGTCGTGGCGGTAGAGCAGCCAGCGGCCGCTCTCCACCGCCGCCTTCTGGTGCTCCATGCCCTTGGCCATGTCGATGCCGTGGGCGATGCAGTGGGAATAGGCCAGGATCAGCGAGGGACCCGGGTAGCTCTCGGCTTCCAGAAAGGCACGGATCGTGTGCTCATCGCGGGCGCCCATCGCCACGCTGGCCACGTAGACGTGGCCGTAGGTCATCGCCATCAGGCCGAGATCTTTCTTGCCGGAAGGCTTGCCGCCGGCCGCGAACTTGCTCACCGCCCCCAGCGGCGTGGCCTTCGACATCTGGCCGCCGGTGTTGGAGTACACCTCGGTGTCGAGCACCAGCACATTCACGTCGCGGCCGGCCGCCAGCACGTGGTCGAGGCCGCCGAAGCCGATGTCGTAGGCCCAGCCGTCGCCGCCCACCAGCCAGACGCTCTTCCTGACCAGGCTTCCGGTGATCTCCAGAAGCCGGGCCGCCGCCGAGGCCGGATCGGCCGCCGCCGCAGAGGCGGCCAGGAACCGCTTGAGCTGCTCCACCCGCTCGCGTTGCTCCACAATCCCCGCCTCATCACGCTGATCGGCGGCAACGATCGCCGCCACCAGCTCCCGGGGCAGCAGGGCGGCCAGCTCGTCGGCCGCCAGCAGCTCCAGGGCCATCGCACGCTGCTGGTCGAGGGCGACGCGCATGCCGAAGCCGAACTCGGCGTTGTCTTCGAAGAGGGAGTTGCTCCAGGCCGGCCCGCGCCCCTCGGCGTTGACGCTCCAGGGGGTGGTGGGCAGGTTGCCGCCGTAGATCGAGCTGCAGCCCGTGGCATTGGCCACCAGCATGCGATCGCCGAACAGCTGGCTGGCCAGCTTGAGGTAGGGCGTTTCGCCGCAGCCGGCGCAGGCGCCGGAAAACTCGAACAGGGGCTGCTGCAGCTGCTGCTGACCGATGCGGTGCAGGTTGAGACCGTGGCGCGGCACCTCGGGGAGCTGCAGGAAGTGCTCCCAGTGGCGCCGGCCCTGCTCGCGCAGCGGCGGCTGGGGGGCCATGTTGAGCGCCTTGCGTTTCGGCTCGCTGCGATCGCGGGCCGGGCAGACCTCCACGCAGAGGTTGCAGCCGGTGCAGTCTTCCAGCGCCACCTGGATGGTGAAGGCCTGACCGGCGAAGGCCGGATCGCGGGCCGGCGCCTGGCGGAAGCCCTCGGGGGCGTTCTCCAGCGCCGCCGGGTCGGCCACCTTGGCGCGGATCACCGCGTGGGGGCACACCAGCACGCACTTGCCGCACTGCACGCACAGATCGCTCTCCCACACGGGCACGGCGGCGGCGATGTTGCGCTTCTCCCAGCGGGCGGTGCCGGTGGGCCAGGTGCCGTCGCAGGGCAGGGCGCTGACCGGCAGCGCGTCGCCGCGCAGATCGAGCATCGGCGCGATCACATCCCGCACGAAAGAAGGCGCGGTGGCAAAGCGATCCGCCCGGGCCGCCGCCTCCACGCCGGCCACGCCGACCGCGGCGGCATCCTCAAGGCTGCCCCACTCGATCGGCTGAAGGTGGTCGAGGCTGGCATCCACCGCCTGCAGGTTGCGCTGCACCACCGCCTCGCCCTTGCGGCCGTAGGTGGTGGTGATCGAGGAACGGATCCTCTCGATCGCCTCATCGCGCGGCAGCACGCCGCTGACGGCGAAGAAGCCCACCTGCATCACGGTGTTGATGTGGCTGCCCATGCCGGCGGCCTGGGCGACGCGATGGGCCGGGATCTGCCACACGGAGATGTTGCGCTCGCGGATGCCGCGGCGCAGCGCATCCGGCAGCCGCCGCCAGGTTTCGGCCGGCTCCCACGGGCTGTTGAGCAGCAGGGTGCCCCCCTCCACCAGACCGTCGAGCAGATCGAAGCGATCGATGAACTCCCACTGATGGCAGGCCACCAGGGTGGGGCGCTGAATCAGGTAGGGGGCGCGGATCGGCCGGGGTCCGAAGCGCAGATGCGAAACCGTGACCGAACCCGACTTCTTCGAGTCGTAGACGAAATAGGCCTGGGCGTGCAGATCGGTGTTCTCGCCGATGATCTTGATCGTGCTCTTGTTGGCGCCCACGGTGCCGTCGGAGCCGAGCCCGTAGAACACCGCCCGCACCTCGCCTGGCTGGGATCCCTCGAGCACGAAGCCCGGATCCAGCGGCAGGGAGGTGTGGCTGACGTCATCGTCGATGCCCACCGTGAAATGGTTGCGCGGCGCCGCCAAGGCCAGGTTGTCGAACACCGCCTTCACCATCGCCGGGGTGAACTCCTTGGAGGAGAGGCCGTAGCGACCGCCGAGCAGCCGCGGCAGGGGCCGGCCGGGATGGCGCTCATCCCAGGCCTCGGCCAGGGCGGCCAGCACATCGAGGTAGAGGGGCTCCCCGATGGCACCGGGCTCCTTGCAGCGATCAAGCACGCCGATCGTGCGCACGGAAGGTGGCAGGGCGGCCACCAGGGCCGCCACCGGGAAGGGGCGGAACAGGCGCAGCTTCAGCAGTCCAACCCGTTCGCCGGAGGCGATCAGGGCCTCCACCGTCTCCTCGATCGTTTCGCAGGCGGAGCCCATCGCCAGCAGCACCCGTTCGGCATCGGCAGCGCCCTCGTACTCCACCAGGCCGTAACGGCGGCCGGTGAGCGCCGCAAAGCGCTGCATCGCCTCCTCCAGATGGGCGGGCAGGGCGGCATAGAAGGGGTTCACCGCTTCGCGCGCCTGAAAGTAGACGTCGGGGTTCTGGGCGGTACCGCGCAGCACGGGCCGGTCGGGGCTGAGGGCGCGGCGGCGATGGTCGGCGATGCGTTCAGCCGGCACCAGCTCGTGCAGCACATCGTTGGGGATCTCCGCCACCTTCTGGATCTCGTGGCTGGTGCGAAAGCCGTCGAACATGTGCAGGAACGGCAGGCGGCCGTGCAGCGAGGCCCGCGTGGCGATGGCGGCGAAGTCGCCGGCCTCCTGCACCGAGGCGGAGCAGAGGATGGCGCAGCCGGTGCCGCGGGCCGCCATCACATCGCTCTGGTCGCCGAAGATCGACAACCCCTGGGCCGCCAGGGAACGGGCGGCGATGTGCAGCACCACCGGCGTCAGCTCCCCCGCCCACTTGTAGAGGTTGGGGATCATCAGCAGCAGCCCCTGCGAGGCCGTGAAGGTGGTGGTGAGGCAGCCGGCCTGCAGGGCGCCATGCACGGCGCCGGCGGCGCCGCCCTCGCTCTGCAGCTCCACCACGGTGGGCACGCTGCCCCAGAGGTTGGGACGCCGCTCGGCGCTCCAGGCGTCAGCCCACTCGCCCATCGGCGTGGCGGGGGTGATCGGGTAGAGGGCGATCACCTCGTTGAGGCGGTAGGCCACCCGGGCCACGGCCTCGTTGCCGTCGATGGTGATCATGGCTCGTCGTTCACAAGGCTCAGGGCAAGACCCACATGCACCAGCACCCGATCACCCACCCGGGCCTCGGGCAGGCAGGCGAGCGACACCTGCTGGCGCACGCCGCCGAAATCCACCACGGCCGTGCGCCAGAGGGGATCGTCGGCACGTGCTGGGGGCGCACCAGCTGCGTCGGCTTCGGAGCCGATCGCGAGGATCCGTCCTGGAATAGCCAGACACATGACGGGCTCCGGGGCTGCAGCTGGGGGCCTCTCCCTTTCTGGTCTAGCCAGGCTTGGGGATCCTGGGCGGAAGTCAGCGAGCGAGCACAGGGGGAGCAGCGGGCCTGCGCGGCGCTGACCGTGGCCACAGGCCTGCAGTGCGAGAGAACCGTGATGAAGGGCAGCGTTGTACAGCGTGATCAGGATTATTTATGACAAATGATCGAATAGGTTTCACGCACGTGATTGGACGCTAAATTAGTACTGGTGTGGTGTGTAATGTTAATGTCACTAAAATTGCCGAACATATCACGCAAGTCGTTTTCATCAAAAAAACTGGTTAGGCCACCTTTGGTGAAGTACCCCGACGTGAAGTGATCGTAGGTATTTTCAGACAATCTTGTTCCATATTGACGATCAGAAGAATTATGTCCAAATAACGAATATCCGAGCATGCAGCCACCAGGACGGAGCACCCTCAAGACTTCAGAAACACATGCGCGAATGTCGGCATAGGAGGTCATCGTAAGGGTACCCCTATCCAAGACAATATCAAAATATTCATCAGGCCATGGCAAATGAGCTATGTGACCGACCTTTAAATCACATGATTCATGACCCAGGAGAGAGAGGCGCTCCCTTGAATGGTTGATAGCCGTTGGCGAGATGTCAATACCAGCTACCGAAAAACCCGCCTCAGCCGCAAACCAAAGATTATTGCCAGCTCCACAACCTATCTCCAAGAAGCGAAGGGTTTCACGATCTTTCCCGCTGGTTACACTAAGTATATCGGGAATTATGTCGGTGAAAGGCCAATTATTCAGCTGCTTGCCTTTCGAATAAACATCATGGTCCCAATCGACGCTTGGCTTGCGAGAATCAGTCATTTGATGGGATTTGCGATGATCAGACTACAGGCTTGAGCAAGGAAAGTCAAAGAATGGATGGATCCCCTCGGAGTGGTGAAGCTCAGGAGGCCCTTTGATCCTCTGCTGAGGGTGAATAGAAGCAGCCTGGGGGGAGCTGCCCGAAAGACAATCATTCAGCACATCCTGTCCAAGATGGCTCATCATCGCCAGATCGGTAAATCAGCAATCGGAGGATTGCAAGTAAAAACGAGGTGTCATCAATGCGGCTTAGATGTTAACATTTATCTCCTGTCTGCCATGGGCGCCATGCAGCGGGTCAGAATCGCTCCGGGGTTGCGGCAGATCCTGGCTGAGCAGTAACGGTCTGCCGCACGGCCAGCACCTGCCCGGCCGCCAGGCCGCCATCGTTGAGGGGCAGCCGCTCCGACCAACAGGGCCGCAGGCCGCGCTCGCGCAGGGCGCCGATCAGCCCCTCCAGCAGGAGCCGGTTCTGGAAGCAGCCACCCGCCAGCGCCACGACGGTGGCAGCCGGGAGCAGCGCCGCCACCGCCGCCGCCAGTCCCGCCGCCAGACCGTTGTGGAAGCGGGCAGCGCAGAGCTCCGGCGGTTGGCCGGCACCAATGTCGTCGAGCAGGGCCTGCAGCAGGGGGAGCCAGCTGAGCAGGGCCAGCGTTTCACCCTCCCCGGCTTCTGATGCCCCTGCGGCCAGCAGCGGCAGCGGATAGGCCCCCGGCATTGGGGCGGGAAACGCCACCTCGGCCCTCAGGGCGGCGGCCTGCAACGCCAGGCCCGCCTGGGCCTCGTGGCTCGCCACACCATGACTGACGTTCACCAGAGCGAGCAGCGCCGCCACCGCATCGAACAGCCGGCCGGCGCTGGAGGTGCGAGGCGCGTTGCAACCGCTCGCGATCGCCTGCTCCAGCAGCTGCCGTTCAGCCGGCGCGAAGGCATCGCGCACCGCGGCGGCGCCGGGGTGGCTGAGCAGATCCGCCTCCACGAGCAGGCCCAGGGCGCTGCGCCGGGGTTCACGCATCGCCCGCTCGCCGCCGGGCAGGGGGAAGGGGCGCAGCGAGGCCAGGCGCCTCACGCCCTCGCCGGCGCCCGGGCGCTCCAGCCGCAACAGTTCGCAGCCCCACAGGGGCGCTGGGCCATCGCCGTAGCCGAGCCCGTCAAGGGCCAGCACCGCCAGGGGCAAGGCCAGGCCGTGCTCCGCCGCCACCGCCAGGCCATGGGCGCGATGATGCCCCACCGGCCGCAGGTGCACCTTGCCGGAACGTTCCGCTGCTGCCAGCAGGTCGGCCGCGCCCTGATGGCTGAGGTAGCCGGGATGGCGATCGACCGCCACCGCTGCCAGGCCATTCCCATGGCGCTCCAGCACCTCGGCCACGCCACTCCGCCAACGCTCCTGGCAGCGGGGATCGGCCAGATCGCCCAGGTGCGGCGCCAGCCAGAGCCGATCGCCGAGCGCCAGGGCCGGAGCACTCTTGAGATCACCCCCCAGGGCCAGCACGGTGGGGCCCGCCTCAGCGAGGGTCAGCGGCTCCGGCGCGTAGCCCCGCGCCCGCCGCAACAGCGCCGGCCGCCCGTCGATCAGCTGCAGCACCGAGTCGTCGAGCGGCCGGGCGATCGGCCGGTTGTGCAGCAGAAAGCCATCGGCGATGCCGGCCAGACGCTCCAGCGCCTCGGCCGGATCGATGCAGAGCGGCTCGCCGCCCCGGTTGCCGCTGGTGGCCACCAGCGGGCCGGCAACGTCGTGGGCCAGCAGCCAGTGCAGCGGCGAGGCGGGCAGCATCACCGCCAGGGCCGGCGCGGCGGGTGCCACCCCGGGCAGCACCGCGCTGTGCAGGTCGTCGCGGCACGACAGCAGCACGATCGGGGCGGCCGGATCCGCCAGGGCCGCTTGCTCCGCCGGCGTCGCACGCACCAGATCCGCCAGGCGACCAGGCCCATCGACCAGCAGGGCGAAGGGTTTGTGGGGCCTTCGCTTGCGGGTGCGCAGGCGGGCGACGGCGTCGGCATCAGCGGCGTTCACCAGCAGCTGGAAACCGCCCACCCCCTGCAACGCCAGGATGCCACCGGCCCGCAGCAGGGCCAACGCCGCCGCCAGCGCCGCCTCGCCGTCGCCCCCGGGCCCCCCATCCTGATCGAGCAGCCGCAGGCGCGGCCCACAGGCAGGGCAGCCGATCGTTTCGGCGTGGAAGCGACGATCGGCGGGGTCGTCGAATTCGGCCCGGCAGGAGGGGCAGAGCGGGAAGGCGGCAAGGGTGGTGTGGGCGCGGGCCCAGGGCTCGGCGGTGGCGATCGAATAGCGGGGCCCGCAGGTGCTGCAGCTCACGAACGGATAGCGGAAGCGGCGGTCGGCCGGATCGGCCAGCTCCGCCAGACACTGGGGGCAGGGGGCCCGATCCGGCCCCAGGGCCGGCGCCACCAGGCCCGCCCCCAGGGGCCGGGGGGTGGCGGCGGCGATCGAGAGCCCAGTGACCGACGCAGCCCCGGCGGGAACGGCCAGCCATTGGGGCTGGAGCGGCTCCAGCCGTGCTGCGGCAGGCAGGGAGCCGGGCAGGCGCTCCAGCAGCAGCTCCAGCGATGGGCGCGGCCCATCGAGCAGCAGCTCCACCCCGCCGGCCACATTGCGGATCGTGCCGCCCAGCCCCAGCTCCGCCGCCAGCCGGTGCAGCGCCGGCCGGAAGCCCACACCCTGCACCGTGCCCCTGCAGAGCAGGCGCAGTCGGGCGGGAGGACGACGCATAGGACACCCAGTCAACGATTCAGCGGAGCTACACCCTCGACCCGCGCAACGAAATCCCACACAGCTCCCTCAACCGATCGATCCCTTCACCGCTGCGGGCCGACACCTCCAGCACCGTCGCCCGGGGAGCGACGCGGGTGATGGCGGCGTGGGCGGCGTCGCGATCGAAGCCCACCACCTCGGCCAGGTCGATCTTGCTGATCAGCACCAGATCGGCGCCATGAAAGATCGGCGCGTACTTGAGCGGCTTGTCTTCGCCTTCGGTGGTGGAGAGCAGCACCACCCGCAGGCTCTCGCCCAGGTCGTAGGCGCCGGGACACACCAGGTTGCCCACGTTCTCGATCACCAGCAGGTCGAGATCCTCCAGATCCGCCCCCTGGTGATGGAGGCGGTGCAGGCCCTCCGCCACCATTCCCGCCTCCAGGTGACAGGCCTGGCCGGTGGTGACCTGCACCGCGGGCAGCCCGGCGGCCTGCAGGCGGCGGGCGTCGTTGTCGGTGGCCAGATCGCCCACGATCACCGCCAGCCGCGACGGTGCCGCCGGATCGGCGGGAAGCTGGCCGGCGAGGGCTTCAAGCAGGGCGGTCTTGCCGGAGCCGGGCGAGGAGAGCAGGTTCACCACCGTCACCCCGGCGGCCGCAAAACGCAGGCGCAGAGCGGCGGCGCCCTCGTCGTTGCGCTGCAGCAGGGAGGTGCGCAGCTG
>JBIIJS010000103.1:0-9603 GCA_044233605.1 Cyanobium sp. | reverse complement strand
GCTGAGCCCCTGCTGGCTGTGAATGAGTTGCAGCACTTCGAGCAGCACGGGCATGCGGATCGAAGAGGCCCTCAGGGCCCGCCGCAGATCGGCCTGGGTACGGCCGTTATGGCGCAGCCAGTCCTTCAGGAAATTCTGAAGGTCGTCGAGCTGCGTCTCGGTGAGGGGCGGACCTGAGGGGGGCATCGCGTCAGGGTGCTGACGGCGTGGAGGTCAGCGGGACGGGGGGAACCATTGATCCAGTCTGGTCTGGGCCCGGAACCGGATCATTGGTGTGATGTGCCGGCTGCAGAGGCCCAGCAGGGCCGTGAGGGCCACCAGGTCGTCGCTGAATCCGGCCACGGGGATGAAGTCGGGGATCAGATCCAGCGGCACCATCAGGTAAGTGAGGGCGGCCAGCACGGTGAGACGCGCCTGATGGGGCGTGGCTCCGTCGATGACCATCTCATAGCACTCCAGCGCCGGACGGGCGATGGTGCGGCCGGCGCGGCGCAGCAACCTGGAGAAGACGCCCTCATGGACGACGCCCTCGGAGATGACCTCGGCCATCACGGAATCAGGGGCGGAAGGGCCCGCGGCGGTCTGGGCAGCGGACATGGCGGTTTCCTCGCGGATGAAGGGACGGCCCGGTAAGAGCCTGGGGGACGGCGACCCAGGGGATCGCCGCGCATCCATTCTGTGAACAACACCCCTGCCGCACCAAGGAGGGAGAACCGCAGCAACCGGGGGGACGACCGATCCCCCATCCGGGTGAGGGAGGGGCGCTTCAGGCCTCGACCAGACCGCTCTCGATGCCGGTCTTGCGCAGCTTGCGGAGGGCGCGCTGCACCACCTGACGGCAGTACTCACGGCTGCACTGCAGCTGACGCGCCACCTCGGCCAGGGTGCGCCACTCGTTGCTGCCGTCGAGGCCGAAGCGGAGCATCACCACCGAGCGCTCCTTGGGAGTGAGGCTGGCCTGTTCCAGGAGCTTCCACACCGAAGCGGTGCGCTCCGCCTGCTCGGCCCGCTCCATCGGCGGAATCTCGTTGCTGGGCAGCACGTCCACCAGCTCCGAGGGATCGGCTTTGGAACGCACCGCTCCCTGCAGGCTCACGGTGATGCTGCGCAGCTCGCAGCCGAGCAGCTCCTCCACCTCCGGCAGGGTCACACCGAGGCTGCCGGCCAGCTGCTGCGATGTGGGGGCCTGACCGTGGGCCTGCAGCCAGCGGGCCTTGGCCGCCCGCAGGCGGGTGAGCTTCTCGTTGACGTTGACGGGAATGCGGATCGTGCGGCTCTGGGTGGAGAGGGCCCGATTGAGCCCCTGACGGATCCACCAGTAGGCGTAGGTGCTGAAGCGATGGCCACGCGTGGGATCGAACTTCTCCACGGCACGGGTGAGGCCGATGGTGCCTTCCTGGATCAGATCGAGCAGATCCAGCCCCTTGCCCTGGTAGCGCTTGGCGAGATTGACCACCAGGCGCAGATTGGCGGTGATCATCTGCTGCTTGGCCCGTTCGCCGGTGCGCAGGGTGCGGCGTTCAAGATCGTTGTAATCGCAGGCATCTCCGCTGCCGCCGGCCACACTGCAGCGTTCCTGCAGCAGCACCATCGCCTGCACCTTGCGGCCGAGGGTGAGCTCCTGTTCGGGGGTCAGCAGCTGATGGCGGCCGATCTCACCGAGAAAGGCGCTGAGAGAGCTCGCCATGCACAATCGAATCACTGGTTTGAAACTAGGGGAAAACGCCTGATCTTCCGAAAGCAGCGGAAAGGCTTCAGGGTTTCAGTTTTGGTTTCGCTTTCCGTTTCGTTTGTTGATCTTTTGCCGCGTATCTCCTGAATTTCGTTGGAATTGAAGCCCACCGCCCGGCGCCCGTGAGGCCCCAGCCGGGATCGTCGCCGGGCCGCTACCGTCATCGCTCCCCCGTGCCTCCGTCCACCATGGGCGGCATCCCCGTGCTTCCCGCCGTCGTCTCCGCCATCACCACCCCCGGCACCCCGGTGCTGCCGAGCGCGCTGGTTGCCTACGTGCATTACCTCAGCTTCATGCTCTGCTTCGGCGCGCTGGTGCTGGAGCGGCGCCTGATCCGCCCCAATCCGGATCGGCAGACGGCCACCCTGATGGTGATCACCGACATCGTCTACGGGATCGCTGCCCTCGGCGTACTGGTGAGCGGCATCCTGCGGGTGGTGCACTTCGGACAGGGCTCGGCCTTCTATACCCAAAATCCCCTGTTCTGGTGGAAGGTGGGCACCTATCTGGCGGTCGGGGCGCTGTCGTTGTACCCCACGGTCACGTACATCCTCTGGGCGATTCCGCTGCGCAAGGGCGAACTGCCGCAGGTGAGCGAAGCCCTGGCCACCAGGCTCGGCTGGATCCTCAACATCGAACTGCTGGGCTTCGCAACGATCCCCCTGCTGGCCACCCTGATGGCCCGCGGAGTGGGCCTCAGCGCCTGATGCGCCGGCTCCAGGCCGTGGCGGCGTTGCTGGTCGCAGCGGCGGCCCCGGCCCTCGCCGCTCCACCCGCCTGCCCGCCCGCCGAAGACCGCCGGGCCAGCAGCGCATCCACCAGTGCGCTGCTGCAGCCCGCCCCCAACACCACCGCCGGAACAGCCAGCAGCGGTGACTATCGGCACCGGCTGAGCACCACCCCGCTGGGCTGGCCCCGGCTCGATCACTGGTGCGTGTGGGTGCAGCCGGTGTCCGCTGAAGGGCCTGGCCAGCGCTGGGACCGCCTCTGGCTGGAGGCTGTGGAGAATGCCCTGGAGAGCTGGGCGGCCGCGGTGCCCTTCGCGCGGGTCGACGACCCGGAGGCCGCCCAGATCCGGATCGAGCGGCGCCGTCCGCCGCTTCGCATCGGCGCCGATGGACGCAGCCGCGCCAGCCATGGCCGCGCCAGCCTGGAGCTTCTGGAGGTGCGGCGCGCTGGCCGCTGGCAGCTCGAGCCCGGCGTCACGGTGCAGCTGGGCAGCGGTCAGCGGCCCGAGGCGCTCCAGGCCACCGCCCTGCACGAGCTGGGCCATGCCTTCGGCCTCTGGGGCCACAGCGATGCCGACGACGACGCGATGGCGGCGGTGCCCGGCCCGCGGCCGGTGCTGGAGCTGACGGCGCGCGACCGGGCCACCGTGAACTGGCTCTACCGCCAGCCCACCCGCTTCGGGGCGCCGCTTCAGTCGAACGACTGAGCGCGCCGCGGCCCGAACGCCAGGGCCAGCAGGAAACCGAGCAGCTGCACCACCACCACGCTCGGACCCGAGGGCAGATCCAACACCCCGGAGCCCAGCAGGCCGAGCACGGCGCAGAAGCCACCGAGCAGCGCCGCCAGCAGCAGATAGGAGCCGAAGTTGCCGCTGATCAGCCGCGAGGCGCAGGCGGGGATGACCACGAAGGCGCTGATCAGCAGCACGCCCACGGCCTTGATCGAGATCGCCACCACCACCGCCAGCACCACCACGAACAGCAGTCGCTGCCAGCCGGCATCAACACCCCGGGAGATGGCAAGGGGCTCATCAACCGTGAGCAGGATCTGGCGGCGGCCGGTGAGCAGCAGGTAGAGGCCCACACCCAGCAGCAGAGCCAGCAACAGCAGCAGGTCGAGGTTGGTGACGCCGAGGATGTCACCGAACAGCAGCTGCTCGATCCCCCCCTGCCAGCCTGGGACCCGGCTGAGCACCAGCACCGCCAGGGCGAGGGCGGAGGAATAGATGATGTTGAGCAGCGCGTCACCGGGCAGGCGGCTGCGCCGGGCCAGCTGGTTCACCCCGAGGGCGAACAGGACAGCGAAGGGGATCAGCACCAGGGTGGGCTCCTTCAACCCCAGCAGCACCCCCAGGGCGATGCCGAGCAGGGCTGCGTGGCCGAGGGCATCGGTGAAGAAGGAAAGCTGACGCAGCACGGCGAAACCACCCAGCAGGCCACCGAGCAGGCCGCTGAGCAACCCGGCCAGCAGGGCCCGCTGCAGAAAGGGCATCGCCAGAAGCTCAGCCAGGGGCAGCTCCTGACTCATCCCGGCAGCGACGCCGCGCCGCGGGAGGCGGCGGCTGGATCGGCGTGGTGATGGTGGTAGGGCACGTAGGCCCGGCCGTAGAGGCGCTCGAGCTCCGCCGGCCTGAGGGCATGGTCGGGGGAGCCGGAACAGCGCAGGCTGCGGTTGAGGCAGAGCACGCCGTCGCAGGTGCGGCGCACCATCTCAAGGTCGTGGGAGACCTGCAGGATCGTCCAGCCCTCGCTGCGGCGCAGCTGGTAGAGCAGGGCATGGAAACGGTCGCTGGCCCGCGGATCGAGGCCGGCCTGGGCCTCATCGAGGATCAGCAGCCGGCGCGGGCGCACCACGCAGAAGGCGAGCAGGGCGCGCTTGAGCTGGCCGGCGGAGAGGTCGCTGCACAGCCGCCCGGCCAGATCGAGGCTGTCGGTCTTGGCCAGGGCCTCGCGGACGGCCGCCCGTCGGGCCCGGGCGCCGCGCCAGGGCAGGGCAGGGCCCGGGGGATCCCAGCCGAGACCCACGAATTCGGCCACCGTGAGCGGGAAGCGACCGCGCAGGGCGAGGGTCTGGGGCAGGTAGGCGATCTGGCTGCGCAGCCGCTCCGGCAGCTGGCCGCGCGGACCGAGGGGCTCGCCGAGCAACCGCACCGAGCCGGCATGGCGGGGAAGAATGCCCACCAGGGCCTGCACCAGGCTGCTCTTGCCAGCGCCATTGGGGCCCACCAGGGCAGTGTCGGCTTCGGGAGCGAGGCTGAAACTCACGTCGTCGACCACGGTGACGCCATCGCGGCGCACGGTGAGCCCACTGACTTCGAGAATCGTTTCCACCATCCCGCCAGCCTACCCAGGCCCCCGGTTGCGGGCCGTGAAGCTTTCCAGCACCGACGCACCGTTGCGACGCATCGCCTCCAGGTAGTGCGCCGGCCGCTCGCTGTCGGCGGGGGAGGCCGTTTCGATCGGATCGAAGGGCAGCAGCGGCAGCTTCAGATCGGTGGCCAGGGCGCGGAAGGAGCCGGCCCCGTTCTGGGGCTCCACCAGCAGGGCCCGCACCCCGGCGGCCTGGACCACCCCCACCACCCGCTGCAGATCAGCAGCCGAAGGATTGCGGCCGGGCAGATCGACCACGGCATCGGCCCGGAGGCGATAGCGGTCGGCGAAGTAGGGGGCCAGATCGTGATGGGAGACGATGCGGCCGCCGGCGTGGGGGGCGAGCTGGCCCGCCAGGTCGGCGTCGAGCCTCTCGAGCTCAGCCAGATAGGCAGCCGCATTGGCCTGGAAACAGCCGGCCCGCGCCGGGTCGGCCGCCGCCAGGCCATCGCGGATCGCCCGCACCTGGGCCGCTGCCCGGCGGGGATCGAGCCACACATGGGGATTCACGGCTCCGGAGCCCGCGCCATGGGAATGGCCGCCGTGGTGATGTTCAGCGGTGGGCAGGGGCGTGACGGCCGCGGCGGCCTCGATGCGGCGCAGCCGCGAGCTTCCTGCAGCGGCCAGCACTCGCTCCAGCGAGGCCTCGAGGCCGAGGCCGTTGAGCACCAGCACATCAGCATCCCGCAGCCGGGCCAGCTGGCGCGGACTCACCTGCGGATCGTGGAGATCCGCCCCGGCGGGCAGCAGCGATTCCACCCGGGCGCAGTCGCCGGCCACGGCGCGGGTGAACAGCCCCACCGGCAGCACGCTGGTCAGCACCCGCAACGAACCGGAGTCAGGCGGCGGCGCTGCTGCCTGGGGTGAGGAGGAAGGGCTGCCGCAGGCGGTGAGCAGAACCAGGGGCAGCAGGCGCCCGAGCGCTGCGCGGATGGAACGACCAGCCCGATGAGCGACGCGCACAACAGCCTCCACAGCCGACAACCCCGAAAGCGGGAATGGTTTTCATTCTGGCAAAGGATCGGATCGGCGGGCGCGGCCACCCTGCTGATGCCGCCGCTCCTACGATCCATCCCCAGCGATGTCTGCAGCGATGACCCGTGTGGCCGTGACAGGAGCCTCCGGCAGAACCGGCGGGCGCGTGGTGCAGGAGGCCCTGGCCCGCGGCCTGGAGGTGACCGCGCTGGTGCGGCCCGGATCCCAGCTGCCGGAGGGCCTGCAGGGCGCCGAGGTGGTGCGCCTAGAGCTCAACGACCACGAAGCCCTGGCCGGCGCCTTGCGCGGCTGCGACGCGCTGGTGATCGCCACCGGAGCGCGTCCGTCGGTGGATCTGCTGGGGCCGATGAAGGTGGATGCCCTGGCGATGCGGCCCCAGATCGAGGCCTGCCGCCAGGCGGGCGTGAAGCGGGTGGTGCTGGTGAGCTCTCTCTGCAGCGGCCGCTGGCTGCATCCGCTCAACCTGTTCGGGCTGATCCTGGTGTGGAAGGGAGTGGGTGAGCGCTGGCTGGCCGGAAGCGGCCTCGACTGGACCGTGGTCCGACCCGGCGGCCTGAGCGAGAACGAGCAGGATCTCGATCGCCAGGGCATCGTCTACAGCGACGCCGACCAGCAGGAAAGCAACTCGATCCCGCGGCGCCTGGTGGCCCGGGTCTGCCTCGACGCGCTGGCGGCACCCGCCTCGATCGGCCGCATCATCGAGGTGACCAGCCGGCCGGACCAGCCCGCCCAGGCCCTGGCCGACTGGCTGGCGGAGACGCCGCAGGCGGCCTGATCCGGGGGAGCCCTGGTTCAGTCGCTGGTGCTGGCGAAGTGAAGGTGGTTGTGGGGCAGGGCAACACCGATCAGCTCCTGAGCGGCATCCGGCCCGTATTCAGCCATCGCCTGCCGGTAGCGCAGCAGGGGCATCGAGAAACGGGACAGCGGAGTGAAGGCAGGGGCAGGGGCGGCCGACGGCCGCTTCGGCAGGTGTTGGGTCATGGCGAGGCTCGATCGGAGCGGAGGCCTGCATGCCGGGACCCGTCTCAGCGGCCTGCATCCCAGCTGTCTCAGCTTGATCTTACGCCCCGGGCCCGGCGGCCCGCCGCTGCGGCAGCCTCAGCGATCCAGGTCGAGCCAGCGGCGACCATTGCGGGCGGCCTTCGCCTGCCCCTGGTGATGGCCGAAGGCGAAGACCGCCAGGCCGGCCGGAGCGATCGGTATCGCCAGGAACAGGCCACCGGTGGTGGCCAGCACAAAGGCGAAACCAGCCAACAGAGTGAGGCCATAGAGCGCCGGGGTGAGGGTGCGGCGCTGGTGGGCATGCCAGAGGAGCACCCCCAGGCCCGGCGCCATCAACCAGGGGATCCCCGTGCCCACCAGGCCGGAGCCCAGGGCCCAGAGCCAGCGCTGGCGCGGCGCATCCGCCAGGCGGAGACGACAGGCGGTGGCGATCGGATCAGCCACGGCGCGGTGCGCCGCGCCGGGCGGCCAGCACCTCCAGCACCCGGCGCCAGGGCACGCCGTGGTGGGCCAGGGCCACCTGCAGATGGAAGATCAGATCAGCGGCCTCGCCCGCGATCTCGTCGGCCTGATCGTCTTTGCAGGCCATCACGAATTCGGCCGATTCCTCACCGATCTTCTTGAGGATGCGGTTGTCGCCCCCCTCCAGCAGGCGGTTGGTGTAGCTGCCGGGCTCGGGGGTGCGCCGGCGGCTCTCAATCAGGCGCGCCAGCTCGCTGCAGACATCGGCCGGTGGCGACGCCGCGCCGGCTCCACCGCCGCTGGGCTCCGGGCCGTCGTCGTAGAAGCAGCTGCGGGCACCGGTGTGGCAGGCCACCTCGCCCACCTGCTCCACCGTGAGCAGCAGCACATCGGCATCGCAGTCGTAGCGCAGGCCGCGCAGGCGCTGGAAATGGCCACTGGTGGCCCCCTTGTGCCAGAGCTCCCGGCGCGAGCGGCTCCAGTAATGCACATCCCCGCTGGCGAGGCTGCGCTCGATCGCCTCCCGGTTCATCCAGGCCACCATCAGCACCGCGCCATCGAGCCAGTCCTGGGCGACGGCGGGAATCAGGCCGGCCGGATCGAAGCGCAGCGCCTCGATCAGGGCGGAATCCGGCAGGCCGGGCGCGGTCGGAGACGGGGCACCGGAGGCGGCGGACGGGGACGCGGCGGTCATGGTGAGGGGGCGCGGAACCCGGGCGGGGCTGGCGTCACCGTACCCAGCAAGGCCTTCCGGCTGGTAATGATGCGTGTGGAGGCCCACCGCGGCGCCGCCACCGCACCCCAGCCGATGTCCGATCCCGCGGCCCACACCTGCAGCAAGACCTTCAGCGGCTATCCCTGTTGCCACCGCCAGTGGCGCCACCCGGGCCACTGCCGCTTCGTGCACGGCTACAGCCGCAGCTTCACCCTCTGGTTCCGCGCCCACAGGCTGGATGCGCACGGCTTTGTGGTCGACTTCTCGAGCCTGCGGGAGCTGGAGCGGCGCCTGGCGGGCCAGTTTGATCACACGTTCCTTGCGAACGCCGACGATCCGCTGCTGTCCACCTGGCAGGCCCTGCATGATCAGGGCGCCCTCGACCTGCGGGTGATGACGAACGTGGGCATGGAGGCCAGCGCCGAGCTCGTCTGGAGCTGGGCGAACGAGCTGCTGCGGACGCGGGAGGGAGCACGGGCCTGCTGCTGGAAGGCGGAAGCGCGCGAGAACGAGCGCAACGCCGCCTGCTTCGAGGCCGTGCCGGAGTGGTTCGCCGGCGGTGGTGCCGATCCAGGCGACCTTCCCTGGGAAGCGCCCTGACCCCCCGCGGATCGCGCCGATGCTCGCCACCCGCCTGGCCACCGCCTGGGCCCTGTTCCAGGGCCTGCTGATCGAGGCCCTGCCCTTCCTGCTGATCGGTGTGCTGATCGCCGCCACCGCCCGCTGGCTGAGCCCCGGCGGCCGCTGGTTGCGGCGCCTGCCGGAGCACCCGCTACTGGGGCCGCTGGCCGGCGCCGGGCTGGGCTTCGCCCTGCCGGCCTGCGAATGCGGCAACGTGCCGGTGGCGCGGCGGATGCTGGTGGGCGGGGCACCGCTGGGCGCCGCCCTGGGCTTTCTGTTCGCCGCACCGGTGCTCAACCCGATCGTGCTGGCGAGCACCTGGGCCGCCTTCCCCGACCAGCCCTGGCTGCTGCTGGCGCGGCCCCTCGGTGCCGTGGCGGTGGCGGTGGGTCTGGCCCTGCTGCTGCGGCTGCTGCCCGAAGCCCAGCTGCTGCGCGGCGAACTGCTGGCGGAACGGCGGCTCAGCCAGCCGCTGGCGGAACTGAGCCTGCTGGAGCGCCGCACCGGCCTGCTCGGCGAAGCACCGCCAGTGCCGGGGCCCCCGCCGCGGCCGCCCCTGGAGGAGGCGCTGCGCCACGGCAGCCGCGAATTCCTCGATCTCACCCTGCTGCTGGTGCTCGGCTGCGCCATCGCCGCGCTGGTGCAGACCTTCGTGCCGCGCGGCTGGTTGCTGGCGGTGGGAGGGGCGCCGACGCTCTCAATCCTGGCGCTGATGGTGCTGGCGCTGGTGGTGTCGGTGTGCTCGAGCGTGGATGCGTTCCTGGCCCTGAGCTTCGCCGCCCAGGTCACCCCCGGCGCCCTGCTGGCCTTTCTGTTGCTCGGCCCGGTGATCGACCTCAAGCTGGTGGGTCTGCTCGGCCTGCTGTTCCGCCCCCGCGGTCTGCTGCTCACCTGCGCCGGCTCGGCGCTGCTGGTGCTGCTGATCGGCCAGTGGACCAACCTGTGGCGCCTGTGAGCCCCCGTCTTCCGCCCCTGCT
>JBIIJS010000102.1:0-9632 GCA_044233605.1 Cyanobium sp. | reverse complement strand
AACCGGTGCCCCGGGCCGTGAGGATCAGCTCGGGGTTGGCCGGATCATCCTCCAGTTTGGAACGCAGCCGGGAGATATGGACATCCACCACGCGGGTGTCGACGTGACGCTCGGGCGTGTAGCCCCACACCTCCTTGAGGATCTCGCCGCGGCTGAAGGGTTCGCCCGAGCGGCTGACGAGCAGTTCCAGCAGGCTGAATTCCATGCCAGTGAGCCGGATCCGCTCCTCGTCCCGATACACCTGGCGCTTGTTGGTGTCGATCCGGAGGTCGCCCACCTGGATCACGCCGGTGTTGGGGATGCCGGCCACATGCTCCTTCTCCACCCGACGCAGCACACAGCGGATGCGGGCCTCCAGCTCCTTGGGGCTGAACGGCTTCACCACGTAGTCGTCGGCGCCGAGCTCGAGGCCGGTGATGCGGTCGGCCACGTCGCCGAGGGCGGTGAGCATCACGATCGGCACGTCGGATTCCTTGCGCAGCTCCTGGCAGACGCCGTAGCCGTCGAGCTTGGGCATCATCACGTCGAGCACCACCAGGTCGGGCTGGCTGCTGTGGAAGGCCTCCAGGGCCTCCTCGCCGTCGCTTGCCGTGACCACCTGGTAGCCAATCATGGAAAGCCTGGTCTCGAGGATCCGGCGAATGCTCGCCTCGTCATCGACCACCAAGATGGTTTCCTTGGCGTTGCCGGCGCCGTTGTTCTGAGCTGGGACGGAGGCCGTCATCGGGCGCTGGACGCACACAAACGCATCCGACCCACTGAAGGAGCCCAGGTCCCCCGAGGTTCAACGAACGCCACCTTTCTTCATACAGCGCCGTTTTCTCGCTCGGCTGCACTCCCCGTCCGCCTGCTTCCCCCTTCCGTGCCCCGTCCCACCAGCGCCTACGTCTGCCAGAGCTGCGGCGCCCGCACCCGCCAGTTCTTCGGCCGCTGCGCCGGCTGCGGTGGCTGGAACACCCTGGTGGAGCAGAAGGAGGCCGCTGTCGATGGGCGGAGACTGCGTCCGGTGGCCGCTCCCGTCGGGGCTGACGATCCCGGGCAACCGCGGCGCTCCGAGCCGATCGCAGCCGTGGGTGAGCGGCCGCTGCGGCGCCTCGGCAGCGGCTATGGCGAGTTCGATCGTGTGCTGGGCGGCGGCCTGGTGCCGGGCTCGCTGGTGCTGCTGGGCGGTGATCCCGGCATCGGCAAGAGCACCCTGCTGCTGCAGAGCGCCCGCGCCATGGCCGATCGCGCTTCGGTGCTGTATGTGAGCGCCGAGGAGTCGGCCCAGCAGGTGAAGCTGCGCTGGCGCCGTCTGGCCGAGTCCGATCCGGAGGGTGGCGACGGCGAGGGGCCCGCGGACAGGGCTGCCGCCGAGCTGCGCCTGCTGGCCGAAACCGATCTGGAGCTGGTGCTGCAGGAGCTGGAGGCTCTGCGGCCGGCAGTGGCGATCATCGACAGCATTCAGGCCCTCCACGATGGCGAGCTCGGCAGCTCCCCCGGTTCCGTGGCCCAGGTGCGCGAGTGTGCCGCCGCCCTGGCCCGCATCGCCAAGCGCCAGCACACCGCCCTGCTGCTGGTGGGCCACGTCACCAAGGAGGGCATGCTCGCCGGCCCGAAGGTGCTCGAGCACCTGGTGGATGCGGTGCTCACCTTCGAGGGCGACCGCTTTGCCAGCCACAGGCTGCTGCGGGCGGTGAAGAACCGCTTCGGTGCCACCCATGAGCTGGGCGTCTTCGAGATGCGGGGCCGTGGCCTGGTGGAGGTGAGCAACCCCAGCGAGCTGTTCCTGGGCGGCAGCGAACCCAGCAGCGGCACCGCCGTGATCGTGGCCTGTGAGGGCACTCGGCCGCTGGTGGTGGAATTGCAAGCGCTGGTGAGCACCACCAGCTACGCCAGCCCGCGCCGCAGCGCCACCGGCATTGCCGTCAACCGCCTGCACCAGATCCTGGCGGTGCTCGAGAAGCACCTGGGCCTGCCCCTGTCGCGCTTCGACTGCTACCTGGCGGTGGCCGGCGGCCTGGAGGTGGAGGAGCCGGCGGCGGATCTGGGGGTGGCGGCCGCCGTGGTGGCCAGTTTCCGCGATCTCACCCTGCCGCCGGGTACGGCACTGATCGCTGAGCTGGGCCTGGGCGGCCAGTTGCGACCGGTCAGTCAGCTGGAGCTGCGGCTTCAGGAGGCCGCCCGGCTTGGCTTCAGCCGTGCCGTTGTGCCGCGCGGCAGCGGCCTGGCCAAGGTGGCTGCCGCACTCGATCTGCAGCTGCTCGAGGCGGGCTCAGTGGCCGAAGCCCTGGTGGCGGCGTTGGGGGTGGATCCGGCGGAGGGGTGAGCGGTCCCCACGGGCCGCTGCTTTGCTTGTGCCGGCGGCCTTCAGAAGTAAACGTCGACGTTGCTGCGGCCGGAGCTTTTCAGCCAGTTCTCGATGTCGAGGTAGCCACCGGGGTAGAGGCGCACTGCCTTGCTCCAGTGCTGGGCTGTGAGGTCAAACCACTGATCGGCCTTGTCCTGGTCACCGTTCTCTTCGGCGATGCGGCCCCAGCGCTCATAGATCAGGCCCATGTTTTTCAGGCAGGAGGGTGAGTTGGGGTTCTGATCGAGCGACTGGCGGTAGAAGTCGAGCGATTTCTCCTCTTCGCCGGTGCTCATGAAGATGATCGCCATGTTCTTGAGGATCTCCGCCCGGTCGGTGGCATTCTCTTCGAGCTTCAGAGCCTCCTCGTAGTTTTCCAGTGCTTCGGCGTAGTCGCCGTCATTCTGGGCCGACAGGCCATCGCGGTAGTACACATACGCCTCCTTGGCCTTGGGGTCGATCGGCAGCAGTTTCACGATCAGGTCGGCCATCACCGTGAAGCTCTTGTCGATGAAGTTGTCGTTGCGCTGGGAGCGGGGCACTGACGGACGGAGTCTGGGTTGGTTCCATCCTGCCGCCCGGCGCCTGGATCGGTGCATCGTCGTGCTGGGGACCCTTCGCAGCGGCAGCTTCTCCCTAGCCTGGGCGTTCCGGTAATTCAGCCCCGGTGCCCCGCTCCGCATCCCCCCGGTCCCAGGCCAGCCCCGCGAGCGCTCTCCTACCAGCCTCTGCCGGCGAGGTGTTGCTGCTCGACGTGCAGGGCATGAAGTGCGGCGGCTGCGTGCGGGCCGTGGAGCAGCGCCTCCTCCAGCAGGAGGGGGTGCGGGCTGCCAGCGTCAACCTGCTCACGCGCACCGCCTGGGTGGAGCTTGCCCCCGGCGGCGGCGGCGATGCTCTGCCGGCTCTGCAGGACAGCCTGGCTCAGCTGGGCTTTTCTTCCTCTCCGCGCGAGCAGGGGGAAGCGCCCTGGTCGGGGCCCCGGGAGCGTCGGCGCGAACGCCGCTGGTGGCAGCAGTGGCGCCAGCTGATGGTGGCGATCCTGCTGGTGCTGATCTCGGGGCTGGGCCATCTCGCCGATGCCGGTCAGCTGCCCTGGCTCGGCCCGGATGATCTGCTCGGCCGTACCTGGTTTCACGCCCTGATGGCGAGCTGCGCCCTGGTCGGCCCCGGGCGGCCGATTCTGATGCAGGCCGCCCGCAGTGTGCGGGCGCGGCTGCCTGGCATGGACCTGCTGGTGTCCCTTGGCGTGCTCAGCGCCTACCTGGCCAGCCTGGTGGGCTGGTTGTGGCCGGCCAGCGGTTTTCCCTGCTTTTTCCACGAGCCGGTGATGCTGCTTGGCTTCGTGCTCACCGGCCGTTTCCTTGAGGAGCGGGCCCGCTGGCGTACCGGCCGGGCGATCGAGCAGCTCGCGGCGCTGCAGAGCGAGCACGCCCTCCTGCTGCTCGGCGATGATCCGCCGCGCCAGGTGCGGGTGGGCGGTTTGCGTCCAGGCGATCGCATCAGCGTGCTGCCGGGGGATCGCCTGCCCGTCGATGGGGTCGTCAGGGAAGGCAGCTCAGCGGTAGATGTCTCGGCGCTCACCGGTGAACCGCTGCCGCTGCAGGCTGTTGCCGGAGAAGCACTTTCCGCCGGCAGCCTCAATCTGGAGTCTCCGCTGGTGCTTGAGGTGAGCCGCAGCGGCGCTGACAGCGCCATCGCCCGCATCGTGCGGCTGGTGGAACAGGCCCAGGCGCGCAAGGCGCCGATCCAGGGCCTCGCCGACCGGGTGTCCGGCGGCTTCGCCCTGGGGGTACTGGTGCTGGCCCTGGCCACCTTCCTGTTCTGGTGGATCTGGGGCGCCCAGCACTGGCCCCAGCTGCTGGCATCTCACCACGCCGATGGCGCCGCCCACGCCGGCCAGCCGGGGCACCCCCTCCATGGCCATGGCCTGCTCGGCGCGTCGGCTGAAACCCCCCTGGCCCTGGCCCTGCAGCTGGCGATCGCCGTGCTGGTGGTGGCCTGCCCCTGCGCCCTCGGCCTGGCCACCCCCACCGCCCTAAGCGTCGGGCTGGGCCGGGCGGCCCGGCTCGGGGTGCTGTTCCGCGGCGGCGACACGATCGAGACGGCAGCCCGGCTCGATGCCGTGCTGTTCGACAAGACCGGCACCCTCACTCTCGGCCGCCCCCTGGTCACGGAGCTCGATCCCCTGGCCGGATCCGCCGACGAGCTGCTGCGTCGCGGCGCCGCCCTTGAGCAGCAGAGCCGCCATCCCTTCGCCCATGCGCTGCTGCAGGAGGCCGGGCGCCGCAATCTGGCCCTACCGGCGGTGGAGAGCTGCCGTGGCGAGGTGGGCGAAGGTCTGGAGGGGCGCCTGGCAGGTAGCGACGCCATGGTGCGGGTGGGGCGGCTGGCCTGGCTGCGCCGGCGGGGGGTGCACGCCGATGCGGCTGTCGATGGCCGGGTGGAGCGGCTGGAGGCCGGCGGAGCCAGCGTGCTGGCCGTCGCCGAGGGAAACATGCTGCTGGGGTTGGTGGCCGTGCACGATCAGCCCCGCCCGGATGCGGCCACCACCCTGGCGGAGCTGCGCGGTGAGGGGCTGGCCTTGGGGCTGCTCAGCGGAGACCGGCGCGCCGGTGTCGAGGCGTTGGGGCTGGCCCTGGGGCTGCGGCCGGAGGAGCTGGCCTGGGAGCTGCGGCCAGACGAGAAGCTGGAACGGATCGTGGCCCGCCGCGCCGACGGAACGGTGGCGATGGTGGGTGATGGCATCAACGATGCCCCGGCCCTGGCGGCGGCCGACCTGGGCATCGCCGTAGGTACCGGCACCCAGATCGCCCAGGAGAGCGCCGCCCTGGTGGTCATGGGCGACCGTCTCGAATCCATCCCCGTTGCCCTGCGTCTGGCTCGCCGCACCATGGCCAAGGTGCGCCAGAATCTGGTCTGGGCGTTTGGCTACAACCTGCTGGTGCTGCCGATCGCTGCCGGTGCCCTTCTGCCTGGGTTTGGCCTGCTGCTTTCGCCGCCGCTGGCGGCCCTGCTGATGGCCATCAGTTCGCTCACGGTGGTGCTCAATGCCTTGCTGCTCCAGGAAGATGGCGTACACGCGAAGCAGGAGCGGCCGGTGTGAGCGAGCGGCGCAGGGGCAGGTTTCTGGTGCTGGAAGGCATCGATGGCAGCGGCAAGACAAGCCAGCTTGAAGCGCTGCAGCGTTGGCTTCCCGCCAGCGGCCTGATGCCCGCCGGCTCACGCCTGCTGCCCAGCTGCGAGCCTGGCGGCACGGCCCTCGGGCTGGCCCTGCGCCGCTTGCTGCTCCATCCTTCCGAGGGCACAGCTCCGTGCAGCGTTGCCGAGCTGTTGCTCTACGCGGCCGATCGGGCCCAGCACGTGGAAACGCTGATCCGGCCTGCCCTTGAAGCAGGTCACTGGGTGCTGAGCGACCGCTTCAGCGGCTCCACCGCCGCCTACCAGGGCCATGGCCGCGGCCTGCCCCTGTCCCTGATCGCCGAGCTGGAGGCCATCGCCACCGGAGGCCTGGAGGCTGATGTCACCCTCTGGCTCGACCTTCCCCTTGCCGAATCCCGCCGCCGCCGCGGCGATCGCAGTGCTGACCGCATCGAGGCCGCCGGTGAGGCTTTCCTGCAGCGGGTGGCAGGGGGCTTTGCGCAGTTGGCTGTTGAACGGGGCTGGCGACGTATCGATGCGGCCCAGTCTCCCGAGGCGGTGGCGGAGGCCTGCCGCCGCCTGCTGACCGACCAGCTGGCGGTGGCAGAGCGTTGAGCGGCCTGTTCGCCGACCTGATCGGCCAGGAGCGGGCCGTCAGCCTGCTGAGCCCGGCCCTGGAGCGGGGCAGGCTGGCCCCCGCCTATTTGTTCTCGGGCGCGGAGGGGGTGGGCCGTCGCCTCGCCGCCCTGCGCTTCCTGGAGGGCGTGGTGGCTGGGCCGGCCGGCGATTCGGGCCTGCGGCGCCGGCTGGAGCAGGGCAACCACCCCGACCTGCTCTGGGTCGAGCCCACCTACTCCCATCAGGGCCGGCTGGTGCCCCTTTCCCAGGCCGATGATGAGGGGGTAAGCCGCCGCAGCCCACCCCAGCTGCGCCTCGAGCAGGTGCGGGAGCTTGGGCGGTTTCTGGCCCGCCGGCCCGTGGAGGCGCCCGGTTGTCTGGTGGTGATCGATGGGGCCGAGGCCATGGCGGAAGCGGCGGCCAATGCCCTGCTCAAGACCCTGGAGGAACCCGGTGCCGGGAAGCTGATCCTGATCACGGCTGCTCCGGAGCAGCTGCTCAGCACGATCCGCTCCCGCTGCCAGCAGATTCCCTTCGTGCGGCTTGAACCCTCCCAGGTGGCGCAGGTGCTCGCCGGCCTGCCGCCGACCGGGGGCGACGCAGGTGGCTCGGCGGAGTCGGGTGCCGTTGCTGCCGTGGACACTCCTGAGCTGCTTGAGCTGGCGGCCGGATCCCCCGGGGCCCTGCTGGAGCATCGCCGCCACTGGCGGGAGCTGCCGGAGGGGTTGGCCGGGCGCATGCTGCAGCTCGGCGCTGACCCCCTGGAGGCCCTGGCTCTGGCCCGCGACCTCAGTGAGGCCCTCGACGGTGCGCAGCAGCTGTGGCTGCTCAACTGGTGGCAGCTGGCCCTCTGGCGCCGTCGGGGGGATGCGGCGGCCCTGCGCCGGCTTGAGCGTCTGCGCTCCCAGCTGCGCGCCCACGTCCAGCCCCGACTGGCTTGGGAAGTGGCGCTGCTCGATTTGTCCGGGGTTCCCGGCGGCTGAGCGGCAGCCACGGTTCAGGCCACGATTTTTCGGTCACTCAGGCCAGGCAGGTCAGACCACTGCCGTCTTGCTGTCGGCGGCATCCTGTTTGGCCAGGCGTGCCGCCGCGATCACCGGTTCGAACTGGGCAAGCTGTTCGCCCCCGGGAAGCTCGAGGCAATAGCCGGCCCCGTACACGGTTTTGATGAAACGAGGCTTGCGGGGATCCGGCTCCAGCTTGGTGCGCAGATGGCGCACATGCACGCGGATCGTCTCGATGTCGTCGTCGGGCTCGTAGCCCCACACCTCCTTGAGGATGAGCGAGGGAGCAACGGTCTGCCCGTGGCGTTGCAGCAGGCAATGCAGCAGCTCGAACTCCAGATGGGTGAGCCGCACTGGCTGGTCGAACCAGATCGCCTCGAACCGTTCCGGCACCAGGGTGAGGCAGCTGTAGCTGAGGATCTCGCTGTGCTTGGTCGACAGTGGTGCCCTTTCGCTGCGGCGCAGCAGGGCCTTGACCCGCACCATCAGCTCTTCGAGATCGAACGGTTTGGCCAGGTAGTCATCGGCTCCCGAATTGAAGCCGCTCACCTTGTCTTTGGTGCTGCCGAGGGCGGTGAGCATCAGGATCGGGATCTTGGCGGTGCGCTCATCCCTCCGCAGCCGCTGGCACAGGGTGAGGCCATCGACCTTTGGCAGCATGAGATCCAGCAGGATCACATCGGGGGTGTACTGGAGGGCGAGGGCCTGGCCCCGGATTCCATCCTCGGCGCGGTGTACGTCGAATCCACCGTGCTCAAGGTGGCCGGCTACCAGTTCACGCATGTCGCTGTCGTCTTCGATCAGCAGGATGCAGGGCTTCATGGAACGCGGCGGGGGCTGGAGCGGGCCTCTAGGGCTGCGTATGGTGCGCGCATTCTCCACGGATTCGTAGCTTCCGGCATCGAGTTGATACGAAGCCCCATGATCCATCCCCGCCATGGCAGAGAGTCTGCCCTCGGCAAAAGCTTGGAAGGGCAAGGGATCTGCCCGTAACCAACAGATGGCTGTGCGCCTGGCTCGTAAGGATTTTTTTCGCTTCCCCTGGGGCGATCCTCGGCCGATCCGGCGCTGTTCGGCCAACAGGAATGCAACCAACCCTCCCCACTGGAAGAGAAGCAGAACATATGTTTGGACAAACTCCCCGGGCGGGATTCGAACCTGCGACCAATCGGTTAACAGCCGACCGCTCTACCGCTGAGCTACCGAGGAATGGACAACCAGGTCGTGCCTGATGGTTCAGACCCTACCCCTCGGCCCCGCCGGCGGGCAAGAGGCGAGCTCCTCCCGCAGCTCGGAGCCCCGCTGCCAGGGGCCGATCCGGCCCTGTTCCATTCGGGCGGCACCGTCGCAGAGATCGAGCTCCTCCAGACGATGGGTGATCCACAGCGCGGTCAGTGGCTGGTGGGGCCGTGAGCAGAGCCGGCGGATCAGAGTCAGTACCTCCCTCTGGCTGTCGGGGTCGAGCAGGGCCGTGGGTTCATCGAGCAGCAGCAGGCCTGTCTCACTGGCCAGGGCGCCGGCGATCGCCAGCCGCTGCTTCTGCCCACCGCTGAGGGTGTGGATCGGCCGGCTTTCCATGCCGTCCAGGCCCACCTGGGCAAGGGCCCGAGTCACCCGTGCCTGCCGCTCGAAGGCTGGGGTGCCTTCGGGAAGCGCCAGCTGCAGGTCGCTGGAGCAGCTGGGCAGCAGCAGCTGGTGGTCGGGGTTCTGGAACACCAGTGCCGCCTTGAGCGGCGTGAGGATCTGCCCCGCCTCGGGGCTGAGCAGGCCGATGATCAGCCGCAGAAGGGTGCTCTTGCCGCTGCCGTTGCTGCCCACCAGCATCCAGAGGCCTGGCTGCGGGATGCGAAGCCGGCAGCGGCGCAGGGCAAATCTGTCGCCCCCCCAGCCGAAATCAACGTTTTCAACCAGGAGCGGCGCGACGGTCTCTGGATCCGGCGCCCTGGAGCGGGGTGTGCCCACCGTGTGAACTAGCCGTCGAAGCTGAAGCCGGGCCTTCTGCCGCCGCCACCAACGGCCGATTTTTCGTAGGTCTGCACCGCCACGATCTCGCTGCTGAGCAGGCTCAGGCGCTTGTTTGGGTCTTTTTCGCAGGTGAGCTCGAGCACCTTCGGCTGGCCGCTCTCCAGGGCCTGACGAACCTCGCCATAGAGGGCATGGGCCGCCTCCAGCTCTTTGCGCTGCACGCTGACGGGCATGGGGCTGAGCCGAAGGGAGAGCTCGACGACGTACATGGGTGGCAGGCGGGCCGGGCGACTGCCGGCGGATCCGGAACTCCATCACTCTGGCGAATCGCCTGCCCGTAGGGGAGTGCTCTGAGCACTTGTGCTCATTTCCGTCGACAGCGGCCTGGGGGGAACGCGCCAGCTGCCATTTCCCCCTTATGTTGCATGTGTAAAGCTTCGTGAAGCAACTTCTCATGACGATCGCTGCAGGGCGCTTGCCGCAGCGGGGATGGTTCGACGTCCTCGACGACTGGCTCAAGCGCGACCGCTTCGTTTTCGTGGGCTGGTCCGGTCTGCTCCTGTTCCCCACCGCCTATC
>JBIIJS010000101.1:0-9644 GCA_044233605.1 Cyanobium sp. | reverse complement strand
GCGGCGATGCAGGCAAGCCTCGAAGCCAGCGGTTGCGGCATGGTCACCGTGGCGGTGCGGCGGGTGCAGAGCCAGGCCGCCGGCCATGAAGGCCTGATCGAAGCGATCGACTGGACGCGCTACTGGATGCTGCCCAACACCGCCGGCTGTGCCACGGCCGAGGAAGCGGTTCGGGTGGCGCGCCTGGGGCGAGAGCTGGCCAAGCTGGCCGGCCAGGAGGAGAACACCTTCATCAAGCTGGAGGTGATCCCCGACAGTCGCCACCTGCTGCCCGACCCGATCGGCACCCTGGAGGCGGCCGAGCAGCTGGTGAAGGAGGGCTTCACCGTGCTGCCGTACATCAACGCCGATCCGCTCCTGGCCAGGCACCTGGAAGAGGCAGGCTGCGCCACGGTGATGCCACTGGGCTCGCCGATCGGCTCGGGCCAGGGCATCCGCAACGCCGCCAACATCGCCCTGATCATCGAGGACGCCCGGGTGCCCGTGGTGGTGGACGCGGGCATCGGCGTGCCCAGCGAAGCTGCCCAGGCGATGGAGATGGGGGCGGACGCGCTGCTGATCAACAGCGCCATCGCCCTGGCCGGCGACCCGGTGGTGATGGCGCGGGCGATGGCGATGGCCACGGAGGCGGGCCGAGCGGCCTTCATGGCCGGCCGGCTACCGCTGCGCCCGCACGCCGACCCCAGCTCTCCCCGCCAGGGCCGAATCGGCCACTGACGCCACCGAGCCGCGCATGGTGTTGCTGATGCTGGCCATGGCGGCCCGGATCAACTGACGCCAGCGGGGTGTTGGGCTCCGAAGGCCTGTAGTAGCTTGACGGGCTGAGCATCGGCTCGTTCTGGAGACACGGGTGAAGGTTTTCGTTCTCGGCGGCGACGGCTTCTGCGGGTGGCCCTGTGCGGTGAACCTGGCCGATGCCGGCCACGATGTCGTCATCGTCGACAACCTCAGCCGCCGCAAGATCGACATCGACCTCGGGGTCGAGTCGCTCACGCCGATCGCCACGATCTTCGAGCGGTTGCGGGCCTGGCAGCAGGTGGGTGGTCGAGCCATGCGCTTCGTCCAGCTGGACATCGCCCACGAATATGAGCGGCTGCTGGAGCTGCTGCGCAGCGAGCGGCCCGGGGCGGTGGTGCACTTCGCCGAGCAGCGGGCTGCGCCGTATTCGATGAAAAGCAGCGCCACCAAGCGCTACACGGTCGATAACAACGTCAACGGCACCCACAACCTGCTGGCGGCGATCGTCGAAAGCGGCCTGGATGTGCACATCGTGCACCTCGGCACGATGGGAGTGTATGGCTACGGCTCCCACCGGGGCGCCACGATCCCCGAGGGCTATCTCACGGTGGAGGTGCCCCAGCCCGATGGCAGCCGTTTCACCGAGAAGATCCTGCATCCCACCAATCCTGGCAGCGTCTATCACATGACTAAGACGCTGGATCAATTGCTGTTTTTTTACTATAACAAGAACGACGGCATCCGCATCACCGACCTGCACCAGGGCATTGTCTGGGGCACCAACACCGCACTGACGGAGAAGGATCCGCGACTCACCAACCGTTTCGACTACGACGGTGACTACGGCACGGTGCTGAATCGTTTCCTGATGCAGGCGGCGATCGGCTATCCGCTCACCGTGCATGGCACCGGCGGCCAGACCCGCGCCTTCATTCACATCCGCGATTCGGTGCGCTGTGTGCAGTTGGCTCTTGAACATCCGCCCGCCGATGGTGAGAAGGTCAAGATCTTCAACCAGATGACCGAAAGCCACCGGGTCGCCGACCTGGCCGAGAAGGTTGCCGCACTCACCGGTGCCCGCATCGACCAGCTCGCCAACCCCCGCAATGAAGCCATCGAGAACGACCTGATCGTCGACAACCGTTGCTTCCTGGAGCTCGGCCTGCAGCCCACCACCCTTGACGACGGCCTTCTGGCCGAGGTGGTGGATGTGGCCCGACGCTGGGCCGACCGCTGCGACCACGCCAAGATCCCCTGCCGCTCCGCCTGGACAAGCCGCCAGGCCGAAGCGATCCGCTCGGGATCCTGAGGGGCGCGGCACCACCGTGAGAATCGCCTTCTTCACCGAAACCTTCCTGCCGAAGGTCGATGGCATCGTCACGCGACTCACCAAGACGGTGCAGCACCTGGTGGCGGCCGGCGATGAGGTACTGATCTTCTGCCCGGAAGGCGCCCCCGACAGCTGGATGGGGGCAAGCGTGATGGGTGTGCCGGCGATGCCGCTGCCGCTCTACCCGGAGCTCAAGCTGGCCCTGCCCCGGCCGGCCGTGTCGGAGAGCCTGGAGCGGTTCCGCCCCGACCTGGTGCATGTGGTCAACCCGGCGGTGCTGGGGCTGGGCGGTATCTGGCTGGCGAAGACCCGCAACCTGCCGCTGGTGGCCAGTTACCACACCCACCTGCCCAAATATCTGGAGCACTACGGCATGGGCATGCTCGAACCGCTGCTGTGGGAACTGCTGAAGGCGGCCCATAACCAGGCCCGGCTCAACCTCTGCACCTCCACCGCGATGGTGGGGGAACTGAGCGAGAAGGGGATCCAGCACACGGCCCTGTGGCAACGGGGCGTCGACACCGAACTGTTCCGGCCGGAACTGGCCAGTGAAACCATGCGGCGCCGGCTGCACGGCCACCACGACGACACCGGCAACCTGCTCCTTTACATCGGCCGCCTCTCAGCGGAGAAACAGATCGAGCGAATCCGACCGGTGCTGGATGCCATGCCGCAGACGCGCCTGGCCCTGGTGGGCGACGGCCCCCACCGCCAGCAACTGGAGCGGGTTTTCGAGGGCACCCCCACCACCTTCGTGGGCTACCTGGCCGGCGAGGAGTTGGCCGCCGCCTACGCCAGTGGCGATGCCTTCCTGTTCCCCTCCAGCACCGAAACCCTGGGCCTGGTGCTGCTGGAGGCGATGGCGGCGGGTTGCCCGGTGGTGGGCGCCGCCCGCGGCGGCATTCCCGACATCGTCAGCGACGGCATCAACGGCTGCCTCTACGACCCCGACGACGCCACCAGCCTGATCAGCGCCGTGACCCGGCTGCTCGGGGATGCGGCCGAACGCAGGCAGCTGCGCCAGGCAGCCCGCCAGGAGGCCGAACGCTGGGGCTGGGCGGGTGCCACCGAGCAGCTACGCGGCTATTACCGCGAGGTGCTGGGCCGCCCCTCGCTCGAACTCGCCGCCTGAGCCGATCCCTGAAACCAGGTGCTCATCAGTGCCTTCACCATCGGCGCCGCCACGGTGCCGCCATAGCCGCCGCTGTTTTCGCCGAAAGCAATGATCACCAGGGTGGGATCGCCGGCTGGTGCATAGCCGCCGAACCAGGCGTGGTCGGGGCGGGGAGGGTCTTCGGCGGTACCGGTCTTGCCCGCCACCGCCGGCAGTGAGGCGTCGTTGAGCAGGGTGGCGGTACCTGCAGTGACCACCTGGCGCAGGCCTTCGCGCACCACCCGCAGGGTCTCGGGCTTCAGGCCGATGCCCTGCGCAGGGCTGGGCTTTTCGACCAGGTGAGGCGTCACCAGATTGCCGCCGTTAGCGATCGCCGCGTAGAGGCGGGCCATCTGCAGGGGGGTCACGGTGACGGCCCCCTGGCCGATGGCGGAGGTGATCGTGTCAACGGAGGTCCAGGTTTCGCCGAGCACCTTCTTCTTCCAGGCCGGATCCCCGAGCAGGCCGGCACTCTCCTCCTCCGCGAGCTCCACGCCGGTGGGCCGGCCGTAACCGAGCCGCCGGGCCGCCCGGAACAGCTGATCGGGGCCGACCTTCAGGCCCAGCTGGTAATAAAAGCTGTTGCTGCTCACCGCCAGGGCCTTCTGGAAGCCGATGGCTCCGAAGGCGCCATGGTCGCCGTAGCACTGGCCGTCGTAGCAGAACTGCCCCATCGTCGGGATCGTGGACGTGGGCCCATAGAGGCCCGACTCGAGCCCCGCCACCGAGGTGACGATCTTGAAGGTACTGGCTGGCGGAAAGGCCTGGAAGGCCCGGTTGAGCATCGGCGCCTCGGGCCGGTTGAGATCGTTCCACTGGGCCGTCGTCGGCCCTACAGCGAAAATGTTCGGGTTGAAACCGGGTCGGCTGGCGATCGCCCGGATGGCACCGTCGCGGGGATCAAGGGCCACGATCGCCCCCTTGCGGACCCCATCGAGCGCACGCTCTGCCGCCTGCTGCAACGGCAGATCCAGGGTGAGCCGCAGATCGCGGCCGGCCCGGGCCGGCCGGTCGCCGAGTACCCGCTGCACCTGGCCGGCGGCATCCACCTCCAGCTGCTGGCCTCCCCATTCCCCGCGCAGATGGCTTTCAAAGGCCTTCTCCAGGCCGGTGCGGCCGATGCGGTCGGCGAGGCGGTAGCCCTTGCCCTGCAGCCGGCCGTACTCCTCTTCGGTGATGCTGCCGGTGTAACCGATCACATGGGCGGCCAGGCTGTCGTGCGGATAGGCGCGCAGCACCTCCAGCCCCACATCCACCCCTCGCAGATCACCCGCCTGCTCGCGCAGCCGCAGCACCTGCACCGGCGTGAGCGGTCCGGCCAGTCGCACCCGGTAACCATCACCTTCCCCCCCCCGGCGCCGCTCCCGTTCGAGTTGGTCGGCCGGTATCGCCAACAGCGCCGCCAGGCGATCGCGCAGGGCGGGCCAGCGGGCCTCGTCCGCCAACCGGGGCTCCAGAACGAGGCGATAGACGAGCCGGTTGGTCGCCAGCACCCGACCGTTGCGATCCAGCAGCCTGCCCCGCACAGGATCACGGGGAATCAGCCGGATGCGGTTCTCATCCGCCATCGCCCGGTGCTCAGGGCCATGCAGCAGTTGCAGCCAACCCAGCCGGGCAACCATCGCGCCGCAGAGCGCCAGCACCAGCAGCAACAGCAGCGAGGGCTGGGTTCCTACGCCGGTATGGCGAGTACGGCCCGGGGCGAAGCCCATCAGGAGTCGGCCAGGAGGCGGCGTTCGAGCTGATCGAGCCGAGCGGCGATGCGGGCGAGGGCTTCCTGCAGATCGGCGGAATCGACGGGGTCAGGCACCACGTCATGCACCTCCACCTTCAGCACCGGATTGCCGAGACCGGGCTGGAAACGGTCGAGGTTGTCACGCACCTGGCTGGCTGCCGGCTCGCCCTCCTGGCGCAGCTGTCCGAGGGGATCGGCACTGCTCCCATCGAAGGCGGCAAGCACTTCCCGGGCACCTCCCCTGCGTGCCCGTTCGGCCACCGCCAGGCCCACCGGGAGCACGTCCTGCATCAAGGTGAGGCGCAGGGCATCAAGGGGATCAGCAGCCATTAGGTCCGGCATGGCGGATCCCCCAGTTTGGCCTGCCGTGCCTGTTCAGGGGGCGGTGCGGATCACGCCCGGCTCCACCAGCACAGACGCACAGGGGCGCTGGGTGCCGGCCCACCAGCCGGCGCTGGCGGCGATCACCAGCAGGGCAGTGAAGGGCAACAGGGCACGCCGGGTGCCCTCAAGGGCGAACCACTCGATCCAGCCACGCAGGAAACGGTCGCGGTCGAAGCGGCGGCGCTGGCGCAGCACCTCCTTCTCCCGCCGCCGCAGGGCCCGCGTCACCCAGCGCTCGAACGCCTTCTTCTTGGTGACAGCCATCTTGCGCTCCACCTCGAGCAGGTGGCCGGCGCCGAGCTCGGGGTTGAAGGTGCTGATCAGCTCCAGAGTCTTGAGAAACATCTCGACGGAGCCGTCCTTGACCGCAAGCTCGACGGGCTCGAGATCGTCCCAGTCGAGCTCGGGGTAAAAGCGCAGCCGGTTGGAGCGGATCTGATCCTCATCGAGCTGGCCAGGCTCGCGCAGCCAGCGGTCGGTATTGGCGTCGAAGCGACGCCAGTAAAGGAAGGGATTGAGATAGATGGTCTTGCCGGCCACCTGGATCGAGTCCTGCTGCAGGCGGCGCTGCAGCTGCGGATCCGGATCGATCGCGTTGGCGGCGCTGGCGGCGGAGGTCACGGCAGGGACGGGGGACCGGCGGGCCCCGATGGTATCGGCCACGCCGGGGGGTCGCCAGGGCCTGACGGCCTGGATCGGCTCACTCCCACTCGATCGTGCCGGGGGGCTTGCTGGTGATGTCGAGCACCACGCGGTTGACCCCCTTCACCTCATTGACGATGCGGTTGGAGATGCGCTCCAGCAGGTCGTAAGGCAGGCGCGACCAATCGGCGGTCATGCCGTCTTCCGACGACACACAGCGCAGCACCACGGGGAAGGCATAGGTGCGTTTGTCGCCCATCACGCCGACACTGCGCACGGGCAGCAGCACGGCGAAGGCCTGCCAGATCTCGTGATACAGACCGGCATCGCGGATCTCCTCGCGCACAACCAGATCGGCATCGCGCAGGATGTCGAGCTTCTCATCGGTGACCTCGCCCAGGATGCGGATCGCCAGCCCGGGGCCGGGGAAGGGATGGCGGCCGACGATCTCCTCGGGCAGCCCCAGGGAGCGCCCCACCTTGCGCACTTCATCCTTGAACAGCTTGCGCAGCGGCTCGACGAGCTTGAACTGAAGATCCTTCGGCAGGCCGCCGACGTTGTGGTGACTCTTGATCTTCACGGCCACCCGCTCGCCGGTCTTCGGGTCGATGTTGGTGCCGGCGCTCTCGATCACATCGGGATAGAGGGTGCCCTGAGCGAGAAAGTCGAAGGGGCCGAGCCGCTTGCTCTCCTCCTCGAACACGCGGATGAATTCGGTACCGATCAGCTTGCGTTTCTCCTCTGGATCGCTGACGCCGGCGAGCTTGGAGATGAACCGCTCACGGGCGTTGATGTACTCCACCTGGATATGAAACTTACGGTCGAAGAAATCCATCAGAAACTCGGGCTCGCCTTTGCGCATGAAGCCCTGATCGATGAACATGCAGGTGAGCTGATCCCCGATCGCCTTGTGCAACAGGAAAGCGAGGGTGGAGGAATCCACGCCGCCGGAAAGGGCCAGCAGCACCCGCTTGTCACCCACCTGGGCGCGCACATCGGCCACCGCCTCCTCGATGAAGGCGGCGGTGGTCCAGTCGGCGTCGCAGCCGCAGATGTGATACACGAAGTTGCGGATCAGCGCCATGCCGCAGGTGGAATGCACCACCTCGGGATGGAACTGCACGCCATAGAGGCGCCTCAGGTGGTCGGCCACCGCAGCTTCGGGCGTGTTGTCGGTATGGGCGAGGCGCACGAATCCCTGCGGCAGGCGCTCCACCGAGTCGCCGTGGCTCATCCACATCGTGGAGCCGGAGTCCACGTTGGTGAGCAGAGCGACCGGGTCGTCGACGTGCAGCGGCGCCTTGCCGTATTCCGCCTTGCCGGCTGCTACAACGGCGCCACCGAGCTGCTGCACCATCAGCTGCATGCCGTAGCAGACCCCGAGCACGGGGATGCCAAGCTCCCAGATCGCCGGATCGCACAGCGGTGCCCCCTCCTCGTACACCGAGCTGGGGCCGCCGCTGAGAATGATGCCCCTGGGGGCCAGCCGGGCCAGGTCGGCAGCGCTGGTGGTATGGCTCATCACGAGCGAGAACACCTCGGTCTCCCGCACCCGCCGGGCGATCAGCTCGGAGTACTGGGAGCCGAAGTCGAGGATCACGATCGCCGGATGGCGACGGGATCCGCTGACGGCGTCCCGCGGCGGTGAGGACGTCGGCAGGGGGGACGTCGGCGACTGGGTCATCGGAGCGGAGGCAGCCGGTGCCGCAGGCCACCGGATCGTTGCCTGCACCCTACGGCGGCCGCCTGAACGCCTCCATCAGCACCATCCCCTGGGGTCCGCAGACACGCAGAGTGCGGCCGCGGTCGAACAGGGCGGCCCCCACGACCATCGCCGGGGTGCCGTGGCGCTCCAGGTAGGCGGCGCTGCGGCGCTCCACCGCGGCTGCGATCCGCTGCCGCAGCCGAGCCGCTGCCCCGGGATCGCGCCCCTCCAGCTCAGCCAGGGCCGCCTCCACCGTGGCGGCAGCGTGCAGCAGGCGCAGGTCATCCCCGTCCAGCCCCTCCAGGGCCGCCAGGGAGGTGAGCACCTCGGCGCGGCCGTCGGCCAGGTGATGGTGCGTGTGGAAAATGCCGCCGGCCAGCTTGATCAGCTTGCCCTGATAGCCAAACAGCAACAGCCGCCGCACACCCCGCTGGGCGGCAGCCACCAGCAGCGGTCCGAGCCAGTTGCCGGCCTTGAGCAACAGCTGGGGCGGCAGGCCGAGCCGCGGCGCCAGATCCAGACCGTTCTCACCGATCACCAGCACCAGATCACCGCCGAATCCGGGGGTGGCGACCCGATCGGCCAGCTGATCGAGGCAGCGGCGGAGCTGGTCGGGATCGGCACCGGCCTGCACCTCGGCCCGGGTGCCGATCAGGGCCAGACCATCCACCACCCCGAAGGCGGCGTTGCTGGTGCGCTCCGCCAGTTGCCGCCCCTCGGGCAGCACCACCCGCAGATGCAGACCGCCATCGGGGGGCAGCAGCGGCCGCAGATTGACCGCCAGCAGCTCACGGGCGTAGGCGGAGAGACAGGCTTCACCGCTGGCGGCATGAATCCCCACCCCATCGCCGGCCTCGATCGTCAGCCACTGGCCGGGATCGTTGCCAGCGGCTGGGCAGCTGCGCAGCAGAGCCCACACCTCCAGGCCGCGGGTGAGGTCGAGGCCATCGCCGGGGTCGCAGCGGCTGATGCCGAGGGCCCAGCCATCGCCCATCCGGGCCGCCGAGCGCACCGGCACCGGCCTCCGGCCCGCCGCTCCGAGCAGCTCCAGCTCAGGGATGGCCTCAAAGGGATCGCCCCGCAGCGCCCCCAGGGCCGCGCGGGCTGCGGCCGCCAGCCAAACGGGCAGGGTGTAGCCGCGCATGCGGAAACAGGAGAGGGAACATCGTTTTTTATGGTGGTCGATTGCGCGGCCCCAGCCGGCGCATCCAGCCCCTCCGCCGCCGCCATGCAGGACAAGCTCACCCTGATGATCCCGGGCCCGACGCCGGTGCCGGAAACCGTGCTGCAGGCGATGGCGCGCCATCCGATCGGTCACCGCAGCGCCGACTTCCAGAAGATCGTCAAGCGCACCACCGAGCAGTTGCAGTGGCTGCACCAGACAAAGGGTGACGTGCTGGTGATCACCGGCAGCGGCACCGCCGCCATGGAGGCCGGCATCGTCAACACTCTCAGCCGCGGCGACCGGGTGCTCTGCGGCGACAACGGCAAGTTCGGCGAGCGCTGGGTGAAGGTAGCCGAGGCCTACGGGCTCGATGTGCAGGTGATCAAGGCCGAGTGGGGGCAGCCCCTGGATCCGGAAGCCTTCCGGGCGGCCCTGGAGGCGGACACCGCCAAGGCGATCAAGGCAGTGATCCTCACCCACTCGGAAACCTCCACCGGGGTGATCAACGACCTGCAGGCGATCGCCGCCCACGTGCGCGCCCACGGCACGGCGCTCACTATCGCCGACTGCGTCACCAGCCTCGGAGCCTGCAACGTGCCGATGGATGCCTGGGGCATCGATGTGATCGGCTCCGGCTCCCAGAAGGGCTACATGATGCCGCCGGGCCTGAGCTTCGTGGCGATGAGCGAGCGGGCCTGGGCGGCCTATGAGCGCTCCAACCTGCCGAAGTTCTATCTGGATCTCGGCAAATACCGCAAATCGGCCAAAGCCGACAGCAACCCCTTCACGCCG
>JBIIJS010000100.1:0-9669 GCA_044233605.1 Cyanobium sp. | reverse complement strand
ACACCAGCACCTTGGCACCGCGGCGGTGGGCCAACACCTTGAGCTCGACGCTGGCCCCCTTCACATAGGGCTGACCCAGGGTGGTGCCGGAACCGTCTTTCACCAGCAGCACGGTTTCGAGGGTGACCGTGCTGTCGACATCGGCGGCGATGCGGTCGAGGTCGAGGTAGCGGTTGGGCTGCAGCCAGAACTGCTGGCCCGAGGCCTCAACGATGGCGTAGGGGCTGTCGGCAGCTGCGCCGCTGGCGGGGCTGGTGGGGGTCGCGCTCATGGGCTTGGGGGCATGGCCAGGCTGGTGAGGGCTCCGCGAGGAACCTTTCCCATTGAGCCTGGCGCACGGCAATCGAAAGACAAACAAAGATCTTCCCTCCCCGGCCTGCGCTTCGTCAACATGCGATCAGCCCAATGGGCTGTTCTCTGCCCCGTCCGATGGCCGATCCGGCTCTCACGATCGCTGCGCTGATCCGCAACCGGCGCCTGGCCGAGGCCTGTGCCCGCTGGTTGAGCGGTGGCCGCTATGAGCTGGAGTTGCTCGATCCCGATGCCGATCCGGTGGCCTGCCTCGATCAGCGGCGGGAGGATTTCGATGCGGTGCTGCTGGAGCAGGACTCCCTGGCGAGCCCGGTCTATGAAGCCCTTGCCGAGATCGGTCTGCTGCTGCCGGCGGTGGTGATCGGCCACGTGAGCGGCCGGGTGGAGTACCACGACGCCGAGGTGCACCTGCCCCCCGACCAGCTGGAGCAGCTCAGCTACAGCCTCGATGCCGCCCTCTCCCGCTTTCTGCGTCGCGGCCTGCTCAGCGCCGGCGGCCTCTCGCCCGGCAGCGCCACCGACACGGCCGATCGCTGGAAGCTGGCCAACCGGCTGAAGGGCAGGCTGGGGTACCTGGGGGTTTACTACAAGCGCGATCCCTCCCGCTTCCTGCGCAACCTGGCGGAGAGGGAGGGGCAGGAGCTGCTGCGCTCGCTGACTCGCACCTACCGCGACCTGCTGATCAGCTATTTCCGCGACCCGGCGGCGGCCAACCAGGCGCTGGAGAGTTTTGTCAACACCGCTTTCTTCTCGGATCTACCAATCACCAACACTGTGGAGATTCACATGAATTTGATCGATGGTTTCTCCAAGCAGCTCAAGCTGGAGGGACACCGCAACGACTTCCTTCAGGATTATCGCCTCGCCCTGCTTGATGTGATGGCCCATCTCTGCGAGATGTACCGCCGCTCCATCCCGCCCGAGCTGCCCATCCAGATGGCTGGAGCCGATGACCTCGATCGCGAAATCCTGATCCCCAGCCCGGAGCTGTCCTGACATGGTGCACCGCAAGACCTACATCCTCAAGCTCTATGTGGCCGGCAATACGCCCAATTCGATGCGGGCGCTGAAGACCCTGCGCAACATCCTCGAGACCGAATTCCGCGGCGTCTATGCGCTCAAGGTGATCGATGTACTCAAGAATCCCCAGCTGGCGGAGGAGGACAAGATCCTTGCTACCCCCACCCTCGCCAAGATCCTGCCGCCCCCGGTGCGGCGCATCATTGGTGATCTTTCCGATCGCGAGCGGGTGCTGATCGGCCTCGACCTCCTCTACGGCGAGCTCAGCGAGGAGGGCTTCGGCCTCGATCCAGGCGATGGCGAGGCCTCACCGCCGGCTGGAGAGGAGGCGCAGGGAACGGAAACCTCCTGAACCGCCGTTGGCCCGTGCGGCCCCGGCCCATGCGGCCGCCATCCTGAGACCACCACTCCCCCTCCTCTCTCCGCCCCGACCGATCGATGCAGGATCCCAGCCCCGCCGGCACCGTCCCGCCCAGCACGCTGATGCAGGTGCAGAAGCTGCCCACCGGCATCGAGGGCTTCGATGACATCTGCCATGGCGGCCTGCCGGTGGCCCGTTCCACCCTGATCAGCGGTACCTCAGGCACCGGCAAGACGGTGTTCTCGCTGAATTTCATCTACAACGGCATCCGCCAGTTCAATGAGCCCGGTATTTTTGTAACCTTTGAGGAATCGCCCCTCGATATCCTGCGCAATGCCGCCAGCTTCGGTTGGAATCTGCAGGAGATGGTGGAGCAGGACAAGCTCTTTCTGCTCGATGCCTCCCCCGATCCCGAGGGGCAGGATGTGGCCGGCAGCTTCGATCTCTCAGGCCTGATCGAGCGCATCAATTACGCGATCCGCAAATACAAGGCAAAACGCGTCGCCATCGATTCGATCACAGCGGTGTTCCAGCAGTACGACGCTGTTTCGGTGGTGAGGCGTGAGATCTTCCGCCTCATCGCGCGGCTCAAGGAGATCGGCGTCACCACGGTGATGACCACCGAACGCATTGATGAGTACGGCCCGATCGCCAGATATGGGGTGGAGGAGTTTGTCTCCGACAATGTGGTGATCCTGCGCAACGTGCTCGAGGGGGAGCGGCGGCGCCGCACCGTGGAGATCCTCAAGTTGCGCGGCACCACTCACATGAAGGGGGAGTTCCCCTTCACGATGGGTGCCCACGGCGTGAGCATCTTTCCGCTCGGGGCGATGCGGCTCACCCAGCGCAGCTCCAACGTGCGGCTCAGCTCCGGCGTGCCCCGCCTCGATGAGATGTGCGGTGGCGGCTTTTTCAAGGATTCGATCATTCTCGCCACCGGCGCCACCGGCACCGGCAAGACGCTGCTGGTCTCGAAATTCGTGGAGGATGCCTGCCGCAGCAAGGAGCGGGCGATCCTGTTTGCCTACGAAGAGTCGCGCGCCCAGCTGCTGCGCAACGCCACCAGCTGGGGCATCGACTTCGAGCAGATGGAGCAGGACGGCCTGCTCAAGATCATCTGCGCCTACCCCGAATCAACCGGTCTGGAGGATCACCTGCAGATCATCAAGACCGAGATCGGCCAGTTCAAACCCTCACGCATGGCGATCGACTCGCTCTCGGCCCTGGCGCGAGGGGTCAGCCACAACGCCTTCCGCCAGTTCGTGATCGGCGTCACCGGTTATGCAAAGCAGGAGGAGATCGCCGGCTTCTTCACGAACACCTCCGAGGAGTTCATGGGAAGTCACTCGATCACCGATTCGCACATCTCCACGATCACCGACACGATCCTGCTGCTGCAGTACGTGGAGATCCGCGGCGAGATGGCGCGGGCGCTCAACGTGTTCAAGATGCGCGGCTCCTGGCACGACAAGGGCATCCGCGAGTTCGTGATCACCAGCAACGGTCCGGAGATCAAGGATTCCTTCTCCAACTTCGAGCGCATCATCAGCGGTGTGCCGCATCGCGTCACCAGCGACGAGCGGGCCGACCTGGCCCGCATCGTGCGGGGTGTCGCCGACGAAACCTGAACAGGCCCGCTCAGGCGCTCAGCACCGGTTCGTTGGAGCGGCGCTCGGCCTGCAGGGCCAGTTCATCGCTGTCGGCATGCTCCAGCGGCAGGTCGAACCAGAAGGTGGTGCCGACCCCCGCTTCGCTCGCCATCCGCACACGGCTGCCGTGCTTGTCGAGGATGCCGCGCACGATCGAAAGGCCCAGCCCCGTGCCGGCTTCGGTGTGCACAGCGTTCTCAACCCGGTAGAAGCGCTCGAAGATCCGCTCTTGGTCGGCCTGGGAGATGCCGTAGCCGGTGTCAGCGATCTCGATGCGCAGGCGCGGCAGCGGCGAGGTGAGCACGCAGGTGGGACTGTCGCCCGGCGCGGTGCCCGGCTCCAGCCGGCAGTGGTCGGGCCAGGGGTAGGCCCGCAGCAGCAGACGCCCGCCCGGGGCGGTGAATTTGAGGGCATTGCCCACCAGGTTGTCGAACACCTGCAGCAGCAGGTCCCAGTTGCCCATCACCCGCGGCAGCTGCGGGTCGGCCTCCAGGGCCAGACCCACGCCCTTCTCTTCGGCGTTGAGGCGATAGGTGCGCAGGGTCTGCTCGATCGCCGGGCCCACCTCGATCGGTTCGAACTGCCAGACCCGGTCGGATTCGAGCCTGGAAAGGTCGAGCACGTCGTTGACCAGGCGGGTGAGCCGGTCGGTTTCGGCGTTGGCGATGCCCAGGAACTCCTGCTTCTCCTCCTCGCTGAGCTGGTCGCCGAGGTCGTGCAGCGTCTCCACGTAGCTCTTGATGTTGAACAGTGGCGTGCGCAGCTCGTGGGAGACGTTGCTGATGAAGCGGCTCTGGGCGGCGTTGAGTTCCACCTCGCGGGTGAGGTCCTGGATCGTCATGGCGATGCCCTTGAGCGTTTCGCCGCTGGCGTCGCGCACCGACTTCAGCACGATCCGCAGGGTGCGGGCCGGTTCGCCGAGGCTGCAGCGCACATCGGCCCCATCCTTCTCTCGGGCAATCAGACTGCTGAGCCGCGGATGCAGCTCCATCGCCACCCGATCGGGCAGCTCACGCTCCAGATCACTGCCCTCCAGGTTGCGGCCCTCCCAGCGGAACAGGCGCCGGGCCGTGGGATTGGCCAGCACGATGCGGCCCTCCTCATCCAGCAGCACGGCGCCGTCGGCCATGGTGGCGATCAGCGACTGCTGCTTCACCTGGGCGGCCTGCAGCTCCTCGATGTTGGCTTCGTCGTAGGCCTCCAGACGCGATGCCATGGTGTTGAAGCCCTCGAGCAGTTCCCCCAGCTCGCCCCCCACAGGAAGGGCGATGCGAGCCTCGAAGTCGCCGCCGGCGATGCGCCGCACCCCCCGCAGCAGCTCCTTCACCGGCTGGGTGATCGTGAGTGCGTTGAACACTGAGCCGAGGATCACCAGCACCCAGATCGAGATGAACACCGCCACCGTCACCTCGCGGGTGAGGGCGGAGCTGGCCAGCAGGGTTTCGTTGGGGTTGATGCCCAGCGCCACCACCCCCAGGTAGCGCTCACCCTCCATCAGCGGCACGAACACATCGGTGACCTGACCGTCAGGGGTGAGGTGCTGGCGGATCAGCGGGTTGTCGGGCCGGTTGCGGAGGTCGGCCGGCAGCTCCAGCCGGCGGCTGAGCAGCTGGTCGCTGCCGCCCACGTCGCCGCCCATCGGGATGCCGAGGTAGATCAAGCCCTCGGCATCGGCGAAGACGATGTAGCGCAGGCTGCGGCTCGAGCTCCAGAAGCTCTTCGCCACATCGGCCAGCAGGCGGTCGTCGCCGCGCGCCACCAGCGGGTTGACGTTCGCCGCCAGCAACAGGCCGAGGTCGCGGGCGTAGCGGGTATCGCTGAGCCGTACGTCGCGCTGGATGCCGTTGAGGGCGAAGAAGGTGATGCCCGTCATCAACAGGCTCACCACCAGCGTGGCCACCGCCAGCAGTTTGGTCTGCAAACTGAATTCGGCCCACCAGCGAGCCAGGCGCCGGCGCCAATCGTTGCCGCTGCCGGGAATGCTTCTGCTGCTCATCGTTGCCGCACCTGATGGCCGATGTCACGGCGGAAGGTCATGCCTGCGAAGTGCACCTGCCCCATCCCCGCATAGGCCCGCTCGAAGGCGGTGTCGAAGTCATCGCCCCGGGCCACCACCGCCAGCACCCGGCCGCCGGCGGTGAGGCAGCGGCCGTCAGGGTCGCGGCGGCTGCCGGCGTGGAAAAGCTGCAGTTCGGGGCCGTTGCTGAGGCTGCTGTGGATCGGATCACCGCGGCGCACCTCGCCCGGATAGCCCTCGGCGGCGGCGATCACACAGGCGCTGCAGCCCGGCTTGATCGAAAGCCGCGGCGCCCGATCCAGCCTGCCGGTGGCGCAGGCCAGCAACACCGCCGCCAGTTCCGGTCCCAGCAGGGGCATCAACGTCTCGCATTCCGGATCGCCGAAGCGGCAGTTGAACTCGATCACACGGGGCCCGGCTTCGGTGAGCATCAGACCGGCGTAGAGCACGCCGCGATAGTCGATGCCGCGCTGGCGCAGGGCCGCCAGGGTGGGCTCCAGCACCTCGCGCCGCGCCCGCTCCAGGCCGTTGGCATCAAGCAGGGGGGCCGGCGCGTAGGCGCCCATGCCGCCTGTGTTGGGCCCGGTGTCACCCTCGCCGATGCGCTTGTGGTCCTGGGCCGGGGGCAGCAGCACCATCGAGCTGCCGTCGGTGAGGGCGAACACCGACACCTCCGGCCCCTCCAGCCGCTCCTCCAGCACCAGCGAGGCCGTGCCGAAGCGGCCCGTGAACACCTCGCGGATCGCGGCTTCCGCCTCGGCCACGCTGGTGGCGACGGTGACCCCCTTGCCCGCTGCCAGGCCGTCGGCCTTCACCACCAGGGGCCGGTTTTCCCGGGCCAGCACCGCCAGGGCGTCTTCCAGCCGGTCGGCGGGCCAGTGGCGGGCGGTGGGCACGCCGGCCTCCACCATCAGGGCCTTGGCCCACTGCTTGCTGGCCTCCAGCCGGGCACCGTCGGCGCCGGGGCCGAACACGGCGACCCCGCGCCCGCGCAGATGGTCGGACAGCCCGGCCGCCAGCGGGGCTTCCGGACCCACCACCACCAGGTCGATGGCGAGCCGGGCACAGGCATCGGCCAATCCCTCGTGGTCGCTCTCGGCCAGGGTGAGCTGCTGACAGTCGCCCAGTTCGGCGCTGCCGCCGTTGCCGGGGCTCACCCACACCCCGCTGACCCCGGGGCAGCGCAACAGCGCCCAGGCCAGGGCGTTCTCGCGGCCGCCGGAGCCCACCACCAGGATGCGCTGCGGCGTGGGGACGGTGCTGTCGGCGTCAGCCATGGCGTCGGGTCGGGCAGGGCAAAGGGAAGGAGGGGGCAGGCGGTGGCGACGGGAGTCAACCTCTGCAAGCCTGCTGCGGGCGCCGGTAAGTTGAGCGGCCCTGGTCTGCTCAGCCGCGGCCACCCGGGGAGAGGGATCCCTGCCATTGTCCGTGACCGTGTCCCCGAGTGCGACTGCAACCGACCGCCATGCGGCAGCGCCCCGGCGTGCGCCAGCTCCTTTTCTGGCGGCGATCCTGCTGCTCCTTGCCGCCCAACCCCTGCGGGCCGCTGCGATCCCTGCCGAAGCGACGGCACCGCTGCCCGCCGCCAGCGTCAGCCCGCCGCCGCTCAGCGACGCCGCATTCGCGGTCCAGCTCGCCGCCGCCGACCTGGGGGGGCTGGACCAGCTCTGCCAGCGCAGTCTTGAGGACGGACTGCCCAGCCGCCTCCGCAGCCTGAGGCAGCGGCTGCTGCTGATCCATCCGGCCCCCCAGCCCCTGCCGGTGGTGCTGGCCAATGCCGATGTGCTGCTCACCTGCCGGGCTCCAGCGGCAGCCCTGGAGGTGCTCGACCGCTTCGGCCCCGGTCCCGGCGCCGAGCGGGTGCAGTGGTTGCTGCTGCAGTGGCGTGCCGCCAGCGCCGCCCTCGATCACCGCCGCGCCTCGCTGGCGCTCGAGCGCCTCAGCGCCGCGGAGCCGGCCTCCCTGCAGCGGCTCAGCCTGCCCCTGCGGCGCCGGGAGGATGGCACAACGGTGACCCGTCCGGCGACCGAACTGCTGGCCGATCATCTCGAGGGACGGGGCCTGAGGCGCGCAGCCGCCGATCTGCTGCTGGCCTCCCGCCAGCCCGGGGTGGAGGGTGCGGAGCGGTTGCAGCGGGCTATGGCTCTGTTTGCTGGGCTCAGCACCGAGGAGCGCGACGCGGTGCTCGAGGAGGCCCTGGAGACGGCCGCCGTTGCCGGAGCCTGGGGGCTGGTCACCGAGATCCTTGATGGCCAGGCTGATCTCGATCCACCCTCTGCCCGGGCGATCGAGCGGCGTCTGCGCCTCAGCGGTCGGCTTGATGATGCCTACGGCGAGTGGCGGCTACGGCGGCGCGACCCGGCTGCCCAGGGCCGCACCCGTGAGCTTGAGCGCCAGTTGCGCTCCCCCCGGGCCGCCGGCGGCCACAACCCCGAGCCGGCGCCGCAGCCCGAAAGCGCCGTTCCTGCCGCCCCCACCTCCGCATCGCCGACGCCATGACCACCTACACCCTCGGTGCCCTGCTGTATGAAGGCAAGGCCAAACGGATCCATGCCACCGATCGTCCGGATCTGCTGGCCGTGGAGTTCAAGGACGACGCCACCGCCTTCAACGCCCTCAAGAAGGCCCAGCTCGCCGGCAAGGGGGCGATGAACTGCCGCATCTCCGCTCTGCTGTTCGAGCACCTTGAGGCCCGCGGCATCCCCACCCACTACCTCGGCGTCGACGGCGAGCGCTGGATGCTGGTGCGGCCGGTGCGGGTGGTGCCGGTGGAGGTGGTGGTGCGCAACCTGGCGGCGGGTTCGCTCTGCCGACAGATGCCGATTGAGGCGGGCACACCGCTGCAGCCACCCCTGCTGGACCTCTATTACAAGGACGACGCCTTCGGTGACCCGTTGCTCAGCGAGGCCCGGCTCGAGCGCCTCGGCCTGCTCACCCCGGAGCAGCGCCTGCGCCTGGGCGAGCTGGCGATGCAGGTGAACCAGGCGCTGCGGGCGCTGTTCGGCTCGGTGGACCTGGAGCTTGTGGATTTCAAGATCGAACTGGGCTTCAGCGCCGATGGAGCGCTGCTGGTCGCCGATGAGATCAGCCCCGACTCCTGCCGCCTCTGGGATCGGGCCATCACCGATGCGAGCGATCGCATCCTCGACAAAGACCGTTTCCGCCAGGATCTCGGCGGAGTCGTGGAGGCCTACGGGGAGGTCCTCAAACGGGTCCAGGGGGTCTGTCCTGAACCCCGCCTGTACCGGTAAGGTCTGCGTCGATGTGCGGCACGGCCGCTCCGCAGACGACATCCATGCCCGGCGCTCGCATCCGCAGGTCGCTTCCCTTCCGCAATCGCGCACTCCTGGGCCTGTCCGCCGGCGCTCCGCTGCTCGCCCTGATCCTGTGCGGTTCCCCGCCGCTCAGGGCGGCCGATCCGGCTCTCGCCCAGGCGAATTCTCCGCAGGGGGAGCAGCCGCAGGGAGAGCAGCCGCAGGCCGATCCCTTCGCTCCCCTCGGCGACACCCCCGCCGCCGCGCCGGAGCCCGCCGCCACGCCGGTCCCAGCTGCCGGGGAGCCGGCAGCGCAGCCCGAGAGTCAGGAGCCGCGCGTACGGATCAGTGAGATCGTCGTTGAGGGGCTGGCCGGCCATCCCGAACAGCAGCGACTGGAGCAGGCCGTCTACGCGGCGATGACGGTGATGCCGGGCACCCAGGTGAACCGCAGCGAGCTGCGCACCGACCTGGCGGCGATCTATGCCACCGGCTGGTTCGCCGATGTGCGGATGGCGCCACAGGACGGCCCGCTCGGCGTGCGCCTGATCGTGACGGCCACCCCGAACCCGGTGCTCACCAAGGTGAGCCTCGATCCGCCCGATGCCAAGGTGCCGCCCCAGGTGGTGCAGGACACCTTTGCCGGTGATCTGGGCCGCACGATCAACCTCAAGACCCTCCAGGGCCGCATGGAGGAGCTGCAGAAATGGTATGCCGATCAGGGCTACTCGCTGGCCCGCGTCAGCGGCCCGAGCCGCATTACGCCCGAGGGGGAGGTGCAGCTGGCCGTGCGCCAGGGCACCGTGTCCGGCGTGGAGGTGCAATTCCTCAACAAGGAGGGCTCGGCCACCAACGAGAAGGGTGATCCGATCCGCGGCAAGACCAAGCCCTGGGTGGTGACCCGCGAGATCTCGATCAAACCGGGCCAGGTGTTCAACCGCCGCAACCTTGAGGAGGATCTCAAGCGCCTCTACGGCACCGGCCTGTTCAGCGATGTCAAGGTGACGCTGCGGCCCGAGCCGTCCAGTCCCGGGGAGGTGACGATCGTGCTCGGCA
>JBIIJS010000098.1:0-9776 GCA_044233605.1 Cyanobium sp. | reverse complement strand
CCTAAGCGCTCATTGTCGGCTAATAGATCGTGAAACCCCTCCACGGCCTCCTGCAAACCACCCGTGCTGTGCAGGAGGCGCAGGCCCTGGATATTTTCCGTGATTCGAACACTCAGCTCCACACTTACCTTCTGACCTTCATAGGCGTTGCTGCGAATTCGCGGCAGAAGCTTACTTTGTGCATACCACAGAGCAAATGCCAGAAATCCGGCAACGATGAGTAGGAAGGGCGAGATGGAGATCAGAATCCCCAGATAGATGAACATCTGGAGAAGGGTTAGCAGAAGGCCATTGGCTAGTGAGATCTGGCCCTGTACCGTTGCACCGCCGGTACCGGCGTATTTGAGCAGATCCCCCACTCGGTAGCTACCAGCACAGGCATAGGTGAAGCTGAGGATGCGTCGATTCAACAGATCGGTAACCTCGCGATTGAGCCTGGCACTGAAGAAGCCACTCGCAACTCCATTCATATACGTGCATAGGCTCATCAGTGCCTGCAGTCCTACGGCCAGCAGCAGCAACAGGACGAAGAGCATTGGCGTTGACCAATTGGCGAATCCGTGCAGCCAATCGCTCAGCCAAGGCACTCTCTGCATGACAGGCAACCCCGAAAGCGATTCGCTGGAGTTGCCACTCATCAGGCCTACGGCCAGGAAGATCACCCCTAGGGTTGCCCCCTCGCTGAGCGACCCCACCAGACCGGTCCCCAGCATGACCGTCAGCACCATCCACTGGCGCCTCGCCGACTGCCTGATCAGCAGGGATGCGGGGGAGCGACCCAGTAGTGGCTCCAGATAGGGCCGAAGAGCCTTTTTGATGGATGGCATCAAGGACTTGGCAGAGAGCACGTAGGTGAAATCAGTGTGTTCATAGGATGGGAAGATGGCTAGCAGGTCACTGCAGCTAGGGCGCCAGTGAGGTGTGGGCCAAAGGCTGCTTCCTCAGGTGAGTGAAGAAGCATTTCCAGCTGAGTCCAGCTCTCCAGCCAGTTGTCTGGGCGCCAGCGCAACCTGCTCCATATGCTCGTTACATCTGTCACTACAGCCTATAGGGATGTGCCAGATAGGTTCGTCGATAGGGTATGAGTTGGAGGACCGTTGGCCAGGTATCTGGGCGGGGGCGGATAGTCATTGGACAGTATCCCGATCTAATACGGGACACCGAGGAACTAGGTTGCTTATATTTGTAATGGGAAAGGACGCCTTATAGGTTTTTATTTCTTTTGCGCTGGGTATGGGTTGATTTATTTGCCTTGCACTATGTGTGCAAGCTATAGAAATTTTAACCTGTGATAGACAGGATGGGCATGAAGGTCCGAAAACAGCATTATTTTCATGCTGCCTGGGGATTGCCCAGGCGGTTCAGGGTCCACGAAGTCATCATTCATGCGACAAGAGCAACCCTAATCGCCGCGCAGATTCGCAGTACATCTCCATCGCTCAATTCAGGATAGAGCGGCAGGCACAACACTTCCTTGCTACTTTGTACCGCTACCGGATAGCGTGACGGATCGGCGCTTGCGTTGCTGCGGTAGTATTGAAATTCTGGTATAAGTGGATGGAAGTATCGACGCGGTACAATGCCTTGAGCACGTAGTAAATTTATCAGCGTATCGCGATCCACGGTCGCTTCTACCGCTACGCGAATCGGCATATAGGCGTAGTTGGGCCGCAGGGCCTGACTGAAGTTGGGCAGTCCGAGCCCATGTATCCCCGCGAGTTCCTTCACATACAGCTCCGAAACCCGACGCCGCTGCTCGATTGCCGCATCAATTCCCGGCAGCTGGGCTAAGCCCACCGCTGCGTGCAGCTCGCTCATCTTGGCGTTGATGCCATTGGCCGCGACAGACACCTCATCGACGAAGCCAAAGTTCTTGAGCCGGTCGATCCGTTTCTTGGTTTTGGCATCCGGGCTGATGATCGCTCCTCCCTCGAAAGTGTTGAACACCTTCGTGGCATGGAAGCTGAGCACCGACAGATCGCCGTGCTGCAGCACCGATCCACAATGACATTCAACCCCGAAGGCATGGGCCGCGTCGTAAATCACCTTGAGGTTGTAGTCGTCGGCGATGCGCTGGATCGCATCAACATCACAGGGAAAGCCATAGCAATGCACCGGCAGGATCGCTGTGGTGCGCGGAGTGATACTAGCTTCAACGCTGGCCGGATCCAGGCCATAGCTGCCTGCCTGAATGTCGGCGAACACCGGCTCCAAGCCGTTCCAACTTAAGGCCTCGCTTGTGGCCACAAATGAAAACGGTGTTGTAATCACCTCCCCCTGCAGCCGCATAGCCTTGAGGGCCACGAGGAGTGCCAATGTGCCGTTGGCAAACAGGGAGATGTGCTGCACCCCCAGGTAGGCCGCCAGCTCCTGCTCTAGCTGCTGATGCAGCGGGCCCCCATTGGTAAGCACCCGCCTCTCCCATACCCCCTCAAGAAGCCGACTCACCTCTGCCAGCGGTGGCAGGTGCGGGCGTGTTACGTAGATTGGGTCTTCTGGGCTGGTGGCCATGGGATTGGGGGGTGAAGTATGAGGCCTCTCTGTCGGGGCAGCGTTGCAGGGTTATCTCGTGACACCCCGGAATCTTATGCACGGCTGTGCAGGCTGAATGAAAATCCATACAACATCGGATATGTGTCTCAGAACTTGCCGATCGCCACTGGATCAAGATCGGGTCGCTGTTGTCAGTTCAGCTCAGTCACTGATTCAGTGCAGCTTCCAACGCCGTCTGCATCAAATGGGGTCGGTGAAACCATTTGAGCCAGTGGTTGAGCTTTTTCCATTCATGGCTTTAAAGCAGTCGAAGCGGTCGCCTGGTTCCTAGGCATTCAGGCTCAGGGTGGCGGTTGATGCGGCTGTTCCTTCGAAGTAGAGCCCGTTGAGGAAAGCGATTGCACTCTGATGGCTAAGGGTGCTCTGGACAAACCACGAGGAGGTCTCGCAGGCTTGTATGTACTTCAATTGGTGTTCAGGGGTCCCAGTAGCGCCGGTTACCGCGGCGGCTGGCCTGGCGGCGGCTGAATTCACTTACGCTTGGGTTGGCGTGAAGGGGGTCGACGTGGGCGACCTGCTGCCAGAGCTCGCGCGGGGCCCACCGGACGCTGTGCTGCACGCGGTCATGACGGGTCACGTGGCACCAGCGCGCCATGCCGCACTTCGGGCAAAACAGTTCCTCGAGCCATTCGTTGCTGAGGGTGAGTACCGGGTAGGTGGCGATCACTAGCTTTGAGCGGCCGGGAGCCATACCGCGCTGAATCAGTTCCTCGGCTCTGAGCAGGTGAAGAAAGTAGCGGCGCCCGCCGCCGGCAAGCTCCTGATCCGGGTGAGCTGGGCAGCGAAGGTCACGTCGGGGTTGGCGACGACGGGGCCGGCGTCGGCTGGAATCGCCGGAGTCGGGAGTGCCTGATTCTGTTTTTTTGCTGGGCACAACATTCCCAGGGAAGGGGAAACGGGAGCGCGAGCAGGGCTCAAGCACCACGCCGTCAGCCGATTATCATTGCAGATTCAAAAACAGTCAGATCCCCGTGCTCCGGCGTCTGAACCGTCTCCTTTCCTCACCATGGTTGCTCGTAAAGCTGCTGGGCTGCGATTACGAGTCGGCTGGGGGTAGGAACTGCAGAACTTCAAAGGCTGGGCGGGATTCGGCGGGTGAGGTTGCGCAGCTTGCGCAGGGCCTTGAGCTCCACCTGGCGCACGCGCTCGCGGGAAACGTCGAGTTGTCGGCCGATCTCGGCGAGGGTGTGACGCTCCTGGCCGTCGAGCCCGAAGCGGAGCCCCAGCACCTCGCGCTCTTGCTCCGTGAGGTGGCCAAGCCAGCGCCCCAGCTGTTCCTGGTGCATGCAGCGTTCCACCTTCTCGAGCGGCTCTTCGGCGGAGCCGTCGGCAATCAGGTCGCCGAGGAAGCTGCGTCCCTCTTCGGCGTTGATCGGGGCGTCGAGGCTCGAGGTGGTGAGAGCCTGACGCAGCAGCGAATCGAGCTCCTCAAGCGGCATATTTAATTCTTCAGCTATCTCCTGGCGGCTTGGCATGGCGCCAAGCTTGTGGGCTAGTTCAAGGCTCGCTTTGCGAATCGTGGCGAGTCGTTCGCTGAGGTGCACTGGGAGGCGGATTGTGCGGCTCTGGCATGCGATCGCGCGTGTCATGCTCTGGCGGATCCACCAGAATGCGTAGGTGGAGAACTTGTAGCCGCGGGTGGGATCGAACTTCTCCACCGCTCGCTCAAGGCCGAGGGAACCTTCCTGGATCAGGTCGAGCAGTTCAAGCCCCTTGCCCTGGTATTTCTTGGCGACACTCACGACAAGGCGCAGATTTGCTTTCATCATCCGCTGTTTGGAGCGGCGGCCGATGCGGATGATCTTGTTCTCCTGGGGGCTGTATTCCTCACGCTTCTCCTCTACGAGGTGCATCATCGCCTGCACCTGATTGCCGAGCTCGATCTCCTCGGCCGGTGTCAACAGGGGCTCTCGGCCGATCGACGCCAGATACCAGGTCATGGAATCACCACCCCGGCGGCTGGTGCCGTCATTGGTTCGGGCCGCTCTGTGGGCCGAAGTGGCGGTCATGGAATCCAGCAATTCGGATCAGTGTCTGCTCAGAGGCAAGCTCTGTCCGTATCCTTTAGCAACCTTTTAGGTTTCAATTACAAAACAAAACTCTAAACATTGTCTATTTGTGCTTCACCTGCCCATTTTGCCAAAAATCAGCCGGAATTCTTCGCTTCGGGGGGCGTAATTGTGTTGAAACCTTCATAAATATGCCGTGGTCCCATCGGCCCATCGGCGCTTCGGTGCCGCAGTGCGTCCGCCACCGCCTGGGGTGTGGCTCCGGCGGGACCGTGGCTGGCTGCGGCATGGAGGCCGCTGCTGGCGTGGTCCAGGGCGGCCGCCGCCAGCAGGGGGGCGGTGTCGTCGCCTCCGCCTGCCGCCAGGGCCAGAGCGCCCCGGCCGGCGGCGTAGCCGGCGAGCACATCGCCGAGGCCGGCGCGGGCCGCCTCGGGTGCCGCCGCCACCACTTGCCAGCAGCGGCCATCCGGCGCGGCAATCACGCTGCGGGCACCCTTGAGCAGTAGCGCACAGCCGCTGGCTGCGGCCGCGGCGGAAGCTGCCTTCAGGGGCGGGCTGTCTGCCCAGGCGGGAAACACCCGCGCGAACTCGCCGGCGTGGGGGGTGAGCCAGGTGGCCCCTGATCTGCCCTGCAGCCAGGTGCGGGCCGCCATACCAGCGGCCCCTGCGGCCAGTCGATTGAGTCCGTCGGCATCGAGCAGCAGCAGGCCACCGAACGCCTGCAGCTCCTCCCAGCGGTGCAGTTCTGTGGGCTCGCAATCGCGGCCGGGGGCGCCGAGGCCGGGGCCAAGCAAAACGGCGTCGAGGCGATCCAGCCAGCCGTCGGGCAGGTCGGCCAGGGCGAGGCCGCCGCCGGCGGAGGCGCCCAGGAAGGCCTCGGGCACCACCTCTGGATGCACGCTCCAGAGTGAGGCCTCCAACTCCCGCGGCAGAGCGGCTCGAACGTAGCCGCAGCCGGAGGCAGCCGCGCCACGCAGGGCCAGGTCTGCGGCGCCGAGGTAGCGGCGGCTGCCGGCCACCAGCAGCAGCCGGCCGCGGCCGTATTTGCAGGAGGCCGGATCGGGCTGGGGCCAGGGGGCGCCTGCCCGGTCTGCTGGAGCCAGGGCGAGCGGGGTGGTGCGCGGCAGGGTCTCGAGCAGGAAGGCGGGCAAGTTCAGGTCGATGCGCTCCAGCTGACCAACCCAACGCAGGGCGCTGTCCTGTACGAGGCCGCTCTTGATCAGGCCGATGCAGTAGGTACGGACGGCCCGGGCCGCCACCCTGCCCAGGACCGTTCCGCGGTCTGGACAAAGACCGGACGGTCCATCGATTGCCACCAGCCGCCCCGGACGCTGCTGCTCCCGTTCGGCCAGCAGCACCTCTATCTCCTCCCCTGGCGGACGTTTTTGGCCGATGCCGAAGAGCGCGTCGATCCAGAGGCAGGGATCGGTTGGGTCGGGGGGAGCGGTGAGTTCCGGGATGCCGAGCCAGTGGTTATGGCGCCGGTGCGACGCGGTGAGCGGCCTGAGCCGCTCGAATGGACACCAGATTCGTACCGCAACCCCGGCCAGGTGCAGCTCTCGCGCCACCACCAGGCCGTCGCCGCCGTTGTGGCCCGGCCCCACCAGTACCAGCACTGCCTCGGGGGGGGCGGCAAGAATGCGGGCGCTCACCGCCAGCGCCGCCTTCTCCATCAACGCCTCCACCGGCAGGCCACTGTCGAAGAGCCGCTGCTCGAGCGCAGCCATCTCGGCTGACGTCACCAGCAGATGGTGGGAGTCGCGCGCGGGCCAGGGGGAAAGCGGAGGCATGGGGGCGGGAGCAGAGCGGCCGCTCCATCCCATTGTGCGTGGGTCGGCCGGGAAACTCGCTGGCTGGAGTGTGGGGCAGATGCGGTGCGTCTGTGACGGCGAGATGCAGAAAGCGCCGCAGTGTTGGCAGCACTGCCAGCTCCTACCGTCAGAACATCTCCAAACTGAGTTCGGCTTCTGCCACTTCCCGTCTCCATGACCGCCTGCCCTCCCACCACTGTTGCCGGGGCCGTCTCCGCAGCATGCGCCACCCCCGCCGGGGCGGCGGTGCTGCAGCGTCTGAAGGCTTGGCCGGGGGAACGACGGGTGGCGGTGGGGCTGTCCGGCGGGGTCGACAGCTCTCTCACGGCGGCTCTGCTGGTGGCGGCCGGCTGGCAGGTGGAGGGGCTGACGTTGTGGCTGATGAGCGGCAAGGGGGCTTGCTGCGCCGAGGGTCTGGTCGATGCGGCCGGCATCTGTGAGCAGCTGGGAGTTCCGCACCATGTGGTGGATTCGCGCGAGCGCTTTCGCGCCGAGATCGTGGATTTCCTGGTGGAGGGCTACGCAGGTGGTGTGACCCCGTTGCCCTGTTCGCGCTGCAACCGGATGGTGAAGTTTGGACCGATGCTGGAGTGGGCGCATGAGGCCCTCGGCATCGAGCGGATCGCCACCGGTCACTACGCCCGCGTGCGGCCGGGCGTGAACGGCGGGCGCCATCATCTGTTGCGCGGGCTCGATGCCCATAAGGACCAGAGCTATTTCCTCTACGACCTGCCCCAGGAACTGCTGGGCCGGCTGGTGTTTCCGCTGGGCGAGCTCACCAAGGCAGACACCCGCTCCGAAGCTGCCCGCTTCGGTCTGCGCACCGCTTCAAAACCCGAAAGCCAGGACCTCTGCCTGGCCGATCACCACGGCTCAATGCGCGCCTTCCTCGATGCCTATCTGCCACCTCGCGCCGGAGAGATCGTGCTCACCGACGGCACGGTTGTCGGTGAACATGATGGCCTGGAACACTTCACGATCGGCCAGCGCAAGGGTCTGGGTGTGGCCTGGAGCGAGCCACTGCACGTGGTGCGCCTCGATAGCGCAATGAATCGCGTCGTTGTTGCCCCCCGCCCCGAGGCGGCCCGCTCGGATTGCACGGTGGGCGCGATCAACTGGGTGTCGATCGTCTCCCCGGCCGAGCCGATGGAGGTGGAGGTGCAGGTGCGCTACCGAAGCGAGTCTGTGGCTGCCCGACTCACTCCCCTGCCCGCCACCGAGGCCGATGCGGCGTCGGGGCGTCCGCACCGGGCCCGGCTTGAATTTGTTGAGCCCCAGTTTTCGATCACCCCAGGCCAGGCGGCTGTGTTCTACGCCGGTGAGCTGTTGCTGGGTGGCGGGTTGATTGGGGGGTGATGGGGATTTTTCAGAGGGCAGGGCTTGCCTTGAGAGCTACAGATACTCCACTTTGCATCGCAGCCCATGGTCTCTTAAGGAACGCACTATGGAGCGCGTTTACGATGCTCATGTGATGCATTTTGGGCTAAGGAAGAGCCATCAGTAGCTCGGTTTATCCTAAGCGGGCTGGCTCAGCAAGGATCACCAATACGGATCACTCGCCAGCCCCACTCGTAGTGTGCCACTGCAGCTGGCGGGAACCTTGCTGATGCAGGCCCGTACCACCTTGCCGTTCACCTCGATCTCGCAGGCGCCGCAGCTGCCCCCCAGGCAGCCGGTGGGGATCAGCAGGCCGGCATCGCGGGCTGTGGGCAGCCATTCGCTTCCCACCACTACTTCGCTGTGGCCTCCGTCAGGCCAGTGGATGGTCACATGTTTCACAACAAGGGTCTCAGGTTCACGTGGCTTTCGAAGGCGTCGGCGAGGCGGTCGAGCAGCGCTTCCCGCTGGCGGCCGTGGTGGGGGGGATTCGCCGGCAAAGGCGCCAGGCCGCGGTGCTGGCGCATGCCATTGAGCCAGCGGCGGCGCCAGGGGCCGTTCTCGAATACGCCGTGCAGATAGGTGCCGGCCACCATTCCGCCTTGATCGCCCCAGTTCTGCCACCAGCCCAGACCTTCGTCGGTGCAGAGGGGGGCTGCCGTGCATTCACTGCGGCCATGGTGCAGCTCAAAGCCCTCCAGCTCGAGGCCTTCCTGATCTTCGCTGTCGGCTGCAGTGACCCCGGCGGCGCCTGGCCAGAGGGCGCGGCTGCGACGGCGGCGCAGGGTTTTCTCGCCGTGGAAGACGGTGCGCAGTGGCAACAGACCGAGACCCGCTCCGCCCTCGCCGCCCTCCAGGCCCTCGGGGTCGTGCAGCTCTGTGCCGAGCATCTGCAGGCCGCCGCACAGTCCGAACAGCTGGCCGCCGCAAGCCACGTAGGCGCGCAGGGCGTTCGCCAGGCCTTTGCCACGCAGCTCCTCCAGATCCCGCAGCGTCTGCTTGCTGCCGGGCAGGATCACCGCATCCACCTGCCCCAGTGCCTCACCAGCACGAATCCATTGGAGCCGCACGCTTGGCTCGGCCTCCAGCGGGTCGAGATCCGAGAAATTGCTCAGCGACGGCAGCCGCACCACCGCGATCGTGAGCTCGGCCTCCGGTTTGCGGGCACGTCGCTCCAGCAGGTCGAGCGAATCCTCAGGGGGAAACAGTTCCTCCAGCCAGGGCATCACCCCCAGCACTGGCACGCCGGTGTGGCGCTCCAGCCAGCTGCGGCCAGCGTCAAACAGTTCGCTGCGGCCGCGGAAGCGGTTGATCAGGATGCCGGCGATCAGCGGCCGCTCCACCGGCCGCAGCAGCGCCAGGGTGCCCACCACCTGGGCGAACACCCCCCCCCGCTCGATGTCGGCCACCAGCAGGCAGCGGGCGCGCAGGTACTGGGCCAGGCGCAGGTTGGTGAGGTCGCGGCTTTGCAGGTTCACCTCCACCGGGCTCCCGGCGCCCTCCAGCACCAGGCGGCCGCAGGGGTGGCGGTGTTGCAGTTCCTCGAGTCCGGTGCGGATCGCGGTCCAGCCAGGGCGGAACCAGTCGCGGTAGTAGTGCTCGGCGCGGGCCGTACCCACCGAGCGGCCCAGGTGGATCACCTCGCTGGTGTGGTCGCCGCGGGGCTTGAGCAGCACTGGGTTCATGCTGTGGTGTGGCTCTAGGCCCGCCGCCCAGGCCTGCAACGCCTGGGAGTAGGCCATCTCACCACCGTCGTTGTCGACCCAGGCGTTGAGGCTCATGTTCTGCCCCTTGAACGGCAGCGGCGTCTCGCCCAGTCGCCGCAGCGCCCGGCACAAAGCCGCGTTCATCAGCGACTTTCCGGCGCCGCTGCTGGTGCCGAGCACCATCAGGGGTGGGAGGGCGGCCACCATCAGAAGCGGGGGCGGTGGCGGCGGAAGTTTTCGTGGATGCGTTCGCGCAGGGAGGCGCGCGGCACTTCGTCGGGCCAGCTGGCGAGCAGCTCGCGACCCATTGGCGTCAACCG
>JBIIJS010000097.1:0-9808 GCA_044233605.1 Cyanobium sp. | reverse complement strand
CGTCTTGCCGGTGCCGGTCTGGGCCTGGCCGACCAGGTCGCGGCCGAGCAGCAGCTCGGGGATGGCCGCCTTCTGGATCGGCGAAGGTTCGCGGAAGCCGATGCGCTCCAGCCCCTCCAGCAGTTCGCTGCGCAGGCCGAATGCGGCGAAGCCGGTGGCCGGGCTGCCGTGATCCTCAGGGTTGGTTTCCACGGCGTGCTCCGGCGCCGGGGGCTCCTTGGTGGCGCTCAGCTCGACGCTGAGCGACGGGCCGGCTCCGATCTGCACATCGCTGCCCAGGCAGGCGGTGCCGTGGACCGATGGAGTGGGCTGATCGAGGTTGAGGTGGTGGATCGCGGCAGTATCTGCCGGCGCTTCGGCATGCGAAACAAGGCCACCATCGGGGGTGTGGGTCATGGATTTCACTACGGGCCTGCGGAGGACCGGATGATTCCTTCAACGCAGGCGGGCAGCGACCCATGGGACGGAGATGCCGTCAGGCTGCTTTGCCGTTGATCAAAGGCTGAAAGTTAACCATATCACCCAGGCGGATAGTGGGGTGCGCGCCCGAAGTCATCGGCCCTGCGTTCGATGTCGTCTTCTCGCAGCTCGGTGCCGCGCTGCACTTCGATGATCAGCAGATCGCTGTCGCCGGCGGCGGCACGGTGCCAGGCGCCCTGCGGGACGAACAGGGTGGTGCCGATGCCGGCCGCCATCGGCTGGCCCTCCAGGATGAGTTGCCCTGAGCCCCCCACCACCACCCAGTGCTCGCATCGGTGCTGGTGGCGTTGCAGGCTGATGCGCTGCCCTGCGCGGATCAGCAGGCGCTTCACCAGGTAGCCCTCGCCATCGCTGAGCGTTTCGAACCAGCCCCAGGGGCGCTCCATTCGCACCGACGACCATATCGAACCGCTGCTGATCAGAGTAGGGATTCCTCACGGCTGGCGCTGATCACCAGGCACTGCTCCCGGGCCCGGGTGAGGGCGGTGTAGAGCAGGCGAAGGTCGCGTGGTTCCCCGGCCGGCAGCAGCACGATCAGCTCCATCGCTTCGCTGCCCTGGGCCTTGTGAACCGTCAGGGCCAGGGCCGGCTCGAGGCTGCCGGCCAGCTGGGCCGGATGGACCCGCAGGGTCGTTGCGCCGCCGTTCCCGAACAGCAGCCGTCGTTCGCCGTCCTCCGGGTCGGGGCCGAGCAGCACGCCCACATCGCCATTGGCCAGTGCCAGGTCGGGCAGGTTGCGACAGCAGATCGCCGGAGTGCCGGTGGGCCAGCGGGACGGATCGGTCCAGTTCTCCCCCAGCAGCGATCGATGCATCGCGGCCACGCTCCAGCGGCCCTGGCGACGCGGTGTCAGCACCAGCAGTCGGTCGCGTTCGGCCAGCAGGGCCAGCTCCGCCTGGGGGTCTGCAGCGCCGGCGGTGCAGGCCTGGGCCAGCTCCGCCAGGCGCCGTCGGTGACTGGCGAGCCGCTCCAGCACCGACGGCGGCGGCGGTCCGGCCGGTTGCTGCTGCCAGCGGAGGTTGTCCTGTGGGCTCAGCCGTTCGAGCTGGGGGCGGATCGCAGCGATCGGATCAGCTTCGCCGCTGCCGGCCGCTGCCACGCCGACGGGAACCTGCCGCAACAGGGCGGCCACCGCAGCGATGGCTCCGGCATTCCGATGCACGGTCTGCAGGGTGACCGCCGCCTGGCCCAGCTCACGACGCAGCTCCGGCCGCTGCAGCTCGAGCAGCGGCGCCCCCGGGGCGATCGGTGGCAGCTGGGCCGGATCGCCCACCAGCAGCAGCGAGCAGCGCTCCGGCAGCGCCTCCAGCAGCGCATCCATCAGCGCGAGGTCGACCATCGACACCTCGTCCACCACCAGCAGGTCGAGCGCCAGCGGGTGGTGGCGGTTGCGCGCGAAGCCCTCGCCCCGGCTCTCCAGGAGTCTGTGCAGGGTGGTGCAGGGATGGGCGCCTTCGCTGGCGGCCCGCAGCCGCGCCGCCGCCTTGCCGGTGGGGGCGGCCAGGTGGATGCGGAGCCCGGGCCGCAGCATCTGCTGCAGCCGCAACATCTGCGCCACCGTGCTGGTCTTGCCGGTACCCGGCCCTCCCTGGAGCAGCACCAGCCGATGCCGCTCCAGGGCGGCGACGGCCCGCCGCTGGTCCCCATCCAGCTCCGTGGAGACCGCTAGCTCGACTGCTGCCGGGGCGCTCCAGGCGGGCGGCAGAGCGGCCCGTCGGATCAGTGCTGCCAGCAGCCGCTGGCGTAGTTCCCACCAGCGCCGCCAGGTGATCCTGTCGGCATCCAGCACCAGTGGCCCCTGAGGTGCGCGGGCCAGGGCGGAGGTCGCCAGGGCGCGGCGGATCCCCTCCGGCCAGTGGGCCGGGTCCATGCCCGCCGGCGCCGGCCCATCGAGCGCCAACTCCGGCTCACCCCGCTCCAGTGCGGTGCCCATTGCCCGGATCAGGGCTGTCAGCTGAGGCTCGGGCGCCTCCCCGAGCAGGCGGGGCAGGGCCTCAGCCAGGGCGTCGGCCAGGGGGGGCAGCCAGGGGGCAGGGTCGCCGCTGCGGATCGCCATCAGGCCACCTCCCGGCTCAGGCCGCCGAGGGCGGCGTCGAGGGCGAGCAGTCGCTCCAGCGGTGGCCGCTCCACCAGCATTCCCGGCACCATCGCCTCCCTTCCAGCCGGCACCCCGTCAGCCACGGCCCCCGGCGTGCCCCGCAGGAACACATAGGCGTAGCCCCCCAGGTGCTGCTCCGGCGCGTACCCCGGCAGGCGCCAGCGCAGGTAACGGTGCAGCGCCACCAGGTACAGGTGCGCCTGCAGAGGGTAATGGCGCGCAGCCATCAGGGCGGCCATCGCCGTCTGGCTGTAATCGCGCGGCCCGCAGGTCAGCGGCTGGCCCTCGGCGTCCCGGCGGCCCAGCCAGTTGCTCTTCCAGTCGAGCACCCACCAGCGTCCGCTCCCGTCGGGGCCGGGTTCGCGGAACACCAGGTCGATCGAGCCGCTCAGGAAGCCGCGGCTGGCGATCGGCAGCCGCTCCAGCTGTTCGGCGTAGGCCGCAGCAAAGGGCCCGCCGGGGTGCTGGCGGAAGGGGGCGGCCAGATCGGCGGCCCGCACGTGATCGATGCACAGGTCGAAGCCCATTTCGCAGAGCCGCCCGTCCGGGGGCAGGTCGGCCACCCGGAGGTTGCCGAGATCCCCGCCGAAGGGGGTGAGCCGCATCCGCTCCAGCCCCTGCAGCACTGGCTCGCACCAGTGCTCCTCCAGCCCCGCCCGGCGCAGTTCGCGCACCACCACCTCCCGGTTGCCCGCTGCCTCGAGGGGCTCCTGCAGTTCGATGCGTTCGAGGATCCGGTGCAGGCATTCGCCGGCGGCGGCGCCGCGCGCGAAGCCGGCCAGCGGACTCTGCCCGCCGTCCTCCGGCCGGCCCGCCTGCCCGTCCACCGGGCGCTGCTGCTCCCTCTCTTCGTCCGCCGGATCGAGGGTGTCGCGGCCCTCGTCGAGGGCTGCCGAGGCGACACCGGAGCTGCCACCATCGGCGTGGGCGGCCTGGGTCCAGCTGCTGTAGCTGCTGCGGCCCCAGAGCAGATCGAGATCACTGAACCGCGGCACCGGGCCGCAGGCCAGGGGGATGGGGTTGCCGACGGGGGCGGGCCGCCAGCGGCGATCGTGGGGGGCGGGGGCGTCGCGCAGCTCGATCGGCAGGCTCCGCGCGGCGATCCTGCCGCTGAGCTGCTCGCGCCAGTGCTGCGGCGGCCGCGCCGCGAACGGGTCCTCGTCGAGGCCGGGAGTCGGGAGGTCATCGAACAGCCAGCTCACCAGGGGAGAAGCCTGCTGCCCCACGGCCACGCCCCACGCCAGCACGAGCAGATGGCAGGCCCGGGTGGCCGCCACGTAGGCGAGCCGTTCCCGTTCGCATTCCTCCTCCCGGCGCTGGTCGCGCCGGGCGCGCTGGCCGGCCCCCCAGTGCTCGTTGAGGTGCAGATCAAGACGTGGCGCGGCCGTGCCGGCGGGTTGCCAGCGGCGGCCGATACCGCGGCCGCCGCCCCGACCGCCGCCGCTGGCGGAGCTCCAGAGGTAGGGGCAGATCACCACCGGATATTCCAGTCCTTTGCTGCGGTGGATCGTCACCACCGAAATCGCGCCGTCTGCCCGGTCGCTGTGGGCCTGATGTTCCTCCGGAACGCTGCGATCCGGATCGAGGCGCAGTCGCCGCAACCAGTCGGCCGCCGCCTCCGGCCCCAGCTGGTCGGCATGCAGGCGCTCCTGCACCAGGCCTGTCACCTGCTGCAGATCGGCCAGCAAGCGGCCGCCCACCGCCAGGCTGGCCATCCGCTCGCTGTCCACCAGATCGGCCAGCACCGCCAGCAGCCCCCGCTGCGGCAGCTGGCCGGCCAGCCGTGCCAGCCGACCCGCGAGCCGGCTGGCATCGCGGCCGTCGTCGCTGGCCAGCCGTGCCCCGTCCCAGCCCAGCAGCGGTGAAGCGGCGAGCAGGCGCAACCGGTTGGCATCGGCCGGATCGGCGAGGGCATCCAACAGCCGCTGCAGGGCGGTTGCGGCAGGGCTGGCGAAGACATCGGCGCGGCTCACCAGCCGGCTGGCCAGACCCTGCCGTTCCAGGGCCGCCCGCAACGCTTCGGCCTGGCGGTGGTTGAGCACCAGCAGGCAGAGGTCGTCCGGGCTGAGGGGCCGTCTCCTGCCGCCCTGGCCCAGCTCCAGGCCCCGCTCCAGCAGCTCCTGGGCGTAGGCGGCGATCCGCGCAATCAGACGCTCCTCCAGGGCAGTGCGGCTGGGCGCCTTCGTCTCCCCCTCTTCCCCCAGCCAGAGCAGCTCGATCGGTCGCTGCGGCGGCGCCGGACCGCTGCGGTCGGCGCAGGCCAGCACGGGCGCCACCTTCAACCGGGAGCGGCGCAGGCCCGGTGCCATCAGCCCGTTGAGGCCCTCGATCAGGGCGTCAGTGGAGCGGCGGTTCTCGTTGAGCTCGTAGATGGTGGTGGCTTCGGCGGCGGCGCGCAGGTATGTGGCCAGGTCGCCGCCGCGGAAGCGGTAGATCGCCTGCTTCGGATCGCCCACGATCACCAGCGGCTGGCGGCCGCCGCCGAAGGCAGAGCGCAGGATCCGCCACTGGATCGGGTCGGTGTCCTGGAATTCATCCACCAGGGCGGCGTCGTAGCGCTCGCCCAGCGCCTTCAGCAGCTCGGCGGCCCCCTGTTCGTCGGGGCCGGGATCGAGGTCGGCCAGCAGCTGGGAGAACGTGGTGACGCCGCTGCGCTGCCGCCGGCTGCTCAGCTCGCGGCGGCCGTGGTGGGCGGCGTGCAGCAGCACCAGCTCCGCCGGACCGTCGACCAGGTCGGCGATCGCTCCCATCAGCTCAGGCCGCGGCAGCCGCACCTCACCATCGGCCGGCTGCTCCAGGGCGCGGGCCACCTTGCTGAAGCCGCCGGGGTGAAAGAACTCGCGCAGCAGTTCCTGTCGTTGCACTGCCTCGTAGCTGCCCTCCTCCGGCTGGGAGGCGATCCAGGCATCCAGGAGGGCGCAGCGGTCGCTGCGGGGTTTGGGGCTGTACTTCCCGGTTTTGGAATGGCTGTGCTGGCGCCAGCGGGCGGCCTCTTCCTTGAGGCATTCGTGCAGGTCGCGGCCCCCTTCCGCCCATAGCTGGCGGAAGAGCTGCCAGCGCTTCCGCCAGAGCTGGGGCAGCCAGGCGGGCAGCGGCTCATCCCAGGCGGGCAGATCGGGAGGCGGGTCGAGCTGCAGGGCCGGATCACTATCCAGCTTCCGCAGCACCCCCGCCATGGCCTCCGGTCGCACACCCCGGCTGCGCAGGCCGGCGAGCAGCGGCGCCGGCAGCGGCAGCAACTGGGCGTGACCGTAGTCGTGCACCACCTCGGCGATCAGGGCATCGCCATCGCTCTCGAGCGCCAGCTCCGGCGAGCGGCCGGCCTCCAGGGCCGAGCGCCGCAGACTGCGGCGGCAGAAGCCATGGATCGTGGTGACGTCGGCGGCGTCAAGTTCCTCAAGCGCCAGCAGCAGCCGGCCGCGCAGCAGGTTCTGTTTTGCCTCGTCGGCCCCGCGCCACTGCGCCAGCCAATCCTCCAGCACCCCATCCGGCGCCTGCCCCTCGGGTTGCTCGAGGGCGGTGAGTCCCTGCTGCAGGCGTCGGCCGATCCGGTCGCGCAGCTCGGCGGCGGTGGCCTCGGTGAAGCTCACCACCAGGATGCGCGACAGCGAAAGGCCCGCCTCTGCCACCAGGCGCAGCACCAGATGGGCCAGGGCGAAGGTCTTGCCCGTACCGGCGCTGGCTTCGAGCAGCCGCAGGCCAGGCGTGAGTGGGAAACGGTTCGGTTCGAACGGATGCCGGGGCGGGCCCGCGCTCGCTTCGGTGCTGGCGGCTCCGCTGCTGATCATTTCCTGTTCACCTCCGCCTGCAGCATCGGTCCGTAGAGCGCTTCAGCCAGGGCGCCGAATGGGTCGTTGATCAGCTCGGCGGCGCCCAGGTCGGCGCCGAAGCAGACCACCATCACCTCCTCGCGGCGCTCCGCCGTCTGCATCCCATCCCCTTCCCAGATGCCGCGCGCCTTCGCAAAGCCCCTGCCCCCTTCCGCCCCGCCCGCCTGGAGCCAGCTCCAGCCGGTGCGCGGCGGTACGGGCCAGCAGGCGTCGCGCCACTGCTCGCGCAGGGAGGCGAGCCGTTCCAGTTCCCTGCCGCCATCGTCTGGTTCTGCTGCCTGCAGGGTCAGCACCTTGCGGAGCTCATCGCCCTCGCGGGCGATCAGCACGCCGCGGCCGGGCCGGCGGCCGCTCTGCGGCGAGGCGGCCGCCGCCAGTTGCAGCTGCAGCCAGAGGTCGAGCTGATGGCCCGGCCCGGCCCGGCCGGTGTGCACCAGCACCACCGCGTCGCCGCGCCACAGCGGTGCCGCCTGCCAACCCTGCCACTCCAGAGGCTCCTGCCAGGCTTCGCCCAGGTCCGCCAGGTTGCGCTCAAGGCTGGCCCAGCGGCTCGCCAGGGCGCGAGCTTCCAGCTCTCCGCCGGCCGCTGCCGGCAGCAGACCGCGGCCGTGGCAGCGGCGCTGCCAGACGGCGGGGTCGCCAGCGTCGCCGAGCTCCTCACCCTCCAGGCTGCGGCGCAGCAGGGCGGAGCGCTGCCGTTCATCGAGTTCGAGCGCTTCAAGGTCGACGAGCAGCTCCTGCCACTCCCGTGGCCGCAGACCCAGCTGCCGCAGCCACTGCCGCTGCGGTGCGCGCAGCCAGTCGCGCAGCTCGGTGAAGCGGTCTTCAACGCCGCTCAGCGATCCGGCGGCGGGTGGGCGGGCCAGCGCCAGGCCCCGTGGCGGAACCGGCTGCGGGCCGTCGAGAAGGCGGCGGGTCATCAGTCGGCGCCGGTCGCAGCTGGCGGCGGGCCGCCCGCCCCGGGGTTGGAAATTGCTGCGCTCCAGCGGGCTGGCGGGGTGCTCCACACGGAGGCGCTCCACCGCGGCGTGGCCCAGTTCGCCTTCCAGCCATTGCAGCCATTGCCGCACCGGCCCGGCGGGCGGCAGCTCCTCGCCGCTGCGGTCGTTGCGGTTGCTCCAGCTGATCAACAGATGGTCGCGGGCCGAGAGCAGGGCCTCCAGCAGCACATAGCGGTCCTGGTCGGCGGGCTGGGGATCGCCCAGCAGCCGCTGGCGCTCCATCAGATGGAACCCGGGCCGGCTGGCCTGGCGCGGGAAGTCGCCGGCATCGAGGCCCATCAGCACGATCACCCGGTGCGGGATGGCGCGCATCGGTTCGAGGGCGCTGATCGTGAGGCTGCCGCTGCGATGGCCGAAGCGGCCGCTGTCAACCGCCAGCGCCTCATCGAGCACCGCCGCCACCACGGGGGCCTCCAGGCTGAGCGGGCAGGGTTCGGCGGCCTCCTGCCAGCCGTCGACCGCCGCCAGCAGCGGCGGCAGTTCCCAGGCGGATTCGCCGCCGTCGCCGAACAGGTCGGCCAGCAGCTGTCGCAAGCGCTCCGCCCAGGTGGGCACGTCGCCGGGCCGCGCCAGCAGGGCCAGCCAATGCCGCAGCCGTGTGAGCAGGTGCAGCCAGCGGCCGCTGAGCTCCAGCCCGTCGATGCCGCCCGCCGGCGCGGTGGCCGCCCCATCACCGCCCAGGGCCAGGCCCGGATGGTCGGGCAGCACCAGGCCCAGCAGCAGCCGGTCGATGCTCCAGGCCAGGGAGTGGGTGGAATCACCGCCCCGGGCCGGTCCGTCGAGCCCCCAGCGGAAGCCGCAGCGCTGCAGCACGCCGTTCAGCCGGCTGGCCTCCTGCGGGGTGAGATCGAAGCGCTGCTGCAGCGGCCGGCACTCGAGAACGGCTTCCAGGGCCGATGCGGTGAGCCGTTCGCCGCCGAGGCGCAGCAGGGCCAGCAGGGTGCGGCCGATGCCCGCCTGGCTCTGCTGACTGCGGTCGGTGAGCCGCCAGGGCAGGGCCACACCGGTGGCGTCGCCATCGCCGAACACCGAGGCCACCAGCGGCGCGAAGCGGTCGACCCGAGGCGTCATCACCAGGATGTCGCGCGGCTGCAGGCTGGGGTCGGCGGCCATCAGCTGCAGCACCCGGTCGCGCACGATCTCCACCTGGCGCAGCGGTCCGGGGCAGGCGTGGAACTCGAGCGAGTGATCCCCCTCGTTCAGCTGCAGCCGCCGCCGCCCGCTGGGATCGGCCAGCTGCTGCTGCAGCTGGGCCAGCAACGGCGCCGCCGCTTCTCCGCCCGGGTGGCCGGAGGCGGGCCGGAAGAACAGTTCACCGCAGCGCTCCTCGCCCAGCTGGGCTTCACCGCTGCCCTCCAGCAGCTGCTGGAATTCGGCCCCGAGCCGCCCGAAGCGGGCCTCGAGCCCCGGAGCCGCCAGCAGCCACTCCAGATCCAGGGGAAGCTGCAGGGCCTCGCGCAGCAGGCGGCGACGGTCGTGGCAGCGCTGCCACAGGTCGTTGCAGGGGGTGAGCAGGTAGAGCTCCACCGCCCGGTGGCCACTGAGGGCCTGCAGCAGCCGCACCTGCACCGGGGCCAGGCTGCTGAGGCCGAAGAGGCGCAGGGGCTGGCCTGCCTCAGCGGCGGAGACCGGGCCGGCCCGCTGCCGCAGCCGCTCGACCGCCCGCTCCATGCGCAGGCCGGTGGGCTCCACGGCCAACCGCTCCCGCAGGGCCCGGTAGAGCAGTGGTTGCCAGAGAAGGCTGTCCGGCAGCGCTGCCCCGCGGGCGTCGACAGTGCGGCCGCTCTCCCAGTTGCCCAGCAGCTCGGGACGGTAGAGGGCGTAGTCGTCGAAGGCGTCGGCGATCGCCCGCCCCAGCTGCCAGGTGGCCAGTTCGAGCCGATGCCCCCCCCCGCGATGGGCCAGCCATTGCCGCAGCGGCTCGCCTGCCGGCGTGGCGGCGACGGCGGGCAGCTGATCCAGCAGCGGCCACACCAGCCGGCTGGCCCGCCAGGGATCGGCGGCCGCCGACTCCGCGTCGGGCGGGATCTCGCCGTTCTCCTCTGCCAGCACCTCCTCGCAGAGCTGGCGCAGCCGGGCGGCGGGGAAGGGGAAGCGCAGATTGGCCGACACCCCGCCGAGCTCGGCGGCGATCTGCTCCCCCAGCCACCGGCTGGTGGGCCAGGTGTTGACCATCACCACCGCTGTCTCGAACGGAGCGGGAGGATCGAGCCGGAGCCTGGTGGCCAGCAGCTGGGCAAGAAACTCAGCCCGGTTGCTGCGGTAGATCGTCAGCCCAGCGGTGTTCAGGGGAGCAGGCCGCGCGGGCCGAGGGGCAGGGCGGAGCAGGATCCGGCCGGGCTGCGCAGGCCTGGAACGCGGCGCACCTGGCGCGTCTCGGCGCAGTAGGCGGTGAGCTG
>JBIIJS010000096.1:0-9842 GCA_044233605.1 Cyanobium sp. | reverse complement strand
TCACGTCGAGCACCTCGCCGCCGATCAGTTCGAGCCGCCGCTCCGGCACCGCATCGCACAGCCGGTGAAACTGCTGCACCGAAAAGCGTGCCCGGTGCGTGCTCTCTGCAGCTGCGGGATGGGCAAGTTCATCGTGCCGGAAAGCAGCCTCAGAGCGCGGAACCACCGGTTTCAGCGTAAGCAGATTCGCATAACAAGAAGACTCCCCCACCGAGCCCCCTCACCCTTGCGGCGTGAGGGATCCTGGGCTGAGCGACGAGGCAGCGTTGCCCGCGCCAGCGGGCGCAGCTGCCGACCGCTCAGCCCAGGGTGCCGAACAACAACACCAGCGCGATAACCCCGCCGAACACGATCAGTGCATAGAACTGGACCCGACCGGTTTCGAAGTACTTGAGGCCCTCGCCGCTGCCCAGGGTGAGCAGGCCGGTGAGGTTGACAACCCCGTCGACCACCTTCGAGTCGACATCGAGCACGGACTTGGCCAGCTTGCGGCTCCCCTGCACGAACAGTTTGTCGTTGATGGCATCGAGGTACCACTTGTTGGCCAGGAAGGCGTTGATGGCCGGGTAGCGTTTCGCGAACAGGGCGGCCAGATCGAGCTTGCCCAGGGCATAGGCCAGGACGGCCACCGTGATGCCGGCCACGGAGATCGCCACGGAAGCGCCGGCCAGGGGCAGGAATTCACCCCAGCTGAAGTGTTCGGCCATCTCAGAGGCTTCGTGGGGGTCGAGCAGGCCGGCGAAGCGGCTGTGCCAGGGGGTTCCGAGCAGGCCGATCAGCACCGAGGGAACCGCCAGCACCGCCAGAGGCGACGCCATCTGCCAGCCCGATTCGTGAGGATGCTCGGCGAGGTGGCCGTGGCCATGCTCCTCATCGCCGCCACTTACCTTGCCAGCCGCCGCCAGCAGCTGGGCCTGCACCGCCTTGTCGTTGCCGCGGAACTCTCCTTCAAAGGTGAGGAAATAGAGGCGGAACATGTAGAAGGCCGTCATGCCTGCGGTGACGAAGCCCATCGCCCACAACAGCGGGTAGGTGTTGAAGGCCTGGCCGAGAATCTCGTCTTTGCTCCAGAAGCCAGCAAGGGGAGGGATGCCGGCGATTGCCACGCAGCCGATGAAGAAGGTGGTTGAGGTGATCGGCATGTATCTGCGCAGGCCGCCCATCAGGCGCATGTCCTGGGCGAGCACGGGCTCGTGGCCCACCACCTCCTCCATGGCGTGGATGACCGAGCCCGAACCAAGGAACAGCATCGCCTTGAAGAAGGCATGGGTGACCAGATGAAACATGCCGGCCACCGGAGCACCGCAGCCCATTGCCAGCATCATGTAGCCAAGCTGGGACACGGTGCTGTAAGCGAGGCCCTTCTTGAGGTCTTGCTGGGTGAGCGCGATCGACGCCCCGAGAAACAGGGTGATCGTGCCGATCACGGCGATCACCAGTTGCACCTGCGGGAAGGGCTCGTAGACCGGCTGTAGCCGCGCCACCAGGAACACACCGGCGGCCACCATCGTGGCGGCATGGATCAGCGCGGAGATCGGCGTCGGGCCCTCCATCGCGTCAGGCAGCCATACGTGCAGAGGGAATTGAGCCGACTTGGCCATCGGCCCCATGAACACCAGCAGGCAGAGAAGCACCGCCACGGCTGTGGGCAGGCCACCACCCGCCACCGCCTCCTGCAGACGGGCACCGATCTCCTCGAAGCCGAAGCTGCCAGTGGCCCAGAACAGGCCGAGGATGCCCAGCAGCAGGCCGAAGTCGCCCACCCGGTTGACCACGAACGCCTTCTGGGCCGCGTTGGCGGCGCCATCACGGTCGTACCAGAAGCCCACCAGCAGGTAGGAGCACATGCCCACCAGCTCCCAGAACACATAGATCTCCAGCAGATTCGGGGAGATCACCAGGCCCAGCATTGAGCTGCTGAACAGGGCCAGGTAGGTGAAGAAGCGCACATAGCCCTTGTCGTGAGCCATGTAGCCGTCTGAGTACACCATCACCAGCAGGGCGATGGTGGTCACCAGCGAAAGCATCACTGCTGCCAGCGGGTCGACCCGGAAGCCCATCTGCAGGTTGAAGCTGCCTGCGCTGGCCCAGTCGAACAGCACCTCACGGGGGCCAGCTCCGGCCAGCTGCTCGGCCAGCACTGCGAAGCTCAGCACCGCCGCCGCGCCCACGCAGCTGATCAGCAGCAGGGCCACCGGACGGCGCAGGCGGTTGACGGTGCGGTTGAACGAGATCAACCCCAGCCCGGAAAGGCAGGCGCCCACCAGTGGCAGTACGGGGATCAACCAGGCGAGTTCGGCGGCGGAAGGCATCCGGCAGGGCTCCGTGACTGGCTGCGGCGAGTGTAGGCAGGCCGGCCGCTCAGCCCAGCCAGTGGGCCAGGGCGGAGCGGTTGAAGGTGATGGCACCAACACCGATGAAGCGGTGCGCCCACCAGAACAGGCCGATGGCGATGGCGATGCCCAGCTGGGCCGGACGCAGGAATTCGCGGAGCACCAGCTGCTGGCGGCCTTCGAGCACGGCACGGAAGGGGATCACGGAGGTGGCGGCCTTCAGCTCCTCGAAAGCCGGACCGAAGCGATTGGCGAGCCGGCGGTCGCCGTTCCAGATCGCGAACAGGTGGTGGCCGATCAGTCCCAGGCAGGTGACAAGCATGAAGCTGCTGCCGATCCACAGCAGGTGGGTGGCGCACCACAGCACCTGGCCCACCGCCTGCGGGTGGCGGCTGATGCGGATGATGCCGGTGGCGTAAAGCCTCACCCTGGGCTTGAGCAGAGCAGGGATCTCCAGCAGGTTGTAGGTGGCCGGATACAGAAACAGGAAGCTGATCGCGGTGCCGCTCCATACCAACGGCACGATCCAGGGCTGGTCCTGCAGATTCCACAGCCGCACCCCGTCGTAACGGTGGGCCAGGAAAAAGCCGATCAGAAGCACGGCGGACGGGATGCTCACGGCGGCGAACAGCAGCCGCCAGGCCCGGGCGCCGATCCGTTCTTCCCCCCAGGCCCGCAGCGAGGCGCCACCGCTGTGGATCACGGCGAAGCCGATCAGCAGGGCAAGCATCACCAGGCTGCTGTGGTGGAGCGAATCGCTTGGCATCGGCTCGGTGCCGTCGGGACCTGGATGTGACAAGGGCAGTCTGCCCGCCGATTCCTCCCCCTAGAGTTCCGATCCGCGTGACCGTCAGGCCAGCGCTCCCCAGCACCCCATGGCGGACCTGCCCTTCACCCTCGATCAGCTGCGCATCCTGCGGGCGATTGCCAGCGAAGGCAGCTTCAAGAAGGCCGCTGACAGCCTCTATGTCACCCAGCCGGCGGTGAGCCTGCAGATCCAGAACCTCGAGAAGCAGCTGGATGTCTCCCTGTTTGATCGCGGCGGCCGCAAGGCCCAGCTCACCGAGGCGGGCCACCTGCTGCTGAGCTACTGCGACCGCATCCTCAGCCAGTGCCAGGAGGCCTGTCGCGCCCTCGACGACCTTCACAACCTCCGCGGCGGCTCCCTGGTGGTAGGGGCCAGCCAGACCACCGGCACTTATCTGATGCCGCGCATGATCGGCCTGTTCCGCCAGAAGTATCCCGAAGTGGCGGTGCAGCTGCAGGTGCACAGCACCCGCCGCACCGGTTGGAGCGTGGCCAACGGGCAGGTGGATCTGGCGATCATCGGTGGTGAACTGCCTGGCGATCTCAACGATCTGCTGCAGGTGGTGCCCTACGCCAGCGATGAACTGGCCCTGGTGCTGCCGCCCAAGCATCCGCTGGCGCGGCTGCCCGAGCTCACCAAGGACGACCTCTACCGGCTTGGCTTCGTCTGCCTTGATTCCCAGTCGACCACTCGCAAGATGGTCGACCAGCTGCTGGGCCGTTCCAAGCTTGAGGTGCAGCGCCTCAAGATCGAGATGGAGCTCAACTCGTTCGAGGCGATCAAGAACGCCGTGCAGGCCGGCCTCGGAGCCGCCTTTCTGCCGGTGGTCTCGATCGAGCGCGAGCTGGCGGCTGGCACCCTCCATCGTCCTCAGGTGGCCGACCTGCTGGTACGCCGCCAGCTGAAGCTGATCACCCATCCGGCCCGCTACTGCTCCCGGGCGGCGGATGCGTTCCGACGCGAAGTGCTGCCGGTGTTCGCCAGCCCCGAGAGCCCGGTGCGCCAGACCCAGGTGCTGGCCCGGGCTGAACCGGCCTGAACAGTGCGGCTCAGAATTGACCGGCTTCCGGGGTCACCCCCACCGTGTCATCGGCTTCGCCACGGGTGACGAACTGGTTCTCTCGGACATCGGTCTGGTACACGCAACGCACGATCGGCTTATCGCGGACCGAACCGATGTAGGCAAAGGTGTTCATGCGCTGCTTGCACTCCCGCATCTGCTGAGCGGTGATCGCCCCTTCCTTCTGCAGCACGCTCCAGTTCTCTCGCCGGATCACGCAACCGGGGCGCAGGGCGGGCTGGGTGACGAAGCTTGAGCTGGGATTCATCGTGGTGTAGAGCTCGATGTCCATCACGAAGGCGCTGGCACCCCACTGGCGGCAGAACTCCGGATCAGGCACGGCCATATCAAGCTGCTGGCTGCTGGCGATGTTGCCCTGATCGCCACGGGTGGTACTGGTCACAGCGCTGCCAATGCCGATCCCCACCACCAGCACGCCGGCCAGAACGGCCAGGTTGGCCGAGTTGAGCGACAGGGCCCCTGGACCGCTGCCGCCCGGACCGTCACGTCCTGGACCGCTGGGCCCTCCACGTCCAGGACCGCCGTTACCGGGGCTGTCCCGGCGTGGAGAACTCCGTGCCACGCCGCGACCCTCGTTCCAGCGCTCGCCGCGGGGGTCGCGCGGCTGATAGCGGCCGCCGGGCTCGGGACGGGAGCGGCTCACAGGCTTTCGGGACTGCGGGGCAGGCCCATTGAATAATTCAGCACGCGGCAGTCGGGGTTGTAGCGGATCTCGCCGGCCTGGAGCATGGCCCGGATCAACCCTTCCAGATCGGAGCCGATGCGGCGCAGGGTGTAGTCGTTGAGATCGGCGCCGGCCCGGGCTGCCACCAGGTCGCGGAAGCTCCGGCGCACCTTCTCCAGCGCAGGCTCCTCCCAGAGAAATTCGTTGTCGGGGTCGATGTCCAGCGTCAGCTGGCTGGCGTCGGGGATCAGGTCGCCGTTCTCTACCCGGGCCGTGAACAGGCGCACATGCCGGGTCGTCGACTTGAGCAGGGTGTCGGCGTTGCTGATGGAGGAGTCGAGCATGGGAGGAGGGCCCGAATCAGGCAGTTCGCCAACTCTAGGGAGAAGCGGCCGCACCGCAGGGCTGGCGCCAGGGCCCGGACGGGGTCGAGGGGCCGATAAGGTTGCAACCTGTACCTGGGGCCCACATGCGCGTCGCCATCATCGGTGCCGGCCTGGCCGGCCTGTCCTGCGCCAAATATCTGGTGGATGCCGGCCACACGCCGGTGGTGTACGAGGCCCGCGACGTGCTCGGCGGCAAGGTGGCGGCCTGGCAGGACGAGGAAGGTGACTGGTACGAGACCGGGCTGCATATCTTCTTCGGCGCCTACCGCAACATGCGCCAGCTGTTTGCCGAGCTGGACATTGAGGAGCGGCTGCAGTGGAAGAGCCATTCGATGATTTTCAACCAGAAGGACGCACCCGGCAGCTACAGCCGTTTCGATTTCCCCGATATCCCCGCCCCTTTCAACGGTGTGGCGGCGATTCTGGGCAACAACGACATGCTCAGCTGGGCCGAGAAGATCTCCTTCGGCCTCGGTCTGGTGCCAGCGATGCTGCGCGGCCAGAGCTACGTAGAGGAGTGCGACCAGTACTCCTGGACCGAATGGCTGCGCCTGCACAACATCCCTGAGCGGGTCAACGATGAGGTGTTCATCGCGATGAGCAAGGCGCTCAATTTCATCGACCCTGATGAGATCTCCAGCACCGTGGTTCTCACCGCCCTCAATCGCTTCCTGCAGGAGAGCGATGGTTCCCGCATGGCCTTTCTCGACGGCAATCCCCCCGAGCGCCTATGTGAGCCGATTGTGGAGTACGTCACGGCCCGAGGGGGCGAGGTGCTTCTCAACTCCCCTCTGCGTGAGATCCGCACCAACCCCGATGGCAGCGTTGCCAGCCTGCGCATCGGAGGCATCCGCGGCAATGAGTCCCGTGAGGTGATGGCCGATGCCTACGTGAGTGCCATGCCGGTGGATCCCCTGAAGCTGCTGCTGCCCGAGGCCTGGCGCGAGTTGCCCTACTTCCGCAAGCTCGAGGGTCTCAACGGCGTGCCGGTGATCAACATTCACCTCTGGTTCGACCGCAAGCTCACCGACATCGACCACCTGCTCTTCAGCCGCAGCGATCTGCTCAGCGTCTATGCCGACATGAGCAACACCTGCCGTGAATACGCCGATCCAGATCGCTCGATGCTGGAGCTCGTCTTCGCGCCTGCCAGGGACTGGATCGGCCGCCCTGATGAGGAGATCATCGCCGCCACGATGGGGGAGCTCAGGCGCCTGTTCCCCCAGCACTTCGAGGGCTCAGAGCCAGCGCGGCTGCGCAAATCGATCGTTGTCAAGACGCCCCTCTCGGTCTACAAGACCGTGCCTGGCTGCCAGCAGCTCCGCCCCGACCAGACCTCGCCGATTGCCAACTTCTTCCTGGCCGGTGACTACACGATGCAGCGCTACCTGGCTTCGATGGAGGGTGCGGTGCTCAGCGGCAAGCTCTGCGCCCAGGCGATCGATCGATCTGTCCTCGCCAGCACCGCGCCGCGGGCGGCTGTGGCTGTCTGAGCCCCGTGCTGACCGAGTCCCCCGCCAGTTCCACCAGCTCCGGCCTGCCCAGCCTGGAGCTGGCCTATGAGGCATGCCGCTGCGAAACCGCCGCGTGGGCCAAGACGTTCTATCTCGGCACCCTGCTGATGCCGCCGGCGAAGCGGCGGGCGATCTGGGCGATCTACGTCTGGTGCCGCCGCACCGACGAGCTGATGGACAGCCCCGAGGCCCAGGGCCGTTCCACCGACGAACTGGCCGCCCGGCTCGATGCCTGGGAGGTCCGCACCAGTGAGCTGTTCGCCGGCATGGTGCGCGACGGCCTCGACCTGGCGATGCGTGACACGCTGGATCGTTACCCCCAGCCGATTCAGCCCTACCTCGACATGATCGAGGGGATGCGCATGGACCTCACCACGCACCGCTACGCCAGCTTCGGCGAATTGCAGCTCTACTGCTATCGCGTGGCCGGCACCGTGGGCCTGATGACCCGCGAGGTGATGGGGCTCGATCCCGCCTACACCTCCGCTCCCTGGAGCGAGCGGCCCGATACCTCGGAGGCGGCGGTGGCCCTAGGTATCGCCAACCAGCTCACCAACATCCTGCGCGATGTGGGCGAGGACCGGGCCCGTGGGCGCATCTACCTTCCGCAGGATGAGATCCGCCGGTTCGGTTACTCCGAAGCTGAACTGCTCGACGGCGTCGTCAACGACAACTGGCGCACGCTGATGCGCTTCCAGCTGGAGCGCGCCCGCCATTGGTTCGCCCGCTCCGAGGCCGGCGTGCGCTGGCTGGCTCCCGACGCCCGCTGGCCGGTCTGGGCGTCTCTGCGGCTCTATCGCGGCATCCTTGATGTGATCGAGCAGCTCGACTACGACGTCTTCCAGCACCGCGCCTTCGTACCTACCAGTGGCAAGTTCCTCGACCTGCCCCGCTCCTTCGTGATCGCGCAGGCCCGCTGATCGATCTGGGGCATCAGTCTGCCGTCAGCCACTCCAACAGGATCGGGTTCACCCGCTCCGGTGCTTCGTCGTGGGGACAGTGGCCCAGCCCGTCGAGCACCCTGAGCTCGCGTACACAGGGGTAGGTGGTGGCCCAGCGCCGGGCCTCCGCCGGCGCCTCCCATGGATCGCTGCCGCCCCAGAGCATGCGCACCGGCAGGTCAAGATCTGCCAGCAGATCGGGCGCGAGGTGGTCGTTGAACAGATTCACGAAGCCACGGAAGCTCTCCACCGCCCCGGGGTCGGTCGCGGGTCGATGCAACAGAGCCACCAGCTGGTCGTCGACATGGGCCCCGCTTGGATAGGCCCGCTTCAGCACGCTGCGGATGAAGGCAGGGCGGGCCAGTAAGCCGAACAGCGCAGCCAGCAGCCAGCGTTGCCGCACCAGCTGCATCAGTGCCGGCCGGCCGGCCCGCTCCCAGGGGGGCAGCTCGCTGATCCGTTTTTCATCCAGCGTGCGCTGGGCGCAGTCGATCAGCACCACCTGGGCCGGCGGTGCCTCGCGCCTCACGAGCAGGCGGGCCGCGTTGAGGGCCACCACGGCACCGATCGAATTGCCAATCAGATGCAGGGGACGCTCCGGCCGTTGGCTGCGCACATGCTCAGCCACGAAGTCGGCCACCTGGGCGGCCCAGAGATCAAAGCAGTAGCGCACTGCTTCAGCATCTTCGACCTCATCGCCCAGGCGGGATCGGGGTTTGTCACTGGCGCCGAAGCCGAGCAGGTCGAGGGCAAACACCTCTGCCTGGTCAGCAAGGGCGGGCACGGTATGGCGCCAGTGGCCGATTGAGGCGCCGAAGCCATGGATCAGCACCACGGCGCGGGCAGCATCGGGATTGCCCCGGCGGACCCAGGCGATGCGATGGCCCTGCCATACCCAGAACTCCGGCTCCGGCAGGGCCATTGGGGAGCTCAGACGCCCACCGTCTGGTTGGCGAGCAGCGACTTCAGCTTGGCCAGCTCACCGGCCCAGCGGGGATCGGGAGCTTCTTCGTCGACGCTGTCGGCGTGCACCACCTTGTCGACCGATTTGCGGGCCACCGCCGGCGCACCGGGGCTGCGGCGATCGCCGGGGGCCCCGCCGCGGGCATCGCGGCGTTCGGAGATCTCGATGCGCAGGCTGTTGCCACCGAACTCGCGGCCATGCAGTTGCTCGATCACCGTTTCGGCCAGCTTCATGTCATCGACGTTGGCGAAGCCGAAGCCGCGGCATGCACCGGTGTCACGGTCGTTGACGGCCTTGAAACGTACGCCCTCCCCTACGGATGTGAACAGAGCTTCAAGCTCCTTGGCATCAAAAGACTGCGGCAGGTTGCCGACGTAGAGGCGGACGCTCATGGGGGAGGGAGAGAAAAAGACTTCGACCGGCGATGGTTTCGCGCCAGAACATCAAGAAGTTAATCACGGCGCCGTCCCCCCTGCGGCGTTGTCCCTGGCTCGACCAGCCGGCGGCGCGCTTCGATCAGCACCCTCTGACGCTCCGCTTGCGACAGCCTGCCATCGGTCCCTCCTGCCGGCAGGCGCCCGAAGGCCCGCTCCAGGGTGAGGGCGCTCAGCAGCCGCCCCAGTGCCGGGCCGGCCTCCAGCCCGAGTTCCGTCTGCAGCTGGCGTCCGTCGAGCGGGGAGCGGGGATGGAACAGGGGATCGCCGGGATCGCGCCAGCGGCGCAGTGCCGCCTGGGCATCGGCGGGCTTCAGGTGGAGAAGCAGGGCCGGCAGATCCTGCTCCAGGGCCTGTTGCAGCTCCAGCCGTTCCGCTTCGGCCAGGGCCTCCAGCCCGGCAGGCGCGAGCTCCGCCAGCCGCCGCTGCCAGCGCCGCAGCTGCCGGCAGCGCTGTTGCAGGCGCCGGCTCGCCTGCAGTCGGGCCAGGCCGTCGCCGTTGAGTAGTGCGGCCAGTCGGGCCAGGGGCAGGGCCCAGGCGATCTCCCCATCGCCGAGCCCCCGCCGCCGGGCTTCGCCCGGCTCGAGGCCGGCCTGCACCGCTGCGCTCTCCTGGGGGGTGGAGTCGGCCCAGGGGGCCAGCAGGCCGGCCGCGGCGGCTGAAGCCAGCAGCCGCGCCCCGGCCGGCGCCGCCGCCAGCCGCTCCAGTTCGGCCAGA
>JBIIJS010000095.1:0-9895 GCA_044233605.1 Cyanobium sp. | reverse complement strand
GGCCCCCAGCAGGACGGCCAGGGCTGAACAGCGGGGCGTCCTGCTGGGGGCCAGATGCGGCTCAGCCCAGCAACTCCCGCCGCTCCGCCTCGCTCCAACGCGCCAGGGGGCGTTCCGCCAGAGCGGCATTGCTGAGCTCATGACGGCCACTCAGCTCCTGCACGCACCAGGGCGGCAGCTGCAGGGGCTGATCGGCGCGCAGCAGTTCCACCTCGGCCAGCACCAACGGCGCATTCGCCCCCTCGAACACGTCCAGTACCCAGTCGCCGCCGGGCAGATCGAGGCCGTAGCGCCGCTTGCCCACCTGACGATCGGTGAGGGCCAGAAGGGCCTCGGCATCGCCGAGCGGGATCGGATATTCGAACTCCAGCCGGGTGATCGGATCAGCCCCCTGTGGTGGAGGGGCCTTGAGGGTGAGCCAGCCCTGGGGGGCCAGCTCCGATGCGCCGCAAGGCTCGGGGCCTCCGGTCGCCTCGGGCTGGCTCAAACGCACCCGCAGGGTGAGGCCATCGCCGCCCCGCGCCAGATAGCCCTGGCGCAGCCGGGCCTGCCAGCGCACCCGGGAGCGCCATGCCTGGCCGGACACAAGGAAGCGGCGCTCGATCTCCAGGGCCATGGCGTTCAGTTGGGAGAGGGTTCACCGGCCACAAGATCGCCGGCCCAGTGCAGTTTGCGGCTGATCGTGCGGTAGTAGGAGGGGCTGCGATCGAGCAGCACGAACAGGGCAGGCTCGCTGGCCTGTTCGATGATGCAGCGATCGCCCGGGTCGAGAATGGTGGCATTGGTGCCGTCCTTCCAGAGCCGCACACGCCGGCTCGCCTCCCCCAGCGGCCAGATGCACACCCGCGCCCGCGGCGGCACGATCAGGGTGCGACTGGAGATGCTGATCGGGCAGATCGGTGTGATCACGATCCCCTCCAGCCCGGGATGGAGGATCGGTCCGCCCGCTGCCAGGGCATAGCCGGTGGAACCGGTTGGGGTGGCGATGATCAGCCCGTCGCCGCGCACCTGGTCGACCACCTCGCCGTCGATCTCCAGCTCGAGCAGGCAGGTGGGAGAGATCTCGTCATGACAGGGCCGGAAATAGAAATCGTTCAGGGCCCGGTGCGGATCGTCCCCGTCAACGGGGACGTCGTGAGCGCAGGGAACGCCGTCGCCCCGGTCGATACGCGCCTGCAGCATCATGCGTTGCTGCAGAGCGAAGCGGTCGTTGCGCAGCCGCTGCCAGAGGGTGGCATCGGCCTCTGCGGCCTCGGCATCGGCCTTGTCCTGGGGCGATCGAACAGAACTGCCACGCAACAGTTGGCGTTCGTGGGTAAGAAAACCGAGGTTGCCGCCCACGTTGAAACTGAGGATCGGCACCCCATGGGGTGCGAGGTGGCGGGCGGCGCCGAGCACGGTGCCGTCACCGCCCAGCACCAAGGCAAGATCGGGCGGGCCAGGCTCGGTGGCCAGCAGGCCTGGGTAAGGATTGCTGGTGAGGCCGCTCGCCGCCATGCTCACCGCCACCCCCTCGGCGCGCAGCTCTTCGGCACAGTGACGGGCCTGGCTGCGGGCCGCCTCGCTGCCGGAGCGGACGATCAGCCAGACCCTCTCAAGACGCATGTGCAGGACCTGGACGCGCCCCCAGCCTGGCTACCAGCGCAGCAGGTTGAAACGCTCCATGTCGACCGTTTCGCGGTTTCGATACAGGGAGAGCAGGATCGCCAGACCCACAGCCGCCTCGGCAGCGGCGACGGTGATCACGAAGATGGTGAACACCTGGCCACGGATCAGCTGACCGTCGAGGTAGCTGGAGAAGGCCATCAGGTTGAGGTTGACGGCGTTGAGCATCAGCTCGATGCTCATCAACACCCGCACGGCATTACGACTGTTGATCAGGCCCCAGACGCCCGTGCAGAACAGCAGGGCGGCCACAGACAGGAAGGCCTGCAGGGGGATGGCGGAGTCGGTGCTCATCGCGGGGCGGTCTCCTGAAGGGACGGGGTGGCTGCAGGCTTCTCGATCAGCAGCGGCGTGCGGCTCTTCTCGATCAGACCCTGATCGGCCGGTTCACCGGTGATCACATCGCTGCTGAACACATCGCGGCGGGCCAGCACGATGGCGCCGATCATCGACATCAGCAGCAGCACCGAAGCGAGCTCAAAAGGAAGCAGGTAATCGCTGAACAGATGCTCACCGATCCGGATCGTGGCCTCCTCACCCACGGGCACCGGGCCAGGGAGGCTCCAGCCCGTGGTGAAGACCACCCGCAGCAGAAGGGCAAATAAGCCACCGCAGACCAGGCCCGAGAGCAGGCGGCGCAGCGGCAGGCCGGGAATGGCTGCCAGGGTTTCCTTTTTGTTAACGAGCATGATCGCAAAAAGGATCAGCACATTGACCGCGCCCACGTACACGAGCACCTGGGCGGCGGCCACGAAGCTGGCATTGAGCAGCAGATAGAGACCGGCCATGGCGAGAAACACCCCGCCAAGCAGGAAAGCGGAATAGACGATGTTGGGCAGGAGCACCACACCGAGGGAGCCGGCCACGATTGTGGCGGCCAGCACCAGGAAACAGATCTGCTGGGTGGAGGAGGCGATCGTCATCAGGAGGGCTCAGCTGAATCGGGGCCGGCTGCAGGGGCCAGGGTCTCAAGCACCTGCTCGGGCAGTCTGCCTGCCCGAGGCGCGGTGGCCGGCACACCGTGGGGATCCATCTCGCCCTTCGGCAGATAGGCCAGCTCACGGAGAGCGAACACCGCCGGGTCGGTGGTGACGCTGGTGGGCAAGCGGCCGAGGGCAACGTTGTCGTAGTTGAGGCTGTGGCGGTCGAAGGCGGCGAGCTCGTACTCCTCGGTCATCGAGAGACAGTTGGTGGGGCAGTACTCCACGCAGTTGCCACAGAAAATGCAGACGCCGAAATCGATCGAGTAATTGCGCAGCTCTTTTTTCTTGGTGGCCTTGTTCATCACCCAGTCGACCACCGGCAGGTTGATCGGGCAGACGCGCACGCACACCTCGCAGGCGATGCACTTGTCGAATTCGTAGTGGATGCGGCCCCGGTAGCGCTCCGACGGAATCAGCTTTTCGTAGGGGTACTGCACCGTGATCGGTCGGCGGCGCAGGTGGTCGAAGGTGACGGACAGGCCCTGCCCGAGGTACTGGGCGGCGCCAACGGCGTCCTTGGTGTAGTCACCGACCTTCTTCAGGAAGCCGAACATGACGGAAAATGCAGGGGAACGGTGATCGGACCATGATGGCCCTGATCGGCCTGAGCTGGGGCTGGCAAGGGGATCCCAGCACGGGGATCAGCCGCCGAAGAAGGCGGGGAAGGCGAGCTTGAGGCCTGCGGTGGCCAGCAGGTTGACCAGAGCGATCGGCAGCAGGAACTTCCAGCCGAGATCGAGCAGCTGATCGATCCGCACCCGCGGAACCGTCCAGCGCAGCAGGATCGCAAAGAACACCAGAAGATAGGCCTTCAGCACCGTCATGACGATGCCGAGGCTGCCGGTGACCAGCTGCACCAAGGGAGCGTCGACCGACTGGCCCAGCAGGCCGGCCAACCATTCGACGGGAACGGGGAAACTCCAGCCGCCGAGGTAAAGAACGGCCACCAGCAGGGCCGAGAGCACCAGATTGATGTAGCTGCCCAAGTAGAAGAGGGCGAACTTCATGCCGGAATATTCGGTCTGGTAACCAGCCACCAACTCCTCCTCTGCCTCAGGGAGGTCGAAGGGAAGGCGTTCGCATTCAGCCAGGGCGCAGATCCAGAAAATCACGAAACCTACCGGCTGGCGCCAGATGTTCCAGCTGAGGATGCCCGCACCGGCCTGCTGGTTGACGATGTCGACGGTGCTCAGCGAGTTGCTCATCATCACCACCGCCAGCACGGCAAGAGCCAGAGGAATCTCGTAGCTGATCGACTGGGCAGCTGCCCGAAGGCCGCCCAGCAACGAGTATTTGTTGTTGGAGGCATAGCCGCTCATCAGCAGGCCGATCGGCTGAATGCTGCTCAACGAAATCCAGAGAAAGATGCCCACGCCAACATTGCTGATCAGCATGTTTTGACCAAAGGGCACCACCAGCCAGGAGAGAATCACCGGCACCAGCACCAACACCGGCCCAAGGGTGAACAGAAGGCCATCGGCACGGGCCGGAATGATGTCTTCCTTGAAGACCAGCTTGAGACCATCGGCGATGGGCTGCAGGATGCCGAGGGCGCCGGCGTATTCCGGTCCGATGCGCTGCTGCACGGCCGCCGATATCTTGCGCTCCAGCCACACGTTCACCAGCACCCCCACCACGGCGGCCACCAGCACCATCACCATCGGCAGGGGCAGCCACAGCAGGTGGGCGGCGCCGCTGCTGAGGCCGAAGCCCTGCAGCACATCCACGAAGCTGGACTGCAGATCCAGGCCTGCGCCCACGATCGGCGTGGGCTCCACGGGGAGATCCATGGGCATCAGCTCCGATTCGGCGGCTCAGGCGCAGCCACCTTAATCGGGCCGGCAGCGGGGAGGCGGTGCCGGCGGTTGAGAGGTAGCCACTCAGGCACTGGCGGGGCGACTCTCGAGTGGCAGCCACTGGCGCACGCCGTTGCCGGTGTAAATCTGCGTGGGCCGGTAGATGCGGTTGGCGCCCAGCTGCTCGCGCCAGTGGGCCAGCCAGCCAGCGGTGCGGGCAATGGCGAAGATCGGCGTGAACAGATCGCGGGGGATGCCGAGCTTGCGGTACACCAGACCGGAATAGAAATCAACATTGGGATAGATGCCCTTCGGTCCCAGCCGTTCGGCGGCGGCCTGCTCAAGCGAGCGGGCCACGTCGTACATCTCGTCGTAGCCGAAGCTTCGGAACAGATCCTCCGCCAACCCTTGCAGGATCACAGCGCGGGGATCCTTGACCCGGTATTCGCGGTGACCGAAACCCATGATCTTCTGCTTCTGGGCAATCGCCCGGTCGAGCCAGGCCTCCACCTGATCGGCAGTGCCGATCTGCTCGAGCATGTCGAGCACGTCTTCATTGGCGCCGCCGTGCAGGGGGCCGGCCAGGGTGCCCACCGCCGACGCCACCACCGCGTAGGGGTCTGTGAGCGTGCTGGCGGTGACGCGGGCGCTGAAGGTGCTGGCGTTGAGGCTGTGCTCGGCGTGCAGGATCAGACAGGCGTCAAAGATGCGTGCCGCCAGGGGATCTGGCACCCGCTCGGTGAGCATGTAGAGAAAATTGGCCGAGTAGCTGAGGTCGTCGCGAGGCTGGATCGGATCCTGGCCTTTGCGGATCAGCTGGAACGCCGCCACCATCGTGGGGATCTTGGCGATCAGACGCACCACGGCAGCAACGACGTACTGAGGGTCGTTGAGGGCACGGCGTGAGTAGAACAACCCCAGCGAGGCTGCACTGGCCTGCAGCGCATCCATCGGATGGCCGCTGGCCGGGAAGCACTTCATCATGTCGCGGATGCGGAAGCTGACCCGCCGGTGCATCTGCACCTCGTTCTCAAATTCGCGCAGCTGAAAGATTGTGGGCAGCTCACCCCAGATCAACAGGTAGGCGGTTTCCAGAAACGTGCTGTGGGCCGCCAGCTGCTCAAGCGGATAGCCGCGGTAGGTGAGCAGGCCCTGGACGCCGTCGATGTCACAGATCGACGACTGGGTGGCCGGCACCCCCTCCAGACCCGGGCGGTAGACAGGCGCCGCCGGCTCTGCCGAGCGATTGCCCCGGCCCCGGGCAGCTTTGGCAGGGGCATCCGGCGCGGCGTCACCGGGAGCGTTGTGCGGGGCCTCGGCTGGGGTGGCCGGAATGGTGGGATCCGCCATGCGGTGCCTTGCTCTGCCCATCGAAGCTACGCGCCTGCAGCACGGTTGCGCCGTAGCAGCCGCTGCCCCCTGCTGCTCAGTTCAGCAGCAGGCGGGGACTGAGCAGCAGCTGCAGCTGGGCTGTGCCGGCCAGCGGCCCCGGCGCCACCGGAGCGAGACGCAGCACCACCAGGCCTGCCTTGCGCAACTCGATGGCCCCCGCCGGAGCGCCGATCAGCCGGCAGGCCAGCAGACTCAGATCCGGTTCGTGACCCACCAGCAGCAGCCGCGGCCGCTGCCCCTCAGGTGGGGCCAGGGAAACCAGCCAACGGGGCAGACAATCGAGCGGATCGGCGGCCGGGGCCAGCGCCTCGGCCAGCTCCAGCGCCTCGGCCAGACCGGCGCGGACCGCGAGCTCAGCCGTCTGGCGGGCGCGGCGCAGCGGGCTGGAGAGCAGGCGATCGGCACGGAAGCCGAGGCTGGCCAGTCGCGCCAGTACGGCGCGGCTGCGCTCACGGCCGCGGGCGGTGAGTGCCCGGCCGGCATCGTCGTCGCCGGGGCGGTAGTCCTCGGCGATGCCGTGACGCAGCAGCAGCAGCTCGGGAGCCGGCGGGGCGATCGGGTCTGAGGTGAAGTCGTCGTTGGGCATGGACACCGCTCAGCCGAGCTCCAGCCTGGCCTGGAACCGCAGCGCGGCATCATCTCCGCTCGCGCCCTCCACGGCCAGGGCCAGACCCTGCACCGGCTGATCCAGCCCGCCAGCAGCCAGGGCCGTGAGCAAGCGCCACGGACGCCAGGGCAGGAGCAGGGCGCGGGCGGGCTCCGGCTCAAGGGCCCAGCGCAGCGGCGCCACCGGCCGATCGAGGGCCTCCAGCCTCTGCGCCAGACGCTGGGCGGCTCCGCCGGCGGCCGGCCGGGCCTCCAACAGGGCAAGGCTGTCGCCCCACCAGGCCTGAGCCCCCTCGACGCTGCGCCAGCCGGCGAGGGAGGCGCGCAGCTGGTCGCCGCCAGCGGAGTCACCGCGGCCGCGGCGCGGATCGGCCTGCAGACGGGTCCAGACGAGGGCGCTGCGCTCACCCAACTCGAGCGGTGCCGCGATCAGCCCCTCAGCGGCCAGGGCCGCCTCGAGCCGCTCCGGTGTGGGCTGGTCAGAAGGGGTGCCGAGCTGCCAGCCCTGCTCACCGCGGGCCGCGAGCATCGGGCCGGCGTCGCCGGCCCCGACCAGGGCCGGCAGCGAGTCCGCCGCCTCAGCGGCGATGGCGCGACGCACCAGGGGGGCCAGCAGGGGCTGGGCCAGCAGCGCAGCGGGATCCTGGAGCAGGGCGAGGCTGGCCGGCTGACCGGCCAGTCCGGCCAGCAGGCTGCGGTGGAGGGCCGGATCGGCCGGATGGAGCGCCGGCGCCGCGGATAGCTCCAGCAGTCCATCGAGCTGGAGCACGGTGCCCTCGGGCCGAAGGGAGGCCAACAGCAGGCCGGGGCGTTCAGCCGGATCCAGCGGGAGCGGCAGGCCCAGCCAGCGCTCGAAGGCCACAGGCCGGGCGAGCAGCAGCGCCACCCCCTCGCCGAGTTGGTCGAGCCCGCGCTGCAGCCTGGGCAGGGTGGCCTGATTGAGCTCATCGATCTGGGAGACATCGAGCGCCTGCTCGAGCACGCCGCGGCCCGAGGCGATCAGCACCAGATCGTCATTCACCAGGGCGGTGGCCAGGGGAACCGGATCGCGCCCCACCAGGGCGCCGCGGCCGCTGATCAGGCCCATACCCCGGTAGCTGCTCACCTGAAGACCGGTGCCCGCGAGGCTGCGGGTCTGCCAGAAGCGCTGCAGGAAGCGGCGGGCGCCATCGGCATCACGGCTGCGCAGGGCCAGCAGCCAGCCGCCGGGCGCCGCCAGAGCGGAGCCTGAGGCCGCCGGAGCGGAAGGCGCCGGGGGGGGATCGGTGGCGACGCCGTCGAACAGGGCAAAAGCGACACCCGGGGCCAGCCAGCTGGCCAGCTCATCGCGGTAGTCGAGGCCTGCGACGGCAAAGGCTGCATCACGCAGGCCCTCCACCGCCTCCACCGCCTGCCTGCGTTTGCGGGGGGGCGCCAGGGCGCGGGCATAGGCCACGGGCAGTTCGCCGTCGCTGGCGAAATAAAGGCTCAGAGCCGCCTGGCGCGGCACGAAGCGGGCCGCGGGGGGCATGGCGAGGGGCTGGTGCTGCAGCTGCAGCGGACTGCGGCGCAACACCAGAGACCAGCCCCCCAGGCCGAGCCCGAAGGCGAGCAGCGCCAGCGTCAGCACCACCGCCAGAAACGGCCGGCCCTTCATGCGTCTTGAGCAGGATGGATCCATCCTGACGCTCCCACCCTCCATGGCCCACTCTCCTGGCCCGCGTGAAAACCCGGCGCCGGCTCCGGGCCAGGCGGGGCGGCCCGGCACGATCGGCGCGCGTGAGCTCGATGAGCGGCTGCGGCGCGGCGAGAGCATCCAGCTTGTCGACGTGCGCGAGGAGCGGGAGCTGGAGATGGCCCGCCTGCCCCATCCGGTGCTGCATCTGCCACTGAGCCGCTCGGCCGACTGGATGGCGGAGCTGTCGGGACGGCTGGATCCCGACCGACCTGTGGCGGTGCTCTGCCACGCGGGAGTGCGCAGCTGGCACTTCAGCTGCTGGCTCGTTGAGCAGCACGGCTACGGCCAGGTGTGGAACGTGCAGGGCGGCATCGACGCCTGGAGCGTGGAGGTGGACCCGGCCGTGCCGCGCTACTGATCGTCACCGCCGCTCCGCGATCAGCCGATTCTCCCTACGATCCAACTCCGTGAAGGCCAGAAGGTCTCCCCCGCTTCTCCTTGATCAGTCTGCCGCGGCGACAACAGGACGTGCTGCGCGCCACGGTGCGCCACTACGTCGACACCGTCGAACCCGTCGGCAGCAACACCCTGGTGCGCCGCTTCGGGCTACCGGCGAGCCCGGCCACGGTGCGCTCCGCCATGGGGGCCCTTGAACAGCGTGGCCTGCTCACCCAGCCCCACACCTCCGCCGGCCGGATTCCCAGCCAGCAGGGCTACCGGATCTACGTCGACCAGCTGCTGCCCGAGCCCGGTGCCGCCGCCCTGCAGCTGTCGCGCGAACTGGCCGGCATGAGCCTGCAGTGGGCCGCCCTCGACGACCTGCTCCAGCACCTTGCCAGGCGCCTGGCCGATCTCACCGGCCTGCTCAGCCTGATCACCCGCCCGCTGCGGCCCCGGCCCCAGCTGCAGACGATCCGGCTGGTGCCCAGTGGCGATCGGCTGTTGGTGTTCCTGGTGGAGGGGCCGGTGCTCACCACCAGCCTCAACCTGCGGCTGCCGGGCCCGGTCGCCCACCAGCTCCCGATTCTGGAACGCTGGGCCAATGCCCAGCTCGAGGGAAGCGGCAGCTTCCACTGGGAGCGGCTGCCGGCCGAACTGCAGGCCAGCGGTGCACTGCTTCGGCAGGCTCTCGACCATCACGAACTGCAGGAGAGCGGTGCGGTGGTGGCAGCCGGGCTGGGGGGCCTGCTGGCCCAGCCCGAATTCAGCCGCACCTCCAGCCTGCTGCCGCTGGTGCAGCTGGTGGAGCAGCAGCCCCGCCAGCTGCTCGGCCCCCGCTCCGGCGAGGTGGAGATCGCCACCAGCCTGGCTGAAGCGATCTGGATCGGCAGCGAGCATCCACAGCCCGCCCTCGAGGAGTGCGCGGTGGTGCAGGCCTCCTATCGCTGCGCCGACGGAGCCCGGGGCCAGGTGGCGCTGGTGGGGCCGATGCGGATGGCCTATGCCACGGCCCGGGCCGCCGTGCAGTCTGTGGCCGGCATCCTGCAGCGGCTGCTGAGCTGAGGCAGGCCCCGCATGACCTATTGCGTCGGTTTTCTGCTGGAAGCGGGCCTGGTGTTCGCGTCCGACTCGCGCACCAACGCCGGGGTCGACTACATCTCCAGCTACAGCAAGATGCACGTGTTCCAGCCGGCCGATGACCGGCTGTTCGTGCTGCTCACCGCCGGCAACCTGGCCACGGCCCAGGCGGTGCTGAACCGGATCCGCCGCGATATCGACGACCACGATCCGGAGCTGGCCGCCCGGACCCGCAGCAGCGGACTGGAGACGAACCGCTCCAGCCCCAGGCCCGACCT
>JBIIJS010000094.1:0-9923 GCA_044233605.1 Cyanobium sp. | reverse complement strand
GGTTCACTGGCCGCTCTATAGCCAAGCGCCTGGGAAGACATCGCGCCGCTCGTTCGCAGTATTTGGATCCAGCCGGTGGATCCCTTTTTCAGAAGTCCCGAAGTAGGCAATCCACTTCGGGATCGCCTGGCCGTCGCGGATTCGGGCACGGAACACATGGTTCTGATGGATGCACTCGCCGATCTGCCCCTGCCAGATCCAACCCCTGCCCAACTTGTCGCGGTCGCCGCCCTCGTTCAACAGGATGTCGCCGGGCTCCAGGCGATAGCTGGCAATGGCGCTCTTCCTAGCCGGGATCGTTTTCACTTCTGAGAGATCCAGGCGCAGCCGCTGCACATTGGCCACGCGCAGATAGGGCACCTCGCGGTAGTCGTCGCCCTGCTTCTTCGAATCCTTGGTGATGCCGGAAACGATCTCGCAGATCGAGCCCAGCGGTTGCCTCTCCCAACTCACGCCGCCACCACCTCATGGAGCTCCGCCACGATCCCCTCCAGCTCCTGGCCAAACAGCTGATACACCTTGCCCAGGCCGCCGCGTTGGGCGAAGGGGGGTTCGTCGAGATCTTCCAGGCGCACCTCCAGATCCACCACGATCTGATCGCGGATCAGCTCCAGCCAGCTCCGTTGCTCCTCGGTGAAGCTGCGGCCGCGGTTGGCCTGCTGGGCCAGCCAGCCGGCAAAGCGTTCCGCTGCCTGGTCCTGAAAGCTCACCAGCTGCTCCTCCACGCCCAGCGCATGGCGGGCCAGGGAGATCAGATCGGTGAGGTGTTTGCCCTTGCTGGCGCCCTTCACCCGGTTGGCCTCCACCTGCTCATACGCCTGCCACAGGGCTTCACTGGTCCACTGGCGCGGCGGCCGCTGGATCGCCTGGGCCAGTTCCACCAGCTTGGCGCGTGTGATCCGTGCCCCGTAGGGCTTGGCATACAGCACGCTCAAGGCATCGAGCTGGTCGCGATTCTCGCGGCAGTAGGCCTCAAACGCACTGGTGAGCCCGGCGGCGCTGGCGCCGTAATCCAGCGCCTGATCCGGCCGCGCCCCCGCAAACGTGACCCGGTCGTGGGTGAGCACATCCACCGTGATCTCCTGCTGCTGGCGCACCGTGAGCAGCGCTTCGCACAGCGCCGGGTTGTGGGCCAGGGGGGCGGCGGCTTGCTCCAGCAGCGCTTCGCGGCCTTCGCTTTGCAACCGGTCGGGGTCGAGGCGATCGAGCACATGGGCCACCAGATCCCGCAGCGGCGGGGCGCCGGGTACCGCCGCCAGCTGGGCCTGTTGATCGGGCGTCAGCCGCCGGTCCATCCGATCCAGCCGCGCCGCCAGCGCCGAAAGCACCTCCTCGTCGCGGTTGCCGAAGCGCACCAGCTCCAGCAACTTGGCAAACGGCACGCTCGGGTCGCCATCGAGCGGTGGGTCGGCCTTCAACTCCTCCATCACGCCCACGCAGTCGATCAGCACAAACTGGGTTTTGCTGCCGCCATCGGGGCTGATCGCCTGGAAATCGGCATCGGCCATCACCCGCGCCCCTTCATCTGCTCAAACAGCGCCCGCGAGCGCACCATGCGCAGAAACACCACCCCCTCCAGCGGTTTGATGTCCGTGCCGGTGGCGATCATGTCCACCGTCACGGCCACGCGCGGGTTGTAGCTGTTGGCGAAATCCTTGATCAGCTGCTCGGGGCGGCGCGAGGGGGCGGTGGATCCGGTGCCATCGCGTTCGGCCTTGTAGGTGATCTTCACCGCTTGCTCGTTGCTCAGGCTCCACTCCTGGCGCAGGATGCGCAGGATGTCTTCGGCGTGGCTGTCGCTCTTGGCAAAGAACAGCAGCTTGGGGATCTCCGTGCGGCCCGGGAAGATCTCCGTGAACAACTTCTGGCGGATCGTGCGCAGCACCGTGCGGATCTGATCCGGCACCACCACGCTGCGATCGAGTGCCGTTGCGGCATAGGTGAGGTCGTCGTCGAGGGCCTGCCAACGCTCCACGCGGGTGAGCCGGTTGCGCTTGATCACGCCCAGCCCCGGTTCGGCCTTCACCGTGGCGCCGTCTTCGCCCACCGCCGTGCGGATCTGATACACCCAGAAGGGCACGTTCACCTTGTCGCGCACGGCCTCCACGTGGGCGTACTCGCTCACCACGTTCTGCTGGAACCACGCGTAGGTGTGGCCGCCCGGTGTGGCCGTGAGGCCGATGATCGAGGCGTCGAAATACTCCAGCACCTGGCTCCAGAGGCTGTAGATCGAGCGGTGGCATTCATCCACCACAATCACATCGAAAAACTCCGGCGGGATCACGGGGCTGTACACCACCGGCTGCGGACCGCGCGCCAGGGCCGGGCCGTGACCATCAAAGGCCGATTCCTCCTCCAGCTCCTCGGCAAACTCCGGCTCGCCCTTGAGGATCGAATACAGCCGCTGGATGGTGGTGATCACCACCTTGTTCACCGGATCGATGCGGTTGTTGCGCAGGTTGGCAACGTTGTAGAGCTCATGGAATTTGCGGCCGTCGTCGGGCGTGCTGTAGGCCTGGAATTCCTTCAGCGTTTGGCGCCGCCCTGGCTGATCAGCCGATACAGCGCCGAGATCGCCGTGAACGTTTTGCCGCCGCCGGTGGCCATCTGAATCAACATCCGCCGGCGGCCGTCGCGCACGCTCGCCTCCAGGTTTTCCACCGCCCGGATCTGGGCGGGCCACATGCCCGCCCGGTTCAGCGCCTGCGCCTCGCGCATGCGGCCCTTGAGCGTGTGGCGTGTGGTGATCCATTGGCGCAGCGTGGCCGGCCGGTGGAAGCAGAACACGCGCCGCGCCGCCGCATCCGGCTCCAGCCCGTTGGTGAAAAACGTTTCCGCTCCCGTGCTCTCGTAGCGAAACGGCAGGGGCCGGATCGGCACCACCAGCCCCGGCAGGGTTTCGCTGGCGTAGGCCAGCGTCTGCGCCTCCACGCCGCCGAGGGTGCTGCCCAGCTTCTTGGCCTCCACCACCCCCACCAGCTCGCGGCCCAGGAACAGCCCGTAGTCCGCCTCGCCGCCGCCGCTGGGCAGCTCGCGCACCGCCACGCCCTCGGCCGCCGCTAGGTTCACGGCGCTGCGGTTTTGCACCGCCCAGCCGGCTTGCGTGAGCAGGGCGTCGATCCGCTGGCGGGCCAGAGCTTCGGGGGTGGCTTCCGGTGGCAGGGGGGCGGGGGCCATCGGCCCATGCTGGCGGATTCGAAGGCCCCCGCATAGGACAATCCCCTTCAGTGTCAACGGGCCCGGCGGCGGCCCACCCCGCAATGGCCCAGGTCAACGGCAACTACCTCAAGCTCAAGGCGGGCTACCTGTTCCCCGAGATCGCCCGGCGGGTGACGGCCTTCAGCGAGGCCCACCCGGATGCCCCGATCATCCGCCTCGGCATCGGCGACGTGACCGAACCGCTGCCGGCGGCCTGCCGCACGGCAATGAAGGCGGCCATCGATGAGATGGGCACCCGCGAGGGCTTCCACGGCTACGGCCCCGAGCAGGGCTACCTGTGGCTGCGCGAGGCGATCGCCTCCGGCAACTTCCAGGCCCGCGGCTGCCAGATCTCCGCCGAGGAGATCTTCGTGTCGGATGGCTCCAAGTGCGACAGCGCCAACATCCTCGACATCCTCGGCCCGGACAACCGCATCGCCGTGACCGATCCGGTGTACCCGGTGTACGTGGACAGCAACGTGATGGCGGGCCGCACCGGCGAGGCCGATGACGCCGGCCAATACGGCGGTCTTACGTATCTGCCGATCAACGCCGAGAACGGCTTCACGGCCCAGATCCCCTCCGAAAAGGTGGATCTGATCTACCTCTGCTTCCCCAACAACCCCACGGGCGCTGTTGCCACCAAGGAGCAGCTCAAAGCCTGGGTGGATTACGCCCGCGCCAACGGCGCCCTGATCCTGTTCGACGCCGCCTACGAGGCCTTCATCCAGGACCCCTCCCTGCCCCACTCGATCTACGAGATCGAGGGTGCCCGTGAGTGCGCGATCGAGTTCCGCTCCTTCTCCAAGAACGCCGGCTTCACCGGCACCCGCTGCGCCCTCACCGTGGTGCCCCGCGGCCTGATGGGCACGGCGGCCAGCGGCGAGAAGGTGGAACTCTGGGGCCTGTGGAACAGGCGCCAGTGCACCAAGTTCAACGGGGTGAGCTACATCGTGCAGCGCGGAGCTGAGGCCGTGTATTCCGCCGAAGGCCAGGCCCAGGTGAAGGCCCTGATCAGCTTCTACATGGAGAACGCCGCCATCATCCGCCGCGAGCTGAGCGCCGCCGGCCTCACCGTGTATGGCGGCGAACAGGCTCCCTACGTGTGGATCAAAACCCCCGAGGGCGTGGATTCCTGGGGCTTCTTCGACCTGCTGCTGGACAAGGCGAATGTGGTGGGCACCCCCGGCAGCGGCTTCGGCGCCGCCGGCGAGGGCTACTTCCGCCTCTCAGCCTTCAACAGCCGCGCCAACGTGGAAGAAGCGATGCGCCGCATCCGTTCAGCTCTGGCGGGATGATCCCTGATGGAGCACCTGTCACCCTTCGTACCATCCAACGGCTGCCAGTTGCCTGTCCTACCGTCACTAACTGCTCCCGTCCGGGCCATGGTTGAGATAAAGCGACCCTCCCTAATTCGCGCCGGCGAGACCCCCTCCCGCAGCCCCGGCGGAGCCGCCGTGATGGAGAAGGCGCCTGAGCGGGTGCGCAAGCCCTCGCCCCGCTACAAGGTGTTGCTCCACAACGACCCGGTCAACTCGATGGAGTATGTGGTCGTCACCCTGCGGCAGGTGGTGCCATCGCTGAGCGAGCAGGACGCAATCGCCGTGATGCTCGAGGCCCACAACACCGGCGTGGGGCTGGTGATCGTCTGCGACCTGGAACCGGCGGAGTTTTACTGCGAAACCCTCAAGGCCAAGGGCCTCACCAGCACGATCGAGCCGGAGGAATGAGCCGCCCCCGCTGGTGGGGAACACTCCTCTACGTGCCGCTGCTCTACGGATTCGGCTGGCTGGCGGTGCGGCCGCTCGCGCTGCTCGCCCCCGGCCTGCGGGTCGACCAGCTGGATCTGCTTGGCGTGGTGGTGGCCTTTGCTCTGCTGCTGCTCAGCCTGCCGGCCCGGCTGCGCCGGGCATGGAACGAGCCCCGCCCCTGGCTCCGGCTGGGGGTGACCGCCGCCCCGGCCGCCGCGGGACGGGCCTTCCTGCGGGGGCTGCTCAAGGCATTGCTGCTGCTCGGCGGAGTGAGCGCCCTGCTGCTGCTGAGCGGCCAGGCCCGCTGGAGCGGCAGCCTTTCGCCCGCAGCCTGGCTCAATGCCCTGGCGCTGCTGCTGGGGGTGGGTTTCGCCGAGGAGCTGCTGTTCCGCGGCTGGCTCTGGGGTGAACTGGAGCTCGAGAGCGGTCCGCGGCGTGCGCTGCTGCTGCAGGCCCTGATCTTCGCCCTGCTCCATCCCTGGTATCAGACGCCGGGGCTGGCGGCCGTGGGGTTGCTCGGTGGCCTGATCCTGCTGGGGCTGGCCCTGGCCCTGCAGCGCCGGGCCGACGCTGGGTTGCTTTGGGGCGCAGTGGGACTGCACGGCGGCCTGGTGGGGGGCTGGTTCGCCCTCCAGACAGGTCTGCTGCAGCTGGCACCGGACACCCCCGCCTGGCTGGCGGGCCTCAACGCCGGCGGCGGGAGCAATCCGCTGGCGAGCCTGCCCGGCTGGCTGGGCCTGGGCCTGCTGCTGCTGGCCCGGCGCCGCTGGTGGTGACCAGGGGCCCATCAGGGGCATGCATCGACCATCCTCACCGAACCGCCGTGGCCAGGGCCCTACGGCCCTCCACCGGCGCGTGCAGGGCCTGCTCGAGGGGGGCGCGGCCGTAGTCGCGCTCCAGCAGGTCCATCACCGTGCGGCCGAAGTCACCCGGGTTGCGGCGGAACGCCTCCAGGCAGACGCGACCGAAGGTGCGACCCATCGGCTCGGGATTCCAGAGCAGCTTGCGGGCCGTCCAGGGCATCATGCTCATCGGGTCGTAGCCGGGCTTCAGCACACCCTGCTCGAAGGCGTACTGCTCCAGATGGGTATGGGGCTGCAGGCCGATGAAGAAGATCGCCGGCTCCACCTTGTCGGCGCCGAAGATGCGCTCGAGCTCGCGGTGGTAGGCGATCGTCTGGCGGATCGTTTCGGGCCGCTCGTCGATCACGTTGAACGAATAGTTCACCGACACGTGATCGCGGAAGCCGGCGCGGGCCAGCAGCCGGCAGCTCTCCAGCACCGTGCGCAGGTTGTAGCCCATGCGCATCCTGCGCACGAGCTCCTGGGAGCCGGAGGTGATGCCGATCTCGAAGTAGCTCATGCCGGTGGCCACCATCAGCTCCGCCAGCTCGGCGTCGAGGTTGTCGGCGCGGATGTAGGCGGCCCAGCGGATGTCGCTCATGCCCGCGGCCTGGATTGCCCGCAGCAGCTGCTTGGCATCCTCAATCTGGCGCCGGGCGGGGATGAACTGGGCGTCGGTGAACCAGAAGCCGCGCACGCCGCGGTCATAGAGCTGGCGCATCTCGGCCACCACCTCCTCGACGGGGTTGACGCGCACCGCCTTGCCCTCGATCACGGTGTAGACGCAGTAGCAGCAGTTGTGGGGACAGCCGCGCTTGGTCTGCACGCCCACGTAGAAATCGCCACCATCGAGGTACCAGTCGAGCTGGGGCCAGATCGAGGCGATGTAGCTGTAGTCGCAGGCTGTCTTCTCCACCGGCGCCGGCGGCTCGTGGATCAGCCCCGGGCGCGGCGCCTCACCGGCCACGTAACAGCGATCGGCCGCGATCGATTCGCCGCGGATCAGCCGCTCCAGCAGCACCTCCCCCTCCCCCACCGACACCACCGTGCCCGCCGGCAGGCTGCGGCCCAGTTGCTCGTAGAACACACTCACGGCTCCACCACCCACCACCGCCCGGGCGGCGGGCTCATGGCGCCGGGCCCGGCGCAGCCCCCGGCGGATCAGGCTGAGGTTGCGGCGCAGCTCGCCGTAGTAGGCGCCCATCAGCCGCAGGCCGCCGAGGGCACCGCGCAGGCGCCGCAGCGGATTGCGGGCGTAGAACACCTCGAATGAGTTCTGCAGCGGATTGCCGCCGCGGCCGTCCACCGGGGCATAGATCTGAATATCGCGCCAGGAGAACACCAGCAGGCTGGGCCGGAACTCTTCCACGGCCGCGTCTAGCTCGCGGCGCACATCAAGCAGCGGCACGGCGGCGAGGTCGAGGATGCGCTGACGCAGGCCGGGAAACTGTTTGTGCAGGTGATCGGCCAGGTACACCGGGCCGATCGGGAAGATCGGATTGCAGGGCAACCGCACCAGCAACACCCGCTCGTTCGCCGCGAGCGCCGGTGGGGAAACAGCAGCCAACGCGCCTTCAGATCTTGATCTGGACCCTAACAACCAGGGCGGGTCTCCTGGGTGACTTCCGGACGCAGCCCCGCCGCCAGGGAATCCACCAGCCTCAGCTGCCGCGGCAAACACAAGCCGTGAAGATCGTAATGAGCCACCACATGGCGCCGCGCCGCCTGGCCGAGGGGGCGGTGGGCGTCGGAGTCGGCCAGCACGGCGGCGATGGTGCGCGCCAGGCCTTCACCGTCGAAAAAATCCACCAGCAAGCCGTTCTTCCCGTGTTCGATCACCTCCCGCACGGGCGCTGTGGACGAGCCCACCACCACCGCTCCGCAGGCCATCGCCTCCAGCAGGCTCCAGCTCAAGACAAAGGGATAGGTGAGATACACGTGGCAGGCGCACACGCGGAACAGATCGTGGAGCACCCCGTGCGGCACCTTGCCGACGAAATGGATGCGGGAGAGATCGAGCTGGCCCGCCAGCTCCTTCAGCAGCGCCCTGCGCCAGGTGCCACCCCCTGCCGGCGGGGCGCCGTAGCTCACCTGATCACCGCCCACGATCAGCACATGGGCGTTCGGCCGCAGGCGCTGCAACTCCGGCAGCATGCGCAGGAAGCAATGAAAGCCTCGGTAAGGCTCCAGATTGCGCGCCACGAAACTCACCAGTTCGGACCCTGCAACAAAGGTGAGCCCAGCCTTGCGCAACTCAATGCGACTAGCGGCTCGGGGGGCGATTCGCTCCGTGTCGATGCCTTCGTGGATCACACTGAGACGATCGTGGAATTCCGCCGGTGCCGTGGAGGCCTGCCAGCGGGTGGGGGCCAAGCCCCAGTCAAGATCGTGAAAGGCGAGCAGCTGGGTGGCGCGCCTCAGGCGCAGGAGGCTGCGAGCTTGCCAATCGTCGCTTGGGAACTCGGGATCGAAGCCGACATCAGCACCCTCCAGCTGATAAACGAATTCCACCTGCTGCAGCACCGGAACCGCCGGCAGCAGATCCTTCACCGCCAGCAACTCCCCCCAGCCCGGATGGCCCACCACCAGGTCGGGCTGGAGGCCATCCTCCACCAGCTTCTGCAGCGACCTCGCCACCGCCTCAGCGCGGATCACCTTGATCTGAAAGTCGGACGCCCAGGGGTGGCCAACGGGCGGATCGCTGGGCGGCTTCAGGACATACCGATGCAGTTCCACCCCCTCCAGGCTCCGGGCGGTCGGCCCGCCGATCGCCACCACCCGGTCGCCCCGCCGCTTCAGCGCCGCCGCCAGGTGGAGGAACTGGCCGGGGAAGTTCTGGTGAATGAACAGCACCCGCAAGATCGAGGGGCATAGCTGCGCTTGACAGCTTACTGATTCAGCCCTGACGGCATCGGCCAGGCGATGGCGAGGTGCGTGAGAAGCACCTCGCCCCGCTGCCGCAGCCCTGGGGGGAGCCACGGCAACCACTCACGATGCACACAGAGGCGCGGCTCCAGGCGCCAACCCGCCGCCACCAGGCGGCGCGCCAGGGCGTCCGGGGTGGGCTGGGGATAGGCGGGATTGATCACGTCGCTGACGTCGATGCCGCCCAGGTCATCGATGCCGGCTTCGAGGGCCTCGATCAACCGATCCGGCGGCCAGAGGTTGGGGGGCAGCTGCAGGTGCACCTCCGGCGGCAGGATCGAGCGGGCTTCGGCGATCGTGGCCAGCAGATCGTTGCAGGCTTCGTGGTCGAGCTGCCGATGGTCAGCAGGTCGCCAGGGCTGCAGGATCACCTCCTGCAGGTGCCCCCAGCGGTGCTGCAGCAGCGCCAGCAGCTCCAGCGAATCGCGACGCTCGGCCCGGCTCTCACCAACGCCCAGCAGCAGGCCGGTGGTGAACGGGATGCCCAGCCGCCCCGCCTGCTCCAGCTGGCCCAGCCGCAGCGCCAGCCGCTTGCTGGGGGCATGGGCATGCAGCCGGTCCCAGGCCGGGCCGATGCCCTCCAGCATCAGCCCCATTGAGGGATTGAGACGCCCGAGCCCAGCCATCTCCCGCAGCGACAGCGGACCGGCATTGGTGTGGGGCAGCCGGCCCGTCGCCAGGGCCAGGCGGCTGATCGCCAACAACCGCTCGAACCATGCGCGGCGCCAGGGGGAGGCCGGCGCCACCTCGCCGCTGAGCAGCAGCACCTCATGGGCCTGGGGCGCTGCGGCGAGGCGAGCCGCCGCCGCGGCATCGGAAAGGGCGTCAGCCAGGGGGGCGGCGGGGTCGGCAATCCGCCGGAAGCCGCAGTATCCGCAGGCGTTGAAGCAGCCGTGGCTGGGCACGAGGGTGAGGCTCGGGCTCCAGGTGATCCTGCGGGCAGCCCAACCGGCCTCGCCCGCTCCCACCCCTTCAAAGAATCTCTTCACATTCCCCCTTCACGAAACCCGCAACGTTCTGTTACGTTCTTGGTCGGCGGGATTCCGCCCTTCCATCTCCGCTTCGGCCACGGCCCCGTGCCTGCAGCCCGAGCTACTTCTCTCGTACTCATGACCGCCACTCTCCAACAGCGCTCCGGCGCCTCGGCGTGGAACCAGTTCTGCGAGTGGGTCACCTCCACCAACAACCGTCTCTATGTGGGCTGGTT
>JBIIJS010000093.1:0-10083 GCA_044233605.1 Cyanobium sp. | reverse complement strand
CGCGCAGGGGTTGCACGGCGGCGATCAGCTCCTCCACGCCGCCCTGCAGCAGCGGTTCGCCGCCGGTGAGCCGCAGGCTTGTCACCCCCAGCTCTACCGCCGCTTCGATCACCCGCCGCCGCTGCGCCAGGGTGAGCAGGCCAGGTGGCTCGATGCCATCCGGCAGGCAGTAGGGGCAGGCCAGGTTGCAGCGGGCCGTGAGCGACAGTCGCAGCACCCCCAGGGGCCGGTTGAGCTGGTCGGTGGCGCTGGCCATGGCGGCCACGCTATGGCTGCCGCTCGCGCGTTGGCGGTAGCGTTTGGGCATGGGTGCCACCTCTGCCGCGCCGTTTTCTTCGCCGGCCATTCCCTGGCGCGAGCCTCGGGAGTTGCAAGCGGCGCCCGACCTGGGTCCGGGGTTGGAGCCCCAGGCGTGTGGCGAAGCCTTGGCGCGTCTGTGCGCTGAGCCCGATGTGCAGGCGGTGATCGCTTTCGGTTCGCGGGCCAGGGGTGAGGCGCGGCCCGACTCCGATCTCGATCTGGCGGTGATCGTGCGCCAGCCCCAGCTCACGCCAGCCGAAAAGATGGGGTGCTGGCAGCGCTGTCGTGGGGCGCTGGGCCTGCTGGGGGTGGGCGTCGACCTGGTGGTGGCGGGCGCCGCAGACGCGGAGCGACTGAGCGGTTCCCGCTGGCATGTGTTCGGTGATGTGGCCCGTGAAGGGCGGGTGCTCTATGTCGCCGGCTGAAGACGCGCTGCTGCTGCTGGCGATCGTGCGCCGTCATCTGCGCAGCCTGGCGCTGACCCTTGACCCTGCCTATCCAGAGGAAGACTGGGGCTTCACTGCCCAGCAGGCGGTGGAGAAACTGCTCAAGACCTGGATCGTGCTGGCTGATCGACAGCCCCCGCGGGTCCATGACCTTGAGGATCTGGCCGCTCTAGCTGGTGAGCAGGTTGATCCCCTGCTGCTTGAGCTGCAGGTGTTTGCGGTGGAGGCTCGCTACGAGGAGGGGCCATTTCCGCTGCCGGCGCCGCGTGAGGCGCTGCTGGCGCTGCTGCAGGAGGAACTGGCCCGTTGTGAGGGGAGGGTGGAGGCCTTGGCTGATGGAGCGGCCGATTCGGCCGGCTGATTCACGTTGAGGATGGCGCGGGGATCCAGGGCCACCGCCTCGATCGCCTGCGAGGCCAGCCAGCTCTGCAGGCGCCGCTCGCCGCTCGCCACGGCTGCGGCCAGGTGGCGGCGCACCAGGGCGCTGCTGGCATAAACACCCAGCAGCGGTTGCAGCCGTTGGCCGTCGTGGGCCAGGTGGAGCCGGGTGGGGCTCCCGGCTGCCGCTGCGTCCCCTGCTGCCGTCAGCAGCTGGTGCAGGGCGGCGAGCGTGAGATCCGGCATGTCCACCGGGCAGAGCAATAGACGCTGATCGGGGTGCTGCTGCATCAGCCGGTGCAGGGCCAGCAGCGGCCCCTCCCAGGGCGGCGGTTCGGCCAGGGCGGTGATCGCAGGCGGGGTCGACCGGCCGGGTCCGGCCGCCAGCTGCTGCGCCAGCGCCAGGTGCGCCGGGTGGCGGCTGAGCAGGGTGATGGGTGCGTTCAGCTGGGCCAGCAGCAGCAGGGTGCGCTCCAGCCAGGTGCCCCCTTCAGGGTGGGGCAGCAGCGCCTTGTCGCGGCCCATGCGCCGGCTCTCGCCGCCGCTGAGCAGGCAGACGCGCAGCGGCAGGGGCGGGCCTGGAGCCTTGACCAGTAGCAACGGCTGCCAGGCAGGTCGCCGCTCCCCCGTACGTTCCCGCCGCTCCCCTGATGGCTTCATGGCTTTGCCTCCCCACACCACAGCCCTGCTCGACGCCAAGCGCCGCAGCGGCCTCAGCTTCGCCGATCTCGGCTCCCGTCTGGGTCAGGACGAGGTGTGGTGCGCCAGCCTGCTCTACGGCCAGGCCACGGCCTCAGCCGATCAGGCCCAGGCGCTGTTGGAGGCCCTGCAGATCCCCGAGCCGGAGCGGCCTGCGCTTGCGGTCGCCCTCACCACCTATCCCGTGAAGGGGGCCCTCGATCCGGTGATCCCCACCGACCCGCTGCTCTACCGCTTCCACGAGATCCTGCAGGTGTACGGCCTGCCGCTCAAGGAGGTGATCCAGGAGCGCTTCGGCGACGGCATCATGTCGGCGATCGACTTCAGCCTCACCGTGAACAGGGAGGAGGACCCAAAGGGCGATCGGGTGGTTGTGACCATGAACGGCAAGTTCCTGCCCTACCGCAAGTGGTGAGGCTGCAGCAGCCCAAACTCCGCCAAGGCCCGCGGCAGGTTGCGGTGCTCGTGGCCGGGGTGGCTGAGTTTCACCAGGGCGAAGCGCTGCAGCTCGCTCAGCTCCGCCCAGCCGCCGCTGCGCAGCTGCAGGCCCATCTGTTCGCAGGAGGCGGCCAGCACCGCCGGCAGGTGCTCGACCTGTTGCCAGGGCTCGTGGCCGCCGGGCCGGGGCAGTTCCCTGGCCTGGCCGGCGCTGAGGGCGGCGGTGCGCGTCAGCAGGTGCTGGCGCAGGCTTTCGATGGCGGCTGGATCGTCTGGCCAGACCAGCAGCTCGCCGCGCTCGCTTGCGGACAGCTCACTCCAGTGCTGCAGCTTGAGCTTCACGCCGGCCAGATCGAGTTTGCGCCGCACCGCCATCGGGATGCAGCGCAGGTCGCCGGTGAAGTCGGCCTCGAAGCCGAAGCAGGTGCTGGCGAGGGGGGGGGTCAGGGGATGCGCCGCCGTACCCCTCCATTTTCAGCGCGGATCTCTCAGCGCGGATCTTTCAGCACGGACCGTGGCCCGGTTCCGTCCAGGCGGCTGCCGGTAACAACTGCCACCATGGTGGTCATGTCCGGCTTGGTCGAATGGCCTGATGGTCTGTGACCTCACCAACCCCGCCCGGGCCCAGTGCCCCTATTGCGGCGTGGGTTGCGGCCTGGAGCTGAAACCCCCCGCCGACCCGGCTGCGGCCGGCCCCAACGGCCTCTGGACGGCCCGGGGCGACCGCCATCACCCCTCCTCCCTGGGCCAGGTGTGCGTCAAGGGCGCCACGGTGGGCGAGACCCTGCACCGCAACCGGCTCACCACCCCCCTCTGGCGCGAGCGCACCAGCCAGCCGTTCACGCCGATCAGCTGGGAGCGGGCCTTCACGATCCTGGTGGAGCGCATCCAGACCACCCTGGCCGGCAAGGGCCCCGAGGCGCTGGCGATCTACGGCTCCGGCCAGTTCCTCTGCGAGGACTACTACGCGGCCAACAAGCTGCTCAAGGGCGCCCTGGGCAGCAACAACTTCGATGCCAACTCGCGGCTGTGCATGAGTTCGGCGGTGGCGGGCTATGCCCGCAGCCTCGGCAGCGATGGCCCGCCCTGCTGCTACGACGACCTCGACCGGGCCGACCTGGTGCTGCTGATCGGCACCAACACCGCCGAGTGCCATCCGGTGCTGTTCCAGCGGCTGCTCAAGCGCCGGCGCCGCGAGGGCGGCGCGCCGCGCCTGGTGGTGGTGGATCCGCGTGCCACCGCCACCAGCGACGCCGCTGACCTGCACCTGGCGATCGCCCCCGGCAGCGACCTGGCCCTGCTCTGCGGTCTGGGTCACCTGCTGCTGCAGCGCGGAGGCCTGGATCGGGCCTTCGTGGCGGCCCATACCGAGGGTTTCGCGGCGCTGGAGGTGCTCTGGCACGCCTGGGAGCCGGCCCGGGCGGCGGCGGTGTGCGGCATCGCCGTGGCGGATCTGGAGCAGCTGGCCGACTGGTGGCTGGAGAGCCCGGCGGTGCTCAGTCTCTGGTCGATGGGGGTGAACCAGAGCCGCGAGGGCACCGCCACCGTGGCGGGTATCTGCAACCTGCACCTGGTGAGCGGCCAGATCGGCCGACCCGGCGCCGGGCCCTTTTCGCTCACGGGCCAGCCCAACGCCATGGGCGGCCGCGAGGTGGGCGGCCTGGCCCAGCTGCTGCCCGGCTACCGCGTGGTGAGCGATCCGCTGCACCGCGCCGAGGTGGAGCGCCACTGGGGCTTCGCGCCCGGAGCGATCGCGTCCGAGCCTGGCCTGGCGGTGTGGGAGCAGATCGAGGCGATGGAGCGCGGCGCGCTCGATCTCTGGTGGGTGGCGGCCACCAATCCGCTGGTGAGCATGCCGTCGCTGGATCGGGTGCGCGCGGCAGTGGCGCATTGCCCGCTGGTGGTGCTGAGCGAGGCCTACGCCGGCACCGAAACCGAGGCGGTGGCCCACCTGGTGCTGCCGGCGGCCCAGTGGAGCGAGAAGGCTGGGGTGATGGTGAACTCCGAGCGGCGCGTCAGCCTCTGCCCGGCCTTCCGCCAGCCCCCCGGCGAGGCCCGACCCGACTGGGCCATCTTCGCCGAGCTGGGCCGGCGGCTTGGCTTCGAGGAGCAGTTCGGCTGGCGCGATGCCGCTGCGGTGTATGCCGAGTTCGTGGCGCTCACCAGCGGGCGGCTGTGCGACAGCAGCGGCCTCAGCCACGAGCTCCTGGCCGATCACGGCCCCCAGCAGTGGCCCTTCCCCGCGGGTACGGCGCCAGGCGGCGGCCAGGCGCGGCTGTACACCGATCACCGCTTCCCCACCCCCTCCGGCCGCGCCCGTCTCTGGGCCGATCCCCCCCTGGGCCTGGCCGAACCGCCTGATGCCGCCTTCCCTCTGGTGCTCACCGTGGGCCGGGTACTGGGCCACTGGCACACCATGACCCGCACGGCCCATGTGGCCCGGGCGGCCAAGGCTCATCCCGAGCCCCTGCTGGAGGTGCATCCCACCGATGCCGCCCGCGCCGGCCTGGTGGAGGCGGGGCAGGCCCGGGTGCGCTCCCGTCGCGGCGCCCTCAGCGTGAAAGTTCAGCTCAGCGAGCGCATCCGTCCCGGCACCGTATTCCTGCCCATGCACTGGGGTGCTTCCCAGGGGGAGCTGGCCTGCGAGGCCAACCGGTTGATGCACGAGCTGGGCTGCCCGATCTCCCAGCAACCGGAACTGAAGGCTGCGGCGGTGGCGCTGGAGCCCGTGGCGGACGACCCGGCGCCATGACCCGCCTGGTGGTGCTCCAGCATCTCGAGCGGGAGGGGCCGGGCCTGTTGGCCGCTGAAGCGGAACGGAGGGGATGGCCGATCCGGATCGTCCGCCTCGACCTGGGTGATCCGCTGCCCGCCCTTCAGCCCCACGACGTGCTGCTGGTGCTCGGCGGGCCGATGGGGGTGGCGGATCTGGGAAATCCCGCCTATCCCTGGCTGGAGCAGGAGGTGGAGCTGTTGCGCCGCGCCCTGGGCCGCCAGCAGCCGTTGATCGGGGTGTGCCTCGGGGCCCAGTTGCTGGCTCAGGCGGCGGGAGGCACGGCCATCCCCCTGCAGGGGGGCGAGCCGCCCCGGCCGCTGCGGGAGGTGGGATTCGGGGCGATCAGCTGGTGTCGGCATCCGGCCGACGACCCGGCTGCTGCCCGGCTGCAGCGCGGGCTGGCCGCCAGCGAACTGGTGCTGCACTGGCACGGCGACCGCTGTGTGCTGCCCCCGGGAGCCGAACTGCTGGCCACCAGCCTCCACTGCCGCGAGCAGGCGTTCCGCATCGGAGCGCGGGCGGTGGGGCTGCAGTTTCACGTGGAGGTGCAGCCCGAGCAGCTGGAGCTCTGGCTGGAGCAGGATCTTGATTTTGTTGTCGGCGCTCTCGGGCCGGGCGGCGCGGACCGGATCCGGGCCGACGCCCACCGCTGGGGAGCGCAGGTGGCCCGTCAGGGGGTGCGGTTGATCGCCAACCTCCTCGACGTGCTCACGGCTGATCTCCCCTCCAGCTGACCCCCGGCCCTCAGGCGGCCACGGACCCTTCGCCTGGCCCCTGCGGGGTTTGCTCCGCCCGCCGCAGGATGGCCCACAGCACCAGCAGGCTGAGCGAGCCGGCCGGACCGATGAACAGGTGCCAGATCTGGTCGCCGCTGGTGTTGAGCAGGGCGCCGAACAGGGTGGTGAGGCCCACGGTGAACAGCGGGTAGAGCCACAGCCGCCGGTCGCCGAAGGCGCGCCACCAGAGCCGCAGCATCACCAGCAGCAGCAGGGTCTGGCTGGCGATTGCCGCCCCCTTGCCGAAGGCCATGTAGCCGGCAGCACCCGCGATTACCAAAGCGCCCAACACCAACCGCAGGCGTCGGCTGGCGCTGAGCGCCGCCGAGAGCAGGGCGATGCCGGCCGCCAGGGCGCTGAAGAACAGGGCATTCCAGGGGCTGGTGTGGTTCACATACAACCAGCGGGTGGTGGTGTGATCGAGCGTTTCCGCCAGGGCCGCCAGCCCGAAGGCCGCGAACGCCAGCCCCAGACAGGCGCTGCCGCCGCCTGGAAGACGCTCACGCAGGCGCGGCAGGCCGCGGCCGCTGGCCAGTGCCAGAGCCCAGGCCACCGCAATCGCCTGCAGGTGGGCGAGCACCAGCAGCACCAGAAAGGGGCCTTCCACGCTGGGCTGGGTGGTCATCAATCGGCGACGCTGCGGCCTTCAGCCTGGCGGGCCCTGATCCTCCAGCCGTTCCGCTCCCCATGGCTCCCGCGCAGGCGCCGGACCAGGCGGTAACCGCGGCGAACCCCATCCAGCACCGCTCCAGGAATCCGCAGCCGCAACGGGGCGATCAGCGGGCGGTAAATCGTCCGGTAGGCCAGGCCCAGGTCGCCCCAGGCCCGGCAAGGCTCCGGGTTGAGGAAGTCGGAGATGTCCACGATCAACCCCCGCCCCTGGTGGTGCATCACGTTGCGCCCGTGCACGTCATGGGCATGCAGACCGCGGGTCGTCGCATGGGCCAGGGCTTCCTCCACATCGGCCATCACCCGCTCTGGGATGGCGATCCCCTCACGCAGGCAGTCGTACAGGGTGGTGCCATGCAGGCGCCGCAGCACCAGATAACCATCTCCCACGTGGAAGCACTGGGAGAAAGCGGGGTGGGAGCCGATCCGGCGGTAGACCTCGGCCTCCTGCTCCAGTCCCGGCCGACCGGGGCCATAGACCTTCACCACCAGCTCCGGGTGCTGCGGATGCAGCAGCACCGCGGCGTAATTGCCGCAGCCGAGCGTCCGCCAGGGCTCAGGCAGGCTTTGCACCTGCACCGGATCGTGGGGATCGGGGCAGTGAATCCGGAGCTCGGGCAGCAGCTGGCTGTGGATCCGCTCCAGCAGCTCGGACAGTCCGGGGATCGGAGGGGCAGGGGGCATCGTCCGAGACTGGGGTGTTCCTGGCGCTGGCCAACCCGCCAAGGCTGTCGTGCTGGGCTCCCATCCGCGGCGATGGCATGCCCCCCCCCACAAACAAGCCGGCTCAACGCAACGGGTTGCTCCACCGCAGCCCCGGAAAGCGACTGAAATCATTGTCGTTGGAGTGCACCACCGCCTGGTTGTCGATCGCCAGAGCGGCGATGTGCGCATCCGTCAGCAGGGCGCTCTGCAGCACACCGGCTTCGCAGAAGCTCGACAGGATCGCGAAATGGCGCGGCCCCGGCTGCAGGATCAGAACCGAAGGACGCTCCAGCCATCGGCCCAGCTGGCTCAGCGCCACCGCCATGGCCATCGGCCGCTGCATCACCGCTCGGCTGGTCATCAGCCGCACAAAACCCAGGGCCACCACCCAGGCGATTGCCACCGGCTGGGAACCATCCAGGCATGTCTCCCACCAGCACCTGGCCTGCTGATGCAAGGGGGTATCCGTGTTGTAGGCGTACACCAGCAGGTTTACATCGGGCAGAATCACGCCGCGTCTCCGCTGTGGGGTTGCTGAGCCGGCCAGGCCTCGATTTCCAGGCCATCCACCAGCTGGTTGAGCCGCAACGGGTCAATGCCCGGCATCCAGCCACAGGATTGGGGCTCCACCACAAACGGCTCCAGGCCGGCAGTGCCGCTGCCCGATTGGGCCAGGCCGCGGCGCAGCGTGTCGTTCACCACCGCCTTGAAGCTCCGGCCCGTGAGCCGTGCCGCCCGGTTGAGCGCTTCGGCCAGATCATCATCCAGGGTGAGGGTGGTGCGCATGGCCCAGGATCGCGCCTGATCGTGTGGCAGGCATCATGATGTTTTGATAGAAAAACGTCAAGATGACGGGGGTGGCGGTTGGCTGGCTGTGCCCCCGATGTGAGCCGCGTTCCATGCCCTCTGATGCACCCGGCTCCGCCCTCTCCGCCGTCGAGCTGCCAATCCAGGAGGCCACCTTGGAGCTGATCCGCTCGTTCATCCCGATCCTGCTCCGCCTGCCCCGGTTGCACCGCCACGGTCTGGGCGAACGGCTGGCGATCCTCGAACCTCTGCGCGGCCTCATCCAGCGGATCGATCTGCGCCGCTACGAGCACGCCAGCTACTACGTGGCTTTGCGCGTGGTGTGTCTCCCCCCTGGCGCCGCAGGCACCTCGATTCCCCAGCCCATCAGATCAAGGAAGATCCTCCATCGCTCTTGGTTGCCGCCGGAGGGGTCGAGCTCGACCCGGCCGGAAAGCACGGCTGATCGAAGCAGTTCAGCAAGGCTCTGCCTTTGCCGTTCAGCTCCCTACCTACAGCTGCGCCTTGCCGGGTCCCGTCGCCACCCCCTGTCACAACACTTCCGCCCAGGAGCGCACCAGCCGTAGTCCGGGCACTCGCTCGAAATGGGCATCGAGGCTGAACAGCAGCGCTCCATGCTCCAGGCAACTGACGGCGATCCAGAGGGCGTTGCTGGGGATCACCTGCACCGCATACCGCAGCAGTTCTCCCAGAACGGTGCTGCTGATCAGCAGCCGCGCTTGAAGCCCACGCAGGTGTTGGTGTCGAGGGCGATCGGTCGCACTGCTCAACCCCAGAGATCAGGATCCACTTTCCCCAGCGGCGCAATCGCCGCCTGGAAGGATTCGGCATCCTGCTGGCTCCAGGTGCCGGCCAAGGCGTCGAGGGCCGAAGGAGCGGCCATCGCCGCGGCCGGGGGCTGATCCACCAGGCGTCGCAGGGCGAGGCGATTCATGCTGATGCCCTCGCGCTCGGCCGCTTGCTTCAGGGCCGCCAGGTCGTCGCCCCCAAGCCCCCGCACCGTGATGGTCGCCATGGATGCCAGCTGATTGTGCTGGCATGAATTCTGGTGAACCGTTCCAGCAGCGACCCCTGCTGCTCCTGCAGCGTCCGCCCGCTTCCGGCAGCATGCTGCAGGCCCCCGCCGTCTGGCCACCATGGCTCCGCCCTCCCGATCCACCCGTGGTTTCGGCGCCGATGCCAGTGGCACGGTGTGGGAGGTGGGGTTGGTGATGATGCCGGCGTTCGTGGCCCAGGCGGACGGCAGCACGGTTCGCCCCCTGATCGCCCTGGTGATGGAGGCCGCTGGCGCCATCCGCAGCTCGGCCGCGGGTCCGGCTGATCAGCCGCTGGCGGCGCTGGAGCCGGCGATCGCCCATGCCCTCCACGACCCCCAGGCCCCCTGCCGGCCCGGCTCGCCGCGGCGGGTGGTGGTGAACCGGGCCGACCTGCTCGCGCTGTTGCCGCCGCTGCTGCCGGACGCGGTGATCAGCCAGGGCCACACCCCCCAGCTCGACCGGGCCGTGAAGCTGATGCGCCAGGAGCTTGCGGGCGGCGAGGATCTGATCGGCACCCAGGCGCTCTCCACCTACCTCAGCGGCGACATCGGTCCGGAGGCGGTGGCGCGCTTCTTTGAGGCGGCCGCCGCCCTCTATCAGCGCCGCCCCTGGGAGCGCATCCCCGGTGATGGCCACCTCTTCCAGCTGAGCTGCAGCGCCCTGGCGATCAAAGGCTGGGTGGGATGCGTGATCGGTCAGCAGCGCGAGCACTACGGCGTGATCCTGTTCCAGTCGCTGCGGGATCACGACCGCTACGTGGAGCTGGGCGAACGCTTCGAGGCGGGCGATCGCGATGCCATGGACGCGGCGCCGCCCCATCGCGCCATCAACTTCGAGGCGAAAGCCGCCATGCCGGCGCCGCTGCTGCAGGAGATCAGGAGCTACGGCTGGCCGGTCGCCCCCGGCGACGCCTATCCCACCGTGATGCTGATCGAGCCGCCGCAGGTGCTCAAACCACCCCGCCGCGCCGATCTCCAGCAGCTGGAGGCGGTGGCCCTGGCGCTGGTGGCCTGGATCGAGGCCGAACCTCATATCGCCCGCCTCTGGCAGCA
>JBIIJS010000092.1:0-10097 GCA_044233605.1 Cyanobium sp. | reverse complement strand
TGAGCCGCTCGATTTCACCGAGGCCTCGCATGCCCATCTCCACCACAAGGGCGGCAGTGTCAGGGCCCGCCCGCAGCAGGGTGAGCGGCACACCGATGTCGTTGTTCTCGTTGCCACTGCTGGCCACCAGCGGCCCCAGAGAGCGGAGGGCGCCGCGGATCAGCTCGCGGGTGGTGGTCTTCCCGGCCGAACCGGTGACCGCCACCACGGGGATCGCGAGATTGCGGCGCCAGCGGCGCGCCAGCTGCTGGAGAGCGAGCTGGCTGTCGGGCACCGACCAGATCGGCACCGTTGAACTCCTGGCCAGCTCCTCGAGCTGCGCCGAGCCCAGCCGGTCGGCCTGGGCCACAGCACCGGCCGCCCCCGCCGCCAGGGCCGCCTCCAGGAACCGATGCCCGTCGAAGCGCTCGCCCACCAGGGGCACGAACAGCGCATCGGCCAGGTCACCGCGGCTGTCGGTGCTCACCCGACGGATCGGTGTGGCGGGTAACGCTCCCAGCGGCTCTCCCCAGAGGTCGATCAGCTGATCCGGGCTCAGGTGCATCGTGCCGGCATGGCAAGGCAGGCCAGGATCATGGCCGATGACATGGTTCAGGAGTCTTCGCCGCCTTCGCCCTCGAACAACACCATCCCCTCCCCCACCAGGGCGGAGCGGGCCAGCAGCCGGTCGCGCCGATCACGCAACTCAAGCCGCTCATAGCCCAGGCTGCGGGCTCCCACCCACCAGTCGAGGGCCCGCTGACGTCGCTGCCCCGCAGGCAGACAGGCAAACTCCGGCGCCAGCGTGAGCTGCAGAAGAGCCAGGGCCGGCAGAGGTCGAGCCTCGAGCAGCAGCAACGGGGTACCATCCGGCTCCAGGGCCATCAGCAGGGGATCGCGGCGTGGCTTCGGCGGCACCGGCGGCACCGGCCTCGCGGCAGGCGACTCCCTCGTGAATGTCTCCGAAGGCCGGCTCTGCGTCGGTTCAGGCTGCGGGGCATCCGGTTCAGCGGAGACGATGGCTGGGGGAGGGATCGTGGATGGTGGGGCCATCGATGGGCCGGACTCCAGGGATCGGCCCGGGGCCGGGGTGGGCGGTTGCCGCAGAGCCAGGCCGATCGGCAGCAGCGTCAAGAAGAGCAGCAAAATCAGCAGCAGCGGCCAGAACCAGGCCGCCAAGGCCTCGGGCCAGAAGCCGGGCCGCCAGAGATCCGCTTCGCGATTGCGCCGCCACAGTTCCCGCAGGCGCAGCCTCAGGGAGGCAAGAACGGCTCTTAGGTCGCGCCGCAGCAGCCGCCAGGGATCCACGTATTCCGCCGGAAGGTCACTGCCAGCCCTCCGGCCCTCTGCCACGGCGGCCGGAGCTCAGGCCTCGCTGCGACGCCGCAGCAGTGAGAGGGGATTGCGTGAGCGCGGTGACCCTGATGCAGTCTCAGGGGGTGGAGCAGGTTCACCCCTGAGGCTGGGATCGGCCCCCTGGCCCCGGGAGAAACGCTCCACCTCCTCCACATCCGGGGTGGGTTCCTTGACGCCGCAGACGTCGCGGTACATCGCGTCGTACTCCCGGGCCGAGCGGCTCCAGCTGAAGTTCTGGTTCATTGCCCGCACCTGAAGCTCCTGCCAGCTGTCGGCGTGTCGGAAGGCCTCCCAGGAACGCACAATCGATGTGTAGAAGTCGACCGGTTCGTAGCGGTCGAAGCAGAAGCCCGTGCCGCTGTGGTGGCGAGGATCGTGGGGTGGCACGGTGTCGACCAGACCACCAACCTTGCGAACCACCGGAATCGATCCGTAGCGCATCGCCAGCATCTGGCTGATGCCACAGGGCTCGAAACGGCTGGGCATCAGAAAAGCATCGCTGCCGGCATAGATCAGCCGTGAGAGGGCGTCGTCGTAGGTAAGGAACACAGCGAAACGACCGGGATGACGGGCGGCCATCTGCCACAGCCCCGATTCATAGCCACGATCACCGGTGCCGAGCACCACGAACTGGCTGTCCGTGTAGGCCAGCACCCGATCAGCCACCTGCAACAACAGATCCACGCCCTTCTGATCCACCAGCCTGCTCACCATTCCCATCAGATAGGTGTCGGGGTTGACCTGCAACCCCATCCGCTGCTGGAGGGCTTGTTTGTTAGCGGGGCGGCCGGTGAGATCCACCGCTGAGAAGTTGGCAGCCAGTGCCTGGTCGTTGGCCGGATCCCAGTCGACGATGTCGATGCCGTTGAGAATGCCACGCAGCTTGCCGCTGATGAAATTCAGCAGGCCCTCGAGCCGCTCGCCGTATTCGGCCGTGCGGATCTCCTGGGCGTAGGTGGGCGAAACAGCATTCACCCGGTCGGCGTAGAGAAGCGCCACCGCCATCGTGTGATCGCCCTGCATGTACCAGGGACACCAGGTCATGCGGTCGAGTTTCCAGCGCCAGGGCCCCTGATATTTGAGGTTGTGAATGGTGAAAACGGTGCTGATCTCCGGGTCCTGGTGCATCCACACAGGAATCATGCCGGTGTGCCAGTCATGGCAGTGCATAACCTGGGGCTTCCAGCCACCGTTCCAGGCAAATTCCGCCGCAGCGCTGGCGAAGAAGGTGAAGCGCCAGTCTTCATCTTCGCCGCCATAGATCCGCTCGGGGTCAAACACCGGATGCCCCACCAGATAGATGGGAAGGTCATTGGAGGGATGGCGGGTCTCGAAGATGGCGAAGTCGTTGCCCATCGTGTGACCGCGCCAAATCGGCTCAGCCGTGATCCGCAGGCGGCTCCATAGCCGGCCGTAGCCCGGCAGGATGATGCGCACGTCGTGGCCCAGCTCGGCTAGGGCCGGCGGCAGTGAGCCCACCACATCGCCCATGCCCCCGACCTTGACCATCGGCGCGCACTCGGCGGCGGCGAAGAGGATACGCATCCCAGGCCAGGCAGGTGGCCGGACTCTACGTCCGCAGCTCGCCTGCCCTGAGGGCCATCCCCCTCAGGGCAGCACCGTCACCGGCGTCCCCATGCGCACCATGCCGAACAGCTCAATCACATGCTCGTCGTAGAGGCGCACACAGCCATGCGAAGCAGCCCGACCGACGCTGGCACGGTCGTTGGTGCCGTGGAAACCGGCTGAGGCACAGCCATTCACCTGCAGATGCTCCTGACCGTTGAAACCGGAGCGATCGCGGCAATCGCGGTGGAAGCCGATCCAGCGGCTACCGAGGGGATTGGTGGGGCCGGGCGGATGAATCGTGCCGTTGGCCGGATGCTTCCAGACGGGATTGGCGGCCATCTCGATCACCTGGAAACGACCCACCGGCGTTTCCCAGCCGGGCATGCCCACGGCCACAGGAAAGCTGCGCACCTCACGGCCGGCTTCCAGCACCCGCAGCCGCCGGCGGCTGCGGTCGAGCACCAGTTCCGGCTCCCCGTGGATCGGGGGAACATCGGGCGACGGCGTGTGCGGTGCCGTGAGGACAAGAGGCTGCTCGCCCAGCAGATCGGCGGCCGCAGCTTCGACGAGCAGATCGACACCGTGGGCGGCGGGCGTGCCGATCAGGCCGAGAAACCCGAACAGACCGGCGCCGAGCGGAACGGCGAGGAATGGAGGGCGGCAGACCACGGCACCTGGAGCGTTGCTATGCGAAACGATGGCGCTCAGGGTAGCCAGGGGCTGGAGGAGAAGTCGGGCTCACGCTTCTCGAGGAAGGCATCGCGACCCTCCTGGCCCTCGGCGGTTCGGTAGAAGAGATGGGTCGCCTGGCCAGCCAGTTCCTGCAGGCCGGCCATTCCGTCGGTTTCGGCGTTGAAAGCGGCCTTCAGGCAGCGGATCGCCGTAGGGCTGTGGCGCAGCACCTCCCGGGCCCAGGCGACCCCCTCCTGCTGCAGCCGATCGAGCGGCACCACCTGGTTCACCAGCCCCATGGCGAGAGCCTCATCGGCGCCGTAGCGGCGGCACAGAAACCAGATCTCGCGGGCCTTGCGCTGGCCCACCAGCCGCGCCAGGTAGCTGGCACCGAAACCGCCGTCGAAGCTGCCCACCCGCGGCCCGGTCTGGCCGAAGACGGCATTGTCAGCCGCCAGGCTGAGGTCGCAGAGCAGGTGAAGCACCTGACCACCGCCGATCGCATAGCCGGCAACCAGAGCGATCACCACCTTGGGCAGGCTGCGGATCAACCGCTGCAGGTCGAGCACGTTGAGGCGCGCCAGGCCGGTGTCGTCGACGTAGCCACCGTCACCGCGCACGCTCTGGTCGCCGCCGGCACAGAAGGCCCAGCCACCATCGGCGGCCGGTCCGGCGCCGGTGAACAGCACCACGCCGACGGCTGGATCGTCGCGCACCCGAGTGAATGCATCGCAAAGCTCCATCACCGTGCGGGGCCGGAAGGCGTTGCGCTTGTCGGGGCGGTTGATCGTGATCCGGGCGATGCCCTCGTCGCTGCGCTCCAGCAGCACATCGGCATAGTCGCCGAGCGGAATCCAGCACACCGGAGCCGGAGATGTCATCGGGGGGAGCTGAGGTCCGCCGCCATTGTGCGCAGCCGCTGGCGAAGGGCGGCGTCGGCGCGGCGATCGGTCACCAGCCGCAGCAGTGCCATCGGCTGCGCCAGAGCCCAGGCCAGCGCTTCCGGCAACTGTCCGGCCTGGGTCAATGACTGCCCCGGAACTCCGTGGGCCGCCGCCAGGGCCAGGGGATCGTGGCGCTGGGGCATGGCGAACAGGCGCTCGAAATCCAGTAATTCATCGTGATGGCAGCGGATCGGCAGCTGCTCGAAGATGCCGCCACCATCGTTGTCGACCAGCAGCACCGTCAGCCGGCCGCGCAGGCGCCCATGCCACAGCCAACCGCCGCTGTCGTGCAGCAGGGCCAGATCGCCGCTCACCAGCACCACATGGCCCAGCTCTTCCGCCAGGCCACAGGCGAGCGAAAGGGTGCCGTCGATGCCGGAGGCGCCCCGGAATCCGAACACAGGCCTGGGCGGTGCAGCGGGATCGGCATAGCCGGCCCAGTCGCGCACGGGGCTGCTGTTGGCGAGCATCAGCGGCAGGCCCGGCGGCAGCAGGCGGCCCAGCTGGCGCGCCAGAGCCGGTTCATTCAGTGGATCAATCGGCAGAGCTGACTCCAACCGCCCCTGCAGGAAGGCCTCTGCCGCGAGCCATTGACGGGTCAGGTTCCGGCTGGCTGCGGAGGGGGTGCCCTGCAGAACGGCATCGGGGAAGCCCGCAAGCCAGGCAGAAAGGCCGGCCGAGCTCTGGCCAGCCACCAGGCCCAGCGGATCGAGGCGGCGGGGATCGGCCTCGCTCACCAGCCACTGGCGCCCGCCGAGCGCCGCCAACCAGCGCTCCAGGGCCCGGCTGGCCGGCAGGCTGCCGAGCCGCAGCACCTGGAGATCACCGGCGGTCATGGCGGGAGTCGGCTGTTGCAGCAGCAGGTCGTAGGCGCCGACCAGTTCCAGTCCGGCGCAGCCGCGCAGACCGGAGAGAACATCGGCGAGCACCGGCCAGCCGCTGCGGCGCTGCCAGCGGCGCAGGGCCGCCACATGCCCATCCCAGCGCGATGGGTGGCCCCGCCACGGGCCGGCCAGCACCAGTCCGGGCCGGTCGGGATCCAGTGGCAGCGGATGCGACTCAACGGCCGCCTGTCGTTCCCCGCTGCTGTGGGCGAAGAGCGATGGGCCTGGCACGGGCTTGCTCGCCAGGCGATGCAGCCCTTCGGCGGCAAGGCTCCGCAGGGCTGCATCGCCGATGTGCAGAGGTTCCTCGAAGGCCAGGTTGAGATGCACAGCGCCTGGGGGCTGCTGGCAGCCATCACCCAGGCAGTGGGCCATGGCCATGGCCGCCAGCCGCTCCAGCTCCGCCGGATCCAGCCCGGCCAGACCCTCGCGCGGCCCCTGCGCGAACCAGCGGCAGCTGCAGACCAGAAAGGCCTCCTGGTTGACGCTCTGGTTGGCACCGCAGCCCTTGAGGCGGGCAGGCCGGTCGGCACTGATCAGCAGCAGCGGCACCGAGCCATGATCGGCCTCCACCGCAGCAGGCAACAGATGGGCGACGGCGCTGCCGGAGGTGGTGACCACCGCCGCCGGCACACCTGATGCCCGCCCCAGCCCCAGGGCGAAGAAGGCGGCGGAGCGCTCATCGACGGCCGTGTGGAGCCCAAGCCCCGACGGCTCCAGCAGGGAGGCCGCCACCGCCAGGGGAGCCGAGCGGCTGCCGGGACAGAGCACCAGATGCTCCAGACCCCGGCGCCGCAGAGCTGCCAGCAGGGTCAGCGCGGCGCGCACACTGGCCTCAGCCAGCTGGGAGCTCGTGGGCGGCGGGCCCGGCGACACGACGGCGGCTCCCCTGGTCAGGATGGAGTCACCATCCTCCCCAATGGACGTGACCCGATCGCCTGCCCCGAGCCCATCCAGTTCGCCTGGGGAAAGCGTCCTTCGCCAGATCCGCTCCCTGCTGCTGTGGGTGCTGGTGGCCCTGCTGCTGCGCTGGGCGGTGATCGAGCCCCGCTGGATTCCCTCCGGCTCGATGCTGCCCACCTTGCAACTGCAGGACCGGATCCTGGTGGAGAAACTTCGGGCGCGCCTGCACGGGCCGATCCGAGCGGGCAGTGTGGTGGTATTCCATCCGCCGGCGGCCCTGGTGGAGGCGGGCTATGACCCGGATGCCGCGCTGATCAAGCGGGTGGTGGCGGTGGCCGGTGATCGGATCGAGGTGCGTCAGGGGCGGTTGTGGCGCAACGACGCCCCCGTGGCCCACGACTGGTCGGCGGAACCGATGGACTACACGCTCGCACCCCAGACCATTCCCGAAGGCCAGCTGCTGGTACTGGGCGATAACCGCAATGCGAGCCTCGACTCCCACCTATGGGGGCCCCTGCCGGAGAACGATGTGATCGGTACGGCCATCTGGCGCTACTGGCCGCCGGGCCGATTCGGGCCGATCCGGTTCTCCGCCCCCGACATCAGCGAAAGCGGCTGATCGGTTGGGTTATGGTGCTGGGCGCTACGTCAGGCGCTGACTTGCAGGCCGGCAACGGCAACCTCACCCCCAGGAACCGCTCCATGTTCAATCCGGACTTCCTGACCACCGACAGTGAGGCGATCAGCGGCAATTCGCTGATTCAGTACCTGCAGGAGCAGTCTCCCGAGGTACTGCAGAGGGTGGCCCGATCCGCCAGCGGCGACATCCAGGACATCATCCGTCACAACGTGCAGGGTCTGCTGGGCATGCTGCCCGGCGAGCAGTTCGAGGTGAAGATCCAGGCCAGCCGCGACAGCCTGGCCGGCCTGCTGGCCTCGGCGATGATGACCGGGTACTTCCTGCGCCAGATGGAGCAGCGCATGGAACTTGAAACCTCTCTGATCAGCAGCGGCGGCCTTGAGGTGGATGACGAAGACCCGGGCGAACTTCGGCTCTGAATCAGCGGGGGCCCGGCACCACGCCCAGATCCACCAGTGCTCTGTCGATCCTGGATAGAAACTCCCAGGGGCCGCCATCGGGGGCCCAGGCTCTTTCTTCCAGTTCATCAGCCAACCGGCACAACCGATGGGAGCTGATCGGCACCGGAGCTTCGTAGTGGGCCGGCACCAGCCAGCGCAGCTCGCCGAGGGCAGCGAGTTGCCGCAGCCACGCCACCAGGGCATGCCGCTGGCGGGGGAACACCAGCCGCTCAAGCACCGCCGCCACCCGGGGGGAAAGATCGGCGGCCATCAGGGCATCGGCCTGCTGCTCCCAGCCGGCTCGCCAGCGGAACGGATAGAGCCCGAAATGGCTGCGGGGGCTGCGGCAGCCGGGGGCGAGGGCGTGGCGCAGCACCTCCATCAGCGGTGGCACATCGAGGGGCTCCGGGCGCAGGTAATTGGCGAACAGCACCAGGCGGCGCCAACCACGGCGACGGCACTCCGGGTCATCGAGCAGCGGCTCATCGCCGCGCTCGCGGGCATGGAACAGCAGCGGTGTGGGATCAAGATCGAAGAGCGCCGGCGGCTCAGGGGCGATCGCCACCAGCGCGTCGGTCAGGAGCAGAGTGCCGCTGGAGCGATCCAGGCAGGCGATCTCCAGGAACGTGCCCAGCCCCAGATCGAGGGGGCCAAGCGGCAGCCAGTCGAGCTGATCGGCGTGGGGCAGCCCCTCCTCCAGCAGCACGCGCGTGCGCCGGGCGGGAAAGCCAAGCCAGGCCAGGGGCAGACGCAGTGGGAAGCTCCACTGCTTCGGCGTCACCCAGACGGTTGCCTCGGGGAATGCCCGGGCCATCGCCGGCACCGGCAGCTTGTGCTCCAGCCCCGAAGAGGTGGGCAGCACGATCGTGCACACGGGCCCATGGCGCTGCTCGAGACCGCGGAGGGCATCGAGCACTTCAGCGGTCGGAGCGACCGGGGCATAGAGCATCAGTCCCTCGCGCAGCCGCAGCACGCTCATGCGGATCGGCACGGCCACATACCACACCCCCTGGAGCTGCTCGAACGACCAGAGCCGATCGGGCAGCAGCTCACGCACCAAGGTGCGACGCCGTCCATAGGGATAGAGCGGCAACAGCGGCCACCAGGGCCAGTGCTGGCGCTCGGGCCGGTCAGTGTCAGGGCCGGCGGTTGGAAGCGGCGGAGTGGGATCCGTCACCGATTCAGAGTCGGGGGAAGGGTGGCTCGGCGACGCCGGGCCAGCAGGCCGTGGCGAGGCGCCAGCAGCATCGTGATCAGAAACAGCCCGCTCTGCACCAGCACGATGCAGCCCGCCGTGGAGGCATCGAACCAGTAGCTGAACAGCACGCCGAGGACGGTGGCCAGCAGGGCCGAGCCCACCGCCAGCAGATTCATACGGTCAAAGCGGTCGGTCAGGAGGTGGGCCGTTGCACCGGGGGTGACCAGCATCGCCACCACCAGGATGATGCCCACCGCCTGGAGGGCGGCAACGGCGCTGAGGCTGAGCAGGATCAGCAGCAGGTAATGCAGCACGCCGGTACGCAGGCCGATCGAGCGGGCGTGGCCGGGATCGAAGCAGAACAGCAGAAGATCGCGACGGCGCAGAAGAACCAGCACCAGCACCAGCAGCGAGATCGCCAGAGTCTGGGCGATGTCGTCATCACGGATGCCGAGCAGGTTGCCGAACAGGATGTGGCTGAGATCGACGCTGCTGCGCAGCTTGGAGATCAACACCAGGCCGAGGGCGAAGAAAGCGGTGAACACCAGCCCGATCAGCGAATCCTCCCGAACGCGGCTGTGGCGCCGCAACCAGCCGATCAACACCACCGAGCCGACCCCGAACACGAAGGCACCGAGCGCGAAGGGCAGGCCCGCCGCATAGGCCAGCACCACTCCGGGCAACACGGCATGGGAGATGGCGTCGCCCATCAGTGCCCAGCCCTTGAGAGTCATGAAGCAGGAGAGAAGCGCGCAGACCACCGCCACCACCATGCCGAGCCCCAGGGCCCGCTGGATGAATCCCTGCTGCAGCGGCTCCAGCAGCAGATTGAGCAGGGGAGAGGCGGGCAGCAGGGCCGTCGGCAGCACGGACAGCGGAACGTTCATGCCTGCCCCGACGGATCGACCCCTGTGGGGCCGGCGCCGAAGGTGCGCAGCAGATTGGCCTGGGTGAACACCTCGGCCGTTGGCCCAAAGGCCAGGACACGGCGGTTCAGCAGCAGCACCTGATCGCAGTAGCGCGGAATGGCCTCTAGGTCGTGGGTGGCAATCAGCACGCTGACCCGATCAGCGCGCATCTCCAGCAACAGCTCGATGATGCGTGCCTCACTGGTGCGATCCACCCCGGTGAAGGGCTCATCAAGCAGCAGCAGCCGGGCCTGCTGGGCGATCGCCCGGGCCAGAAAGGCCCGTTTGCGCTGGCCCCCCGAGAGGTTGCCGATCGGCTGCTCGGCCCGATCGGTCAGGCCCACACGCCGCAGCGCCTCGCGCACCGCCTCACGGTCCGCCGCCGCCGGCCAGCGCAGCAGATTCATGCGGCCGTAGCGACCCATCATCACCATGTCCCACACCCGCAGCGGGTAGTCCCAGTCGAGCTGGTCGGCCTGCGGAACGTAGGCGACCCACTGGCGCCTCTGGGCCTCCGCCACGGCCAGCCCTGCGATACGAATGACACCGCTGCCGGGAGGCAGCGCACCTGTGAGAGTGCGGAACAGGGTGGACTTGCCGGCAC
>JBIIJS010000091.1:0-10098 GCA_044233605.1 Cyanobium sp. | reverse complement strand
ACCATCACCGATGCCCACCTGCTGCTGGGCAGGTTGCCGCCGCAGGCTCTGCCGCAGGTGTTCGGCCCCGGCGGCGACCAGCTGGCCGATGCCGAGGTGGTGCGGCGCCGCTTCGACGAACTCGCCGCCTGCCTCGCTCCTGCCGGCTCCGGCCCGGAGCAGCTTGCCCAGGGGGCGCTGACGATCACGGTGGAGCGCATGGCAGAGGCGATCCGGCGCGTCTCGATCCTGCGGGGCCATGACATCCGCGGCGCCCTGCTGGTGTGTTTGGGCGGGGCCGGCGGTCTGCATGCCTGCGCCCTGGCCGACCGTCTCGGCATCACCCGTGTGCTGCTGCCGCCGCTGGCCGGCGTGCTTTCTGCCTGGGGTATCGGCCAGGCTCCCCAGCAGCTGCTTCGGGAGCGCAGCCTGGGGCAGCCGCTGGCCTCCCCAATCCTTCCGCTGCTGCGGGTCGTGGCGGCGGAGCTGGCGGCGTCAGCCACGGCTGATCTGCGCCAGGCCGGGGACCTGGCCGCCGGTTGCCCTTCCACCGTGGTTGTACGGCTGGAGTTGCGCCTTGCCGGCCGCGACCGGGGTCTGGAGGTTGATGGGCCGCTGGACGGCGACGGGGTGGCTGAGCTCCGGGCGCGCTTCGAGGAGCTGCATCGTCGCCGCTTCGGCCATGGGGTGGCGGGGGAGCCGCTGGTGGTGGAGCGGCTGCTGGTTGAGGTGGGCACCCCGGTGTCCGTGGTCGATCCGCCGGGCCCATCCCCTGCCATTCCGGATCGAGTCGCCACCACGTCGCTCTGCCTTCCTGCGCCCGACGGAACCGGCATGGCGTGGCAGTCGGTGCCCCTGCTGAGGCGCGCCGCTCTGTTGGCTGGCCAGTGCATCGTGGGGCCGGCGGTGGTTCTCGATGACACCGGCACCCTCTTGCTTGAGCCGGGCTGGTCGGCGCGGCGCCTGGCCGGCGGCGAGCTGCTGCTGGAGCGGCAGGCCGCTGCCCCTCCAGCCACCTGCGGGGCTTCCGGGGCCGTGGCGGACCCGGTGCGGCTGGAGCTCTTCCACCACCGCTTCAGCGCCATCGCCGAGCAGATGGGGGTGCGGCTGCAGCAGAGCGCCCGCTCGGTGAACATCCGCGAGCGGCTGGATTTCTCCTGTGCGCTGTTCGACGATGCAGGCGCCCTGGTGGCCAATGCTCCCCACATCCCGGTGCACCTCGGCTCGATGGGGGAAGCCGTCCGCGCCCTCCTCGACGCGGTGGCCTGCGGCGCCCTGCCGCCGCCCGGGCCCGGCGACGCCATCGCCAGCAACGACCCCTTCCATGGCGGTACCCACCTGCCCGACATCACCGTGATCACGCCGGTGTTCGCCCCAAGCCCGGCGGCCGGCGCCCCGCCGCTCTTCTACGTGGCCTGCCGCGGCCATCATGCTGATGTGGGCGGCATCACCCCCGGCTCAATGCCGCCCTTCAGCCGCACGATCGCCGACGAAGGCCTCCTGCTCGACAATGTCTCTCTGCTGCTCGGCGGGGTGCTGCAGGAGCAGGCCTGGCGGGGTCGGATCGCCGCTGCTGTGAATCCGGTGCGCAATCCGGAGCAGCTGCTGGCCGATCTGCAGGCCCAGCTGGCCGCCAATCGACTTGGCAGTGAGGAGCTGCAGGGTCTGATCGCCCGGCACGGTGAGGCTGAGCTGCGCGCCGCGATGGCGGCTGTGCAGGCCAATGCCGCCGAGGCGGTGCGGCGCGCGATCGACGGGCTGCACGACGGCGAGCACGCCGTGGAGCTCGACGACGGCGCGGTGATCCGGGTGGCGGTGCGCATCGACGCCGAGGCCCGTCGCGCCCGGGTCGATTTCAGCGGCACCTCCGCCCAGCAGCAGGGCAACCGCAACGCGCCGCTGGCGATCACCCGCGCTGTGGTGCTCTACGTGTTTCGCTGCCTGGTGGGTGAGGAGATCCCGCTCAACGCCGGCTGCTTTGAGCCGATCGAGCTGGTGGTGCCGCCGGGCTGTCTGCTGCATCCGCGGCCGCCGGCGGCAGTGGTGGCGGGCAATGTGGAAACCTCCCAGGCGGTGGCCAACGCCCTGTTCGGCGCCCTTGGCGTGATGGCCGCCGCCCAGGGCACCATGAACAACCTCAGCTTCGGTGATGCCGAGCGCCAGTATTACGAGACGATCTGCGGCGGTACCGGCGCCGGCATGTTCGCTGATGGCAGCGGCTTCAATGGCGCTTCTGCCGTGCAGAGTCACATGACCAACTCGCGCCTCACCGATCCGGAGATCCTCGAGGAGCGTTTTCCGGTGCGGCTGGAGCGCTTCGGGGTGCGCGATGGCAGCGGTGGCGCTGGCCGCTGGCGCGGCGGCGACGGGGTGGTGCGCGAGCTGCGTTTCCTGGCGCCGCTCACCGTGGCGCTGCTCACCGGGGCGCGGCGGGTGCCGCCCTTCGGCCTGGCAGGCGGCGAGCCGGGGGCCTGCGGTCGCAACACGCTGACGCGGATCGATGGCGGCTGCGCGGAGCTGGGCGGCTGCGCCGAGCTGGAAGTGGCTGCGGGCGATCTGCTGCGCATCGAGACCCCAGGCGGTGGCGGTTACGGGCCGCCGCCGGAGCAGCCATGAGATCCCGCCGGCTCGCGGTCGCCGCCGTGGCGGCGCTGGTCCTGGCGGAGCCGGCGGCGGCGAACGTGCTGGCGGAGCGTCGCGAGCGCTTCCTACCGGTGTGGTCGACCGGGGGGATGGTGGCGGCGGAGCAGCGCGAGGCGATGGCGGCGGGGGTGGCGACGCTGCGGCGGGGCGGCAACGCGGTGGATGCGGCGGTGGCCACGGCCTTCGCCCAGGCGGTGACACTGCCCTATGCCGGCAACCTGGGCGGCGGCGGCTTTCTGCTGCTGTGGCTGCCCGGCCCTTCGCCGGCGGCGGGGCGCGGCTGCGCGGCGGCGGAGCGGGCGGTGGGGCGCGGTTTCGCCACGGCGGTGAGCTTCCGCGAGACGGCCCCGCGGGCGGCGCGAGCGGATGCGTTCCTGGCCTCCGATGGCACGCTTGACCGGACCCTCGCCACCCGCAGCCTGCAGTCCACGGCGGTGCCCGGCAGCGTGGCCGGCCTGCTGTTGGCGCAGCGCTGCTATGGCCGGCTGTCGCGCAGGGCGGTGCTGGAGCCTGCGATCGAATTGGCGGCGCGGGGCTTCACGGTCGACCGGGCCCTGAGTGATTCCCTGCGGGCGGCAGCACCGGTGCTGGGCGACGATCCGGGATCGCGCCGCCTGTTCTTCCGCACCCCGCCTGCTGGAAGGGCTGCCGGTGGGGTCACCACTCCGCCGGCGACGGTGCTCCAGCCGGGCGACCGCCTGCGTCAACGGGAGCTGGCATCCACGTTGCGCCGGATCGCCGCTGATGGCGAAGCAGGCTTCTACGACGGACCGGTGGCGGCGGCGCTGGTGGAGCTGATGCGGCAGCGGGGCGGCTGGATCGACGCCGCCGACCTGCGCGGCTATCGGGCCAAGCTGGTGACACCGCTGACGATCCAATTCCGCGATCATCCGGTGCTGGCGGTGCCACCGCCGGCCGGCGGCCTGAGCCTGCTTCAGCTGCTGCGGCTGGTGGAGCCCTGGCCATGGGCATCCGACGCCCTGGCGCTGAATTCGGCCGCGGGCCTGCACCGGCTGGCGGAGGCGATGGCGGTGGTGTTCCGCGACCGCAACCAGTGGCTGGGGGATCCGGAGCACACTTCGATTCCCAGCGATCAGCTGCTGTCGGATGCGTATCTGGAGCGGGAGCGGCGCGCGATCGATCCGCAGCGCCACCGTGTGCCCGCTGAGCTCACCAGAGCGGCCGTGCCGCCGGAGGGATCGAACACCACCCACCTATCGGTGGCCGACCGTGCGGGTGGCCTGGCGTCACTCACCACCACCTTGAACCTTCCCTATGGAAACGGTGTGTTGGTGCCCGGCGCAGGCTTTCTGCTCAACAACGAAATGGATGATTTCACGCTGCAGCCGGGCAGCGCCAACGCCTTCGGATTGGTGCAGGGAGCCGCGAACCGTCTGGCGCCCGGCCGCCGGCCGCTGAGTTCGATGACGCCCACTCTGGTGTTCCGCCCCGATGGCACACCTTGGCTGGCCACGGGCAGCCCCGGCGGCAGCCGCATTATTACGGCGGTGGCCCAGATGCTGTTGCACCGGCTGCTGGGCGGGCTCAACCTGAGCGGCGCCGTGAACGCGCCGCGCCTGCACCAACAGCTGCTGCCCGACCGGCTGGATGTGGAGGAGGGATTCAGCGCCGACACCCTGCGCCTGCTGGCCGCCAAAGGCCATAGCCTGCGCCGTTCGGCCGTGATGGGCTCCACCAACAGCGTGGAAGTGCTGAGTGGCGGCGGCAGCCTCGGGGCCGTGGATCCACGGCGCAGCGAGAGCGCCGCGGTGGGGGAGTGAAGGGGGGCGAAGCTGCCGGGCCTTCAGGCGAGTAGAGAAGCCGCGAAAGCTCAGGCGCCGAAGGCTTCATCCCGCTGAACGGCTGCAGGCCAAGCGGGTTGGTGTCCTGGCTGAGGAGGTGAGCCGCATCAGATACCCAGACGCCGTTGCTCAGGCGTGGATTGGGCACAGGCAGTGCCTGAGCAGCTCCGGAAATCCATGCATTCGTGCGCATTGTCCAGGGGCTGTTCGCCGATCGATCCCACAAGGATGAGAAAGTGCGAATGGCGTCTTGGCTCAGGGCTCGGATTCTGCCTGCGCTGTGAGCAGGTTCACTGCCGAGAAGCCCAGTGAAATCGCAAACAGCGTGCCGATTGCCCAGACGCTGTCGCTCGGCCATTCGGCCACGAGCATGCCGCCGAGCACTGCGGTGACGATGCCGTCGAGCAGGACAAGGCCGCGGGCGGCCACCTCTTTGCTGGCGGCGGCGGCAAGCTCCATCACACCTTCCACCAGCAGCAGTACGCCGAGAAACAGGGTGAGACTCACCGTGCTCTCGATCGGGAAGATCAGGCAGCTGAAGCCGCCCATCAGGTAGAGCAGGCCCGAGAGGCCACGAAACAGCTTTGCCTTGCCGTTCCCTGCTGCCGTGAGCCGCAAAAGCTGCGACACCCCGGCCACCACCGCCGCGCTGCCCAGCAGGATCGTCAGAAAGTTGGCCGACACGAACGGCAACGCCAGCGAAAGGCCGGCGCCGGCCAGCAGAAGGGCGGCGGTGAGCCAGCGCAGGGTGGGGGAGGACAGAGAGATCAAGGCAGGGGAGACAAGGGGCGGCAGTTCAGGGGTAGCCCGCGGGGGCCGGCATGTCAGTGGCTCGACACCGGCGCGTTGCAGAACGAGAACAGAGCTTGGAGTGCCCCGATACCTCCGGTATGGATGGACGTAGGCAGGCTGTTCCAAGTGCCTCTGCCGCACCTGTGCCGATGCCGGACCTGCTGCCACCGCTCAACGAGCACAACCTGCCCTGGATGGACACCATCCATCCGATCGTGGTGCACTTCGTGATCGCCATGGCGGTGATCGCCGTGCTGTTCGATCTGATCGGCACCCTGGCGCGGCGGCCGGCTCTCTACGAGGTGAGCTTCTGGAACCTGCTGGTGGCCACTGCCGCAATCTTCGTGGCGATCATTTTCGGCCAGGTGGAGGCCGGTCTGGCCGAGCCCTACGGGGCCTCGCGGGAGATCCTCAACCTGCACAGCACAATCGGCTGGTCGCTTGCCGGGGTGCTGGCGGTGCTCACCGGCTGGCGCTACGTGATCCGCAGCCGCGATCCAGCCCGGCTGCCGTCCGCTTTCCTCGGCGCCGGCGGCCTGCTGGTGCTGCTGGTGGTGGTGCAGGTGAAGCTCGGCAACGAGCTGATCTGGACCTACGGACTCCACACCGTGCCGGTGGTTCAGGCGATCCGCTCGGGGCTGGTGTGATGGCACCGCTGGAGCAGATCGCCGATTCGCTGGGCCCCAACGGTCTTCCCTACCGGTTGCCGATCCATCCGAATCTGGTGCACTTCACCATCGGTCTGTTCGTGATCGCGATCGTCTTCGATCTGGCCGGCGCCCTCTATCCGCTGGAGAAGCGGCTGTTCCGCTTCCTGCAGCTGCCCGTCACCCGCACCGGTCTGCACGATGTGGGCTGGTACAACCTGCTGGCCTGCGCTGCGGTGAGCTTCTTCACGGTGGCGGCGGGCTTCTACGAGATGCTCCTCGCCGAGCCGCTGCTGGAGGTGGAGAGCAGCATCGGCCTGGGCAGCATGGCCACCATGCTCTGGCACGGTGTGGGCGGGGTGCTGATTCTGCTGTTGATCGTGGCGATGACGGTCTGGCGCGGTTACCAGCGCTTCGCCTGGCGCCGCGACCTGGGCCGCCAGGTGCAGTGGATCTACCTGCTGGCGGGCATCTCGATGTTCGCTCTGGTGGGAGTGCATGGCACGCTCGGCGCCGAGCTGGCGGGAGAGTTTGGCGTGCACATCACCGCCGACCAGCTGCTGGCGGCCGGAGCCAGCCTGAAGGAGTCCCTGCCATGAGCGGTCCGGCGATCGGCGGAAACAGCAGCGGGGCGCCCACCGGCCGCTTCTCGCCGGCGGGCCTGGCGCTGATCCTGGCCTGTGTGGGCCTTGACACCTGGATCAGTGTGGCGATCGCCCGCCTGTCGCACCAGTGGCTGCCGGTGGCGGCTTCAAGCGCGGCGCCGCTTGTGGATGATCTCTTCGCACTGGAGAGCGGCATCGGCGCCTTCATCTTCCTGGGCTGCAGCGGCGTGATGCTCTGGACGGTGCTGTTCAACCGGGCGCCGAAATACGACCTCGAGAACGGCGATCCGATCGAGGGCAACCTCAAGCTGGAGATCGTCTGGACCCTGATCCCCCTGGCGCTGGTGATGGCGATTGCCTGGCATGCGATCGATGTCAACCGCACGCTGGCCACTCTGGGCGGCAAGCTGCGTACCACCGGCGGCCATCTGCATGGTTCCGAGCTGGTGGCCGAAGCTCCGGGCGGGGACGTTGCAGCCGGGGCGGGGACGATCGAGGTGATTGCCCGCCAGTGGTCATGGGAGTTTGTTTATCCCAATGGCGTGCGCAGCACCGAGCTGCACCTGCCGGTGAATCGCCCGGCCGATTTCAACCTGGTATCGCTCGATGTGCTGCATGGCTTCTTCATTCCCGCTTTCCGGCTCAAGCAGGATCTGATCCCCGGCAGCGAGATCCGCTACACGCTCACCCCCACCCGCGAGGGTCGCTACCGACTGCGGGATTCCCAGTTCAGCGGCGGCTACTTCGCCAGCAACCAGACCGACGTGGTAGTGGAAAGCGATGCCGCCTTTGCCGCCTGGCTTCAGAAGGCGGAGCGCCTTCCTCTGCAGCCGGCCGCCAACGCTGCCGCCCAGCTCTATGGCCGCCGGCTTGAGGGTGGCGATCGGGGCTGGGCCACTGTGCCGCCGGCGTCGCCTCCGCTGGTCAATGTCGACGTCGACCCAGCCGCCACCCACGAAGCCTGACTCCACACCGATGGCCAGCTCTGACCTCTCCTTTGATCCCCGGGTGCTGAAGGCGCCCCATCCGGTGCCCGGTGCGCCCGACAACTGGCGGCGCTTCTTCAGCTTCAACACCGACGCCAAGGTGATCGGTATTCAGTATATCGTCACCGCCCTGTTCTTTCTGTTGGTCGGCGGCCTGTTGGCGATGGTGATGCGTGGCGAACTGATCACACCGCCTGCCGATCTGGTGGATCCGAGCGTGTACAACGGCCTCTACACGATGCATGGAACGGTGATGTTGTTCCTGTTTCTGTTCCCGATCCTCAACGGTTTCAACAACCTGCTGATCCCGCCGATGATCGGTGCGCCCGATATGGCTTTCCCTCGGCTCAATGCCCTGGCCTTCTGGCTGGTGCCGCTATTCGGCCTGATCCTGATGGCCAGCTTCTTCATCCCCGGCGGTCCCTCGAGCTCAGGCTGGTGGGCTTATCCGCCGGTGAGCCTGCAAAATCCGCTGGGCCATTTCATCAATGGCCAGTTTCTCTGGATCCTCGCGGTTGCGCTCTCGGGGGTGAGCTCGATCATGGGGGCAGTGAATTTCTGCACAACGATCCTGCGCATGCGTGCACCGGGCATGACCCTGTTCCGCATGCCGATCTTCTGCTGGACGGCCCTGGCGGCGCAGACCATCCAGCTGGTGGGCCTGCCGGTGCTCACCGGCGGAGCGCTGATGCTGCTCTTCGATCTGAGTTTCGGTACCAGCTTCTTCCGGCCCGAGGGGGGCGGCGATCCGATGCTCTACCAGCACTTTTTCTGGTTTTATTCCCACCCGGCTGTGTATGTGATGGTGCTGCCGGTGTTCGGCATCTTTTCTGAGATTTTGCCGGTGTATGCGCGCAAGCCGCTGTTTGGTTACCACGTGGTGGCGATCGCTTCCTTTGGCATCACGGTGCTGAGCCTGATCGTGTGGGTGCACCACATGTTTTATAGCGGCACGCCGCTGTGGATGCGCAATCTGTTCATGGTCACCACGATGCTGATTGCCGTGCCCACCGGCATCAAGGTGTTTGCATGGATCGCCACTCTCTGGCGCGGCCGGCTGCGGCTGAGTACGCCCATGCTCTTTTGTCTGGGGGGCATCTTCAATTTCATCTTCGCAGGCATCACCGGCATCATGCTCGCCACCGTTCCGGTGGACATCCATGTGGGCAACACCTACTTTGTAGTCGGCCATTTCCACTACGTAATCTTCAACTGCATCACCTTCGGTGTGTTTGCTGCTATCTATCACTGGTTTCCTAAGTTCACCGGCCGCATGTATTACGAGGGCCTCGGCAAGCTGCATTTTCTACTCACTTTTGCCGGCAGCGCCCTCAACTTCCTGCCGATGCACTGGGCCGGCCTGATGGGAATGCCGCGCCGCGTCGCCTCCTACGACCCGGAGTTCGCCCTGGCCAATGTGCTCGCCAGCCTCGGGGCCTTCCTGCTGGGCGTGGCCACGATCCCCTTTCTGCTCAATATGGTGAGCTCCTGGTCCAGGGGAGCCAAGGCGCCGCCGAATCCCTGGCATGCAATCGGTCTGGAGTGGCTGCTGCCGTCGCCGCCGCCGGCGGAGAACTTCGAGGAGAAGGTGCCCACGGTGCTCAGCGGTCCGTATGGCTACGGCCTGGAACGGCCCCTCGTGGAGCATGAGGCCGAATACGTAGCCCGCGCGCTGGAGGCAGTCGAGCGATGAGCACTCCTGCCTCCGCTGCTGCCGACGGCTCGCTCCATTCCCAGGGCCCTGGCGGTCACAATCTCACAGGCATGGTGATCTTTCTGATCTCCGAAAGTTTGATTTTCTTTGCCTTCTTCGCAGGCTATGTGGTGTTCAAGCAGTCGTCGCCGCTGTGGTTGCCGGAGGGGGTGGAGGGCCTGGAGGTGCGAGGTCCGCTGCTGTTCACCGTGATCCTGGTGAGCAGCAGTTTTGTTGCCTATTTCGCTGAGCGGGCCCTGGCGGCGCGGCGGCTGTGGCTCTTCCGGGCGCTGTGGGCTCTGACCATGGTCATGGGCTCGGTGTTTCTGGTGGGCCAGGCGCTGGAGTGGGCAGCACTGCCCTTCGGTCTTCAGAGCGGCGTGTTCGGCAGCAGCTTCTTTCTGCTCACGGGTTTCCACGGCCTGCATGTGCTGACCGGCATCGCGCTGATGGCCCTGATGCTGGTGCGTTCTTTCCGGTCCGGCAACTACGACGGCGGCGAGGCCGGGGTGATTTCGGTGTCACTGTTCTGGCACTTCGTGGATGTGATCTGGATCATCCTGTTTGTACTGATCTACGTGTGGCAACGCAGTTGAGGGGTTCGCCATGATCATCGACGACACGATTCACGACGTGGTTGTGATCGGCAGTGGTGCCGGCGGCGGCACGCTGGCGGCGGAGCTTGCTGCAGCGGGGCGCAGCGTTTTGCTGCTGGAGCGCGGCGATGGGTTGGCGCTGGTGGATCAGAACGTGGCGGATGTGGATCTGTTTCGCAAGCAGCGCTACCACCCCGATCAGCCCTGGTTCGGCAGTGACGGTGATCCCTTCAAGCCGCAGATGGTCTATGCGCGCGGCGGCAACACCAAGATCTGGGCAGCGGTGCTGGAACGGCTGCGGCAGGCGGAGTTCGAAGGGGTGGTGATGCAGGACGGCACCTCGCCGGACTGGGGT
>JBIIJS010000003.1:0-35275 GCA_044233605.1 Cyanobium sp. | reverse complement strand
ATCCACTGCCTCAACAAAACGCATCACCTCGGCCGATAGGCCAGGAGCGATCTCCTCACCGGGATTCACAATCTTGCCTTCACCGCTGTAGCGGCCCAGCACCTTGCTGTCTGAGACTATGTGCAACTGACCAGAGCGCACGATGATCTCGCGCAGGATATCGTTCTTCTGGGTAACAGTAACAATGCCCGCGGTCTGGCTGAAAATGTCCTTCACCACCTCGGTGCCTGCTTCAATCCACTGACCATCTTCAATCATCAAGAGGGAGATGTCCTTGTTGATCTCGTGGGTTTCCTGCGGTATCCATAACAACGTGCCCCCCTTACTTACCTCATAGCCGTGCTTGGCCGAGCGGGCCTTCTTGATCGCCAGTCCGGGTGCGAAGCGCACGATGCCACCGGTCTGGGTACGGAAGCGGTTGTCGGCGAGTTCGGCAATCACCTCGCCGTTGCCGATCTTGCTGCCGGGCTGGGTCTTGAGCAGGTAGCGGATGGCGTCTTTGCCCTCCAGGTGCCAGATCTCGCCGGCATGGGTGGACTCGCCCACCAATTTGCAATCCTTGAGGGTGAGGCTGGCAGTGACGATCTGCACCTCGCGGGAGTCGCCGGCCGAATCGCGCAGGCGCACGGCACCGCCGTACTCGCTCACAAGACGGCTTTCGGCCAGCACCTCGCCGGTGGTCACCGAGCTGTTGCCCTCAACCACCGGCTGCGCATTGGGCGGCAGGTTGTAGACGTCGCCGCTGAACACCCAGAGGCGACCGAGACGCTGCGCCTTGTGGGTGATGTTGCCCTGACGGTCGGTGACCTCTCGGGGCTGGATCACATCTTCGAAGCGCACCTGTCCGGCCAGATCGCAGATCACATCCTTGGTGGCCTTCTCAACGCTCTTCTTCACCTGGGCCCCGGAGGAGATCTGGGCCAGGATTGTGTCGGCCGGCACGCTGTCGCCGGTATCAACGAACAGGATTGAGCCCGATGTGATGTTCAGCTTCTGAACCTTGCCCTTGCCGCTGGGTTTCACTTCCAGGCTGAAATCGGTTTCAGCCAGATGGGCCTCCACGCCATGGGGCGTGCGGTGCGGACGCACCCGGGCCTTGGCGCCGAACTCCACCGTGCCCTCCACCAGGGAGCGCACCACACCGGTCTCAGCGGTGGAAACACCGCCGGTGTGGAAGGTACGCATCGTCAGCTGGGTGCCGGGTTCGCCGATCGACTGGGCAGCGATGATGCCCACCGACTCGCCCAGATCGACGAGTTCGTTGTGGGCCAGCGCCCAGCCATAGCACTTGCGGCAGACCGAACGGGAGGCCTCGCAGGTGAGCGGTGAACGCACAACCACCGTGGTGACCCCGGCGGCCTCAATGGCACGCGAGGTGGGCAGGTCGATTTCGCCGTCGCGCTCCACCAGCACGGCACCGCTCTGGTCCAGCACTGGCTCCGCCGCCAGGCGACCCACCAGCTTGTTGCGGAAGCCTCCCTGATCCTCTGCATCGATGGGAATGCCGCGCATTGTGCCGCAGTCTTCCTCGCGCACGATCACGTCCTGGGCCACATCCACCAGGCGGCGGGTGAGGTAGCCGGAGTCGGCCGTGCGCAGCGCGGTGTCGACCAGGCCCTTACGGGCACCGTAGGAGGAAATCACGTATTCAGTGACCGTGAGCCCCTCGCGGAAGTTGGTACGGATCGGCAGGTCGATGATCTCGCCCTGGGGATTCGCCATCAGACCGCGCATACCCACCAACTGGCGCACCTGGGACATGTTGCCCCGGGCACCGGAGTTGGCCATCATCCACACCGAATTGAGTGGATCGTTCTCGTCAAAATTGCGGCGCACGGCGGCGACGAGACGTTCGTTGGTCTCGGTCCAGGTGTCGATCACCTTGGTGTGGCGCTCCACCTCGGTGATCTCGCCAAGGCGGTAGCGCTCCTCGGTCTCGGTGATCTGATGTTCAGCTTCCTCCAGCAGGGCTGCCTTGTCGCCAGGAATGCGGAGGTCGTCAACGGAGATCGAAACGGCTGCCTGGGTGGCGTAGTGGAAGCCAAGATTTTTGAGCTCATCGGCCATCGCCGCGGTGGCGGCGGTGCCATGGTGCTTGTAAGCCCAGGCCACCAGATTGCGCAGGGCCTTTTTGTCGATCACCCGATTGCGGAAGGTGGGTGCCTGAAGGCTCAGCGCTCGGCTGCCGTTGATCGAAACCTCGGCGGGAGCCTCGGCCCCGGCGGACTTCTTGCTGGACTTCTTAGCGGGAGTGGCGGTCATGACGCGCGCAGGCGGAAGGCTGGGGTGGAAATATGGAAAGAATGCCGGAGTCTTCAGGCGGCAGGGGTCATGCGGTGGCGACCGCGTCGATGATCACGTGATTGATCACCACCCGGCCCACGGTGGTCAGCAGGTATCGGCTGATCAGCTCACCGTCTTCATCGAATCGGTCACGGTGGTACTTCCACTGCTCAATGCGAGTGCCGTCGCTGAGGGTGTCGACGCTCTGCGGTTCGCAATCCTCGTCTTCGCTGTCGACCTCACCGTGATAGCGCACCCAGATCCAGTCATGCAGAACGACATGCTTCTCCTCGAACGCGGCCAGCACATCGTCGAGAGAGGCGAACAGACGGGAGCGGTCGTCGCTGGGGCGCACCGGAAAGACGGGCCTTGCGGCACCGGGCTGCTCGGCGGTGAGGTAATAGGCGCCGAGAACCATGTCCTGTGAAGGAGTGATGATCGGCTCACCGGTGGCTGGCGAGAGGATGTTGTTGCTGGCCAACATCAGCATGCGCGCTTCCGTCTGTGCTTCGATCGCCAGCGGCACGTGCACGGCCATCTGGTCGCCGTCAAAGTCGGCGTTGAAGGCGGGGCACACCAGCGGGTGCAGCTGAATGGCGCGCCCATCCACCAGCTTGGGCTCAAAAGCCTGGATGCCAAGACGGTGCAGCGTCGGGGCGCGATTGAGCAGGATCGGGTGTCCCTCGATCACCTCCTGCAGCACCTGCATCACCTCATCATCGGCACGTTGAATGAGTTTCTTGGCCGCCTTGATGTTGTTGACGATGTTCTGGCGGATCAGGCGGTGGATCACGAACGGCTGGAACAACTCGATCGCCATCTCCTTGGGCAGGCCGCACTGATGCATCTTGAGCTTGGGGCCTACCACGATCACCGAACGGCCGGAATAATCGACCCGCTTGCCCAGCAGGTTCTGCCGGAATCGACCCTGCTTGCCCTCAATGATGTCGCTGAGCGACTTGAGCGCCCGGTTATTGGCGCCCACCACAGTGCGGCCGCGTCGGCCGTTGTCGATGAGGGCATCAACGGCCTCCTGCAGCATGCGCTTTTCGTTGCGCACGATGATCTCGGGAGCAAGAATTTCCTGCAGCCGGGCCAGGCGGTTGTTGCGGTTGATCACACGACGGTAGAGGTCGTTGAGGTCGCTGGTGGCGAAGCGACCACCATCGAGCTGCACCATCGGCCGCAGATCGGGAGGGATCACGGGGATCACATCCAGCACCATCCACTCAGGCCGGGCGCTGGTGGCGATGAAATTGTCGATAACGCGCAGTCGCTTGATCAGCTTGGCGCGCTTCTGACCCTTGCTTGCAGCGATCTCCTCGCGCAACTGATCGCCAATCTCCTGCAGATTGAGGTCTTCGAGCAGTTGCTTGAGCGCCTCGGCGCCGATGCCGACTACGGGTTCGTTCTCGATCTCGGAGTCTTCGGCAAAGATTTCATCCTCGATCTCGAGCCATTCATCTTCGGTAAGCAGCTGCTTATAGGTGAGGTCTTTATGGTCACCCGCATCGAGCACAACGTAGCAGTTGAAGTACACAATCTGCTCGACATCGCGCAGCGGCATGTCAAGCAGGATCGCTACGTAGCTCGGAATCCCCTTCAGGTACCACACATGACTCACCGGTGCGGCGAGCTTGATGAAGCCCATGCGATGGCGGCGTACCCGGCTCTCTGTGACCTCCACTCCGCAACGCTCGCAGACGATGCCGCGGTGCCGCACCCGCTTGTATTTGCCGCAGTGGCACTCCCAGTCTTTGGAAGGCCCGAAGATCTTCTCGCAGAACAGCCCGTCCATCTCGGGCTTAAGGGTGCGGTAGTTGATCGTCTCCGGCTTGGTCACCTCACCCACCACCTGCCCGTTGGGCAGTGTGCGCTGCCCCCACTGCATGATCCGCTCGGGCGAGGCGAGCGTGATTTTCACGTAGTCGAAGTGGTTTTCGGTGCGGAGATTGCTGTTGGACATGGGAACCTGACGCGCGGGAAGAGGTGAAACAGGTGGAGCCTGGGCAGCGGTCAGCGCCGCTGCGATCGGCGATCAGTCGTCGTCGTAGTCCGCGACGCCGAGGGACTCGTAGGTGGGCCTGCTGGGGGTGCTGCGGCGGGGGTTGACGTCCTGCATCAGATCGACCTCCTCACCGGAATCCGTATAAACGGCGATGTCAAGACCGAGGGACTGCAGCTCGCGCATCAGCACCTTGAACGACTCCGGCGTGCCAGGCCTGGGAATCGGCTTACCTTTGACAATCGCGTTGAGGGCTTCGTTGCGGCCCTGCATGTCGTCAGATTTGACGGTGAGCAACTCCTGCAGGGTGTAGGCAGCGCCGTAGGCCTCCAGGGCCCATACCTCCATCTCACCGAGCCGCTGGCCGCCCTGCTGGGCCTTGCCGCCCAGGGGCTGCTGGGTGACGAGGGAGTAGGGGCCGGTGGAGCGGGCGTGAATCTTGTCGTCGACCAGGTGCACCAGCTTGAGAATGTGGGCGTAGCCAACGGTGACCGGCTGATCGAACGGTTCGCCGCTGCGACCGTCGATCAGCTGGATTTTACCGGGATGGTCCGGGTCGTAGACCCATTCTTTGCCGGGCTGGCGGGCGGCTTCCTCGAGGTAGGCGGTGACGGTGTTCTTGGAGGTCTCCACGCCGTGCATCTCGTCGAAGGGCACCACCTTGACGCGGGCGTTGAGGTGGGAGGCGGCCCAGCCCATCAGGCACTCGAAAACCTGGCCCACATTCATGCGACTCGGCACACCCAGGGGGTTGAGCACGATGTCGATCGGCGTGCCGTCGGGCAGGTAGGGCATGTCCTCCCGGGGCAGGATGCGACTGATAATGCCCTTGTTGCCATGGCGACCAGCCATCTTGTCGCCCACCTGGATCTTGCGGCGCTGCGCCACATACACGCGCACCACCATGTTGGCGCCGGGAGGAAGCTCATCGCCCTGCTCGCGGGTGTATATGCGCACATCAACCACACGGCCGCGCTCAGTGCTGGGCACCCGCAGGGAGTTATCGCGCACATCGCGGGCCTTCTCGCCGAAGATCGCCCGTAGCAACTTCTCCTCAGGCGGCTGATCAGATTCACCCTTGGGCGTCACCTTGCCTACCAGGATGTCGCCGCTCTCGACGTAAGCACCGATGCGGATGATGCCCATCTCATCGAGATTACCCAGGCTCTCCTCAGCCACATTCGGAATTTCGCGAGTGATCTCCTCGGGGCCGAGCTTCGTCTGGCGGGCTTCGATCTCATACTTCTCAATATGAACCGAGGTGTAGAGATCATCCTGCACAAGGCGATCGCTCACCAGGATCGCATCCTCGTAGTTGTAGCCCTCCCAGGGCATGTAAGCGATCAGAACGTTCTGACCCAGGGCGATCTCGCCGCCCTCGCAGGCGGAACCGTTGGCCAGCACCTGTCCGGCGATCACCGTGTCACCCTGGCGCACGATCGGGCGCTGGTTGAGACAGGTGTCCTGGTTGGAGCGTTGATATTTCTGCAGGTGGTGCACATGCTCGGCGCCCTGCTCATCGCGGATCACGATCGCCGTGGCATCCACGTAAGTAACCGTGCCGTTCACGCGGGTGATCGGCACCATGCCCGAGTCGCGGGCCACCTGGGTTTCCAGGCCGGTGCCCACCAGCGGCCGCTCGGGCCGCAGCAGCGGTACTGCCTGGCGCTGCATATTGGAGCCCATCAGGGCGCGGTTGGCGTCGTCGTGCTCCAGGAAGGGGATCAGCGAGGTGGCCACCGAGATCACCTGCACAGGCGATAGCTGCACGTAATCCACCTGTTCGGGAGGCACGCTCTCGAAGTCCTGTCGGTAACGAACCGGCACGTGCTCGGCGGTAATGCGGCCTTCTGCGTCGGTGGCGATGTCGCCGGGGGCGACACGACACTCGTCCTCGAGGTCGGCGGAGAGATAGATGGGATCGCCCTGTTTGAGCACCACGCCGTTCTCCACTTTCCAGAACGGCGTTTCGATGAAGCCGTACTCATTCACCCGGGCGTGGGTAGCGAGTGAGCCGATCAGGCCGGCGTTTGGTCCCTCCGGAGTTTCGATCGGGCAGATGCGGCCGTAGTGCGACGGATGGATATCGCGCACGGCGAAGCCGGCGCGCTCGCGGGTGAGGCCGCCGGGGCCCAGGGCACTGATGCGGCGCTTGTGGGTGAGCTCGGCCAGAGGGTTGGTCTGATCCATGAACTGGCTCAGCTGGCTGGAGCCGAAGAACTCCTTGATCGCTGCCACCAGGGGCTTGGGGTTCACCAACTGGGCCGGGGTGAGCGATTCGGTCTCGCCGACGGTCATGCGCTCCTTGATAATCCGCTCGAGCCGGTTGAGACCCACGCGCACCTGGTTCTGGAGCAGCTCGCCCACCGAGCGCACGCGGCGATTGCCCAGGTGATCGATGTCGTCGAGGGTGGCCCCACCGACGTCAAGTTCGAGGTTGATCAGATAATCGATTGTGGACAGCACGTCCTCGGGGGTGAGGGTGCGGGTGGCGTCGGGGATCGTGAGCCGCAGCTTCTTATTGATCTTGTATCGGCCCACCCGGCCGAGGTCGTAGCGCTTGGGATCGAAGAAGCGGCTGTGCAGCAGCTGCTGTCCGCCGCTGACCGAGGGGGGCTCGCCGGGGCGCAGCTTCTTGTAAAGCTCCAGCAGGGCCTGATCTTCCGAGGCGATGCCCTCGTCGTTGGCCGCCTCAATCGACTTCTGGTAGTACTCGGGGTGGCGCAGCTTGTCGAGCACGTCGTTGTCTGACAGGCCGATCGCCCGCATCAGCACATGCGCGTTGATCTTGCGCGTCTTATCGACGCGCACGTGCAGAAGGTCGTTTTTGTCGGTTTCGAACTTCAGCCAGGCGCCTCGGTTGGGAATCAGGCTGGCGTTGAAAGTCTTACGGCCATTCTTGTCCTGCTCGTCCTTGAAGTACACACCGGGGCTGCGCACGATCTGGTTCACGATCACGCGCTCGGCGCCATTGATGATGAACGTTCCCCGCTCAGTCATCAGCGGAAGTTCGCCGATAAACACCTCCTGCTCCTTGATCTCGCCGGTCTCCTTGTTGACGAGGCGGCAGGTGACGTACATCTGCGACGCAAAGGTGGCGTCGCGACGCTTGGCCTCCTCCACATCGTGACGGGGCCGCTTGAGGCGGTACTCGCTGCCGATGAAGTGCAGCTCGAGCTTGCCGGTGTAGTCGGTGATCGGAGAGAAGCTCTCGAGCTCCTCGATCAGCCCCTTCTCCAGGAACCACTTGAAACTGGCCCGCTGCACCTCCACCAGATCGGGCAGGTAGGTGACGGTCTTGGCGACCTGGATCGCGCTGCTCATGCGGGGAACCTGCGGGACGGGTGGACGGGGTGAACCTGAGGCCCGAATCGGGCGAGGGAGGTGATTGGGACGGAAGCAGTGAGAATCACGCTCATAGGCGCAGCGGCCACGATGCCTCCCCCCCAGCGGGCGAAGAACAAACGGGCCGTGCGCCTATGGAACTCGCCGCGAGGCGGGCAAGCTCATCTCATTGCCAGAAATCAAAGCCTGCAAGGGCCAGACAACCGGGGGGATCACTGGTGGCTTGATCGACAAGTGGCTTGATCGACAGGGGGAGCGCTTCCGCTTCCAGGCCAATGAAATATCATACATTGTGATGAGGCCAGTCGTGATCCTGCAAGCGAAAGAGGCGGATCGCATTGGTGGTGGTGGTGGTGGCCACCACCGCCAGACTCTCGCCACGCAGCTCGGCCACCCGCGCCGCCACTGCTGCGACGAAGGCAGGTTCGTTGCGCTTGCCGCGCCGCGGCACCGGTGACAGGAACGGGCAGTCGGTCTCGACCAGGTATCGGTCGGCGGGCACCTGCCTGGCGCAGGCGTGAATGGCTTCGGCTTTCGGGAATGTGACGGTGCCGCTGAAGCTGATGAACAGACCCAGCTCCAAAAAAGCCTCCATCTCCTCGGGAGTGCCGCCCCAGCAGTGCATCACGCCGCGGGGGCAGCACCCCTCGGCCCGGCGCCGCTGCAGCTCCGCCAGCATTGGAGCAGCCGCGTCGCGGCAGTGGATGATCACGGGCAGATCCAGCTCACAGGCCAGATCCAGCTGGGGGATGAGCACGGCCATCTGCTCCTCCAGATTGCTCTCACGGAACAGGTCGAGACCTAGCTCTCCGATCGCCACCACGCGCGGGTCGGCTTCAGCGGCGGTCCGCAGCACCGCCGCGGTGTCGCTGCGCCAGTGCCCGGTGTCGAGAGGGTGAACACCCACCGAATAACGGAGCTCGCTGAAGCGATCGGCCAGGGCCCTGATGGCCGGGATCTCCGAGGGCTCGACGCAGGCATGCACCAGGGAGCGCACGCCCGCCTCCCGCCAGCGCGCCACCACCTCATCGAGGTCGTCTTCGAAGTTGCGGAAGACGATGTGACAGTGGGAGTCCACCAGAGGGGCCGGCGAAACCGGAAGAGTGGTGGCAGCCATGGGTGCGGGAGCGGGGGCCTGGCTCAGGCCTCGGTGGCAGCGGTTGAGCTGATGACGGCGGCGGGGGCCGCAGCGGCGCCGGCAGGCTCGAGAACCTTCCTGACGGCTGCGCTGAGACGCGACTTCTGGTTGGCCCCGGTGTTGCGGTGCAACACGCCAACCTTGATGGCCTTGTCGATTTTGCTGAAGGCGGCACCCATGCTCATCTGCACGGCCTCACGGGCTTCGCTGCCTGGCTCCTGGCCGTATGCGGCACAGGCAGAGAAGCAGCGCTTCATCAAGGTGCGCAGGGCGGACTTGTAGGTGCGGTTGCGCAGGCGGTTGCGTTCCGCGATCTCAATGCGCTTCTTCGACGACTTGTTATTGGCCACGTGGTGCTGACGCTGACTGGACAAACAAAAATCCTACCCCGGGGCCCAACCACCCCCACCTAGCGTCGTCCCCCATCCCCCTGTCCATCCGCCGTGGTCGTCTCCAGCTCCCCCCACGAATCCACCGGCCTCGCCATCCCCTGCCTGCGTGATGCCGCCAGCGCCGGCGAGCGACTCACGGCGATCGCCGGACGCACCGGCGGCAGCCGGCTGGCCCACGAGGAGCAGACGGTGGCCGGGATTCTGGAGCAGGTGCGCAGCGGCGGTGATGCCGCCTTGCTGGAGCTGAGCGAACGGTTTGACGGGGTGCGGCCTGAGCCGTTGCGGATTCCCGAAGAACGGCTCGCCGAGGCCTGGCGTGCCACCCCACCGGATCTGCAGCGGGCCCTCGACCTGGCCCACGAGCGAGTGCTGACCTTCCACCGCGCCCAGATGCCTGCCGACCTCTCGCTGAAGGGCCCCCACGGCGAGCGGCTCGGTCGTCGCTGGCGGCCGGTGGAGCGGGCCGGCCTGTATGTGCCGGGCGGCCGGGCGGCCTACCCCAGCACGGTGCTGATGAACGCTGTGCCGGCCACGGTGGCCGGAGTGGAGCGGCTTGTGATGGTGACCCCGCCGGGTCCCTCTGGAGAACCCAGCCGGGCTGTGCTGGCGGCGGCCCACCGGGCCGGTGTACGTGAGGTGTACAGGGTCGGCGGCGCCCAGGCGATCGCCGCCCTGGCCTGGGGCACCGAATCGATCCCCAGGGTGGATGTGATCAGCGGACCGGGCAACCTCTGGGTCACCTTGGCCAAAAAGGCCGTCTACGGCCAGGTGGGCATCGACTCGTTGGCTGGCCCGAGCGAGGTGCTGGTGATCGCCGACCACACGGCCCGCCCTGAGCAGGTGGCCGCCGACCTGATGGCCCAGGCCGAGCACGATCCGCTTGCCGCCTCGATCCTGATCACCACCAGCGATGCGCTGGCGGCAGCCGTACCGGCGGCGATCGAAGCGCAGCTGCGCGATCACCCCCGCGCCGCCATCACCCGCGAGGCCCTCAACGACTGGGGCCTGATCGTGGTGGCCGAAGACCTGGCCCAGGCCGCCGCCCTGAGCGATCGATTCGCACCCGAGCACCTGGAGTTGCTGGTGGAGAATCCGGAATCGCTGGCGGAACGGATCCGCCACGCCGGCGCCATATTCCTCGGAGCCTGGAGCCCCGAGGCGGTGGGCGACTACCTGGCCGGACCTAACCACACCCTTCCCACCTCCGGCACGGCTCGCTTCGCCGGCGCCCTCAGCGTCGAGACCTTCCTGCGCCACACCAGCCTGATCGGCTTCAACCGCCAGGCGCTGGAGGCAACGGCCGATGCGGTGATCACCCTGGCCGAAAGCGAAGGGCTGCACAGTCACGCCGAATCTGTGCGGCAGCGGCTGGGTGGATTGAACGGCTGATCCTGGGGTTCAGCGCTTCACAAGGTCGCGCACGCCAGGCACTCCGTCGTTGATCTCTCCGACCAGCACCTGGTCGGCCAGGTCGACGAACAGGCCGTTCTCGAGCACGCCGGGAAGGTTGTTGATCTCCTTCTCCAGGCCCGCCGGATCGCTGATGCCACCGACGAACCTCACATCCAGCACCAGGTTGCCCTGGTCGGTCACCACCGGGCCAGCTTTCTTGACGGCCATACGCAGCTGGGCATCTCCGCCCATCTCGGCGATCTGGGCCTTCACCTGGCGCCAGGCACCCGGCAGCACCTCCACCGGCAGCAGGAAACCAAGATTCAGGGTGCCTACCAGCTTGCTGGCATCCACCACCACCACAAAGCGCTCGGCCCGGCGGGCCACCAGCTTCTCCTGAACGTGGCAGGCGCCACCGCCCTTGATCAGCTGGAAGGAGGGATCCACCTCGTCGGCGCCATCGATGGCCAGATCGATGCGATCAATCGCGTTGAGGCTCTGCAGGGGGATGCCCAGCTCTGCGGCCAGCACCTCGCCCTGGAAGGAGGTGGTGACCCCGGTGATGTCGCGTAGCTCACCGGTGGCCAGCTTCGCGCCGAGGGCCTGGATCATCAGGGCAGCTGTGGAGCCGGAGCCCAGCCCCAGCACCATGCCGTCGCGGATCTGCTCGACGGCGGCCGCGGCAACGGCCTGCTTCATCCGGTCCTGCAGATCCGACATCGCACGCTCCTTACGAACAAGGGCGCGACCGTAGCAAGGCCCCTGGCGCCGCCCTGCCGCAGCCTCAGCCGGGCTGCGGCAGGGCGGCGGGACGGATCGAGAGCTCCAGCTCGCGCTGGCCTCGCACCACCGTGAGCGGCAGGGGCTGGCCCACCTCCGACTTCTCCACCAGCCGCAGCAGGGCCGCAGGGGTGCTGACGCTCTCCTCGTCGATCCGCACCACCAGATCACCGCGGCGCAGGCCCGCCTTTTCGGCGGGGCTGTCGGGTATCACCTTCTGCACCAGGGCGCCATCACGCTCGGGCAGTTGCAGAAGTGCTTCGGGGTCGCGGTTGTTCTCGCGGGCGACGCGAGCCGTGAGCGGCACCAGCTGCAGACCCAGATAGGGGTGCACCACCTGGCCACCCTCCGCCAGCTGGGCCGCCACCCGCCTGGCGAGATTCACCGGGATGGCGAAGCCGAGCCCTGCGCCCGGGCCGGAGCGCACCAGGGTATTGATGCCGATCACTTCACCGGCTGCGTTGATCAGCGGGCCACCGGAATTGCCGGGGTTGATCGCCGCATCGGTCTGGATCAGGTCGAGGCGCTTGTCGGCGAAGCCCAGGCTGTTGATGTCGCGGTGCAGGCTGCTGACGATGCCCAGGGTGACGGTGCGCTGCAGGCCGTAGGGGCTACCCAGGGCGATCGCCCAGTCACCCACCTGAAGAGCTTCGGAATCCCCCAGCGGCGCCGCCTGCAGGTCGCGACGGCCGGCGATGCACACCACCGCAAGGTCGGTGACCGGGTCGGCTCCAACGACCGATCCATCAAGCTGACGGCCATCCGCCAGGGTGACGGCAACCGAATCGACCGAATCGACCACATGGGCATTGGTGAGCACCAGGCCGCGGCCGGCATCGATCACCACGCCGGAACCTTGCCCCCGCTCCCTCATCGAGCCAGAGGGATCGCCGAACAGATCCCGCAGCAGAGGATCCAGCATGGTGGGGTCGAAGGAGGCGCCGGTGGTGGTGCGCTCGGTGTCGATCCGCACCACAGCAGGACCCACGCGCCGGGCGGCATCGGCCACAAAACTGTGCTGACCGGGCTCCTGATCCATCGGTGGGTCTGGAGAGGGCGATGGCGTCGTCTGCAACGACGGTTCCAGCGGCAGAGCAAGAGCGGGCAGGCCGTTGGCCAGCAGCACGGCCGCCAGCAGCAACGATGCAAGCAACGTATGCAGCGAGCGGTGATGGGCGGAGTGGTTCAGGGCCCCAGAAGCGCAGGTGCAGCGCTAACGGTAGGGGGGTCGGCGGAACCACAGCGCTGCCGCCGGTGGCGGATTCCCCCCGCCAGCGCCGCTCGGTTGAAGGATCCTGCCGTCTCAGGGCGATCGGCCTAAGTTTGCGACCGAAGCGCACCGCCAGCCATGCCCACCATCATCCCCCCCGGAACCCGCCAGCGCTGCAACCTCTGTCAAGTGGAGATCCAGGGGATGGTGGGCGGCAACGATCTGGTGCATTTCTCGATGGGAGCGCCGGGCAGCCGCGCCAAGCTGTGGGCTCGGGTCTGCCAGTACCTGCGCACACCCGAACAGTGCGGCCAGTGCCTCAACCAGGACGCCAGCCAGCGCGGCGCAGTGACGGCCAACGATTACTACGCCGAAGCGCCGGTGCTCGACCTCGGCTCCCCTGTCAACACCTCCGCAGGTGCGAGACCGCCGAGTGATCCTCTAAAGTGATCTGAAGCCCATTGGGCCCGACCCCCCGTCGCTGCATGGCCCGAGAGCGGGCTGTTCAGCAGTGAGGTGGCAGTTTCACTGACTGCGGCACGGGCGGGCCAGCCCGTCGAACCTCTGCCGTTGCCGCACCCGCTCCTGCCTGAACTGGAACGCCTCGCCAGCGAGGCGGCGTCTTCTGCCGGGCTGGCCGTGAAAGGTGTGGAGCTGCTCAGCCACCGCATCCCGATGACCCTGCGGGTGCTGGTGCAGCGGAGCGACGGCAGCGATGTCAGCCTCGATGAATGCGCCGCCCTCAGCGCTCCGCTGGGGGATGCGCTCGAGACAGGCGGACTGCTGGAGTCCGCCTACGTGCTGGAGGTAAGCAGCCCCGGCATCGGTGAAGAGCTGCTCACCGAACGCGACTTCGCCAGTTTCCGCGGTTTTCCCGTGGCGGTGGATCACTGCGGAGCTGCGGGCGCAGCAACCAGCATCGAAGGCCTGCTGCTCGGCCGCGATGACAGGGCTGTGCTGCTGAACCAGCGAGGCCGCACCTTGCGCATCCCCCGCGACGAAGTGCAACGGGTACGACTCACCAGCCCATCGGGCTCCGGCTAAGTACCAGCCTGCAGCCCTGCTCCCCTTTATCCCTTTCCCCCCGACGGAATCCACCATGGCTCTGGTCCTGCTCCCCGGTCTGAACAATCTGATCGAGGACATCAGCGAAGAGAAGAAACTCGCTCCCCAGGTGGTGGAAGCCGCCCTGCGCGAGGCCCTGCTCAAGGGCTACGAGCGCTACCGCCGCACCCTCTACCTCGGCATCAGTGAGGATCCGTTCGAGGAAGACTATTTCTCCAACTTCGACGTGGCTCTCGACCTCGAGGAGGAGGGCTACCGGGTGCTAGCCAGCAAAATCATCGTCGAGGAGGTGGAGAGCGACGACCACCAGATCTCGATTGAGGAAGTACGCCAGGTAGCCGAAGACGCCCAGACCGGCGACACCGTGGTGCTGGACGTGACTCCGGAGAAGGAGGAGTTCGGCCGCATGGCCGCCGCCACCACCAAGCAGGTGCTGGCCCAGAAGCTGCGAGACCAGCAGCGCCGCATGATCCAGGAGGAATTCGCCGATCTCGAAGACCCCGTGCTGACCGCCCGGGTGATCCGCTTCGAGCGGCAGAGCGTGATCATGGCCGTGAGCAGCGGCCTCGGCCGGCCGGAGGTGGAAGCTGAACTGCCTCGCCGCGACCAGCTGCCCAACGACAACTACCGCGCCAACGCCACCTTCAAGGTGTTTCTCAAGGAGGTGAGCGAGGTGCCACGCCGCGGCCCGCAGCTGTTCGTGAGCCGCTCCAACGCCGGCCTGGTGGTGTACCTGTTTGAGAACGAAGTGCCGGAGATCCAGGAGGGTTCGGTACGGATCGTGGCAGTGGCCCGCGAGGCCAATCCCCCCTCCCGCTCGGTGGGCCCGCGCACCAAGGTGGCCGTAGATTCGGTGGAACGGGAGGTGGATCCAGTGGGAGCCTGCATCGGCGCCCGCGGCTCCCGGATTCAACAGGTGGTTAACGAGCTGCGCGGTGAGAAAATCGATGTGATTCGCTGGTCACCCGACCCGGGCCAGTACATCGCCAATTCGCTCAGCCCGGCGCGGGTGGAGATGGTGCGGCTGGTGGATCCGGAAGGCCATCACGCCCACGTACTGGTGCCCCACGATCAGCTGAGTCTGGCGATTGGCCGTGAGGGTCAGAACGTGCGGCTGGCCGCACGCCTCACCGGCTGGAAGATCGACATCAAGGACGCGCAGGAGTACGACCAGGGCGCTGAGGATGCGGTGGTGGCCGACCTCATCGCCCATCGCCAGGAGGAGGAGGCCCTGCAGGCCGAGGCAGAGGCCCGACTGGCCGCCGAGCAGGCCGCCCGGGCCGAGGAGGATGCGCGCCTGCGCGAGCTCTATCCGCTGCCGGAGGACGAGGAGGAATATGAGGGCGAGGAGATCGAATCGATGAACGAGGAAGCCGGCGGCGAGGCGGAAAGCGTCGAAGCGGTGGCCGAGGCGGGCGAACAGGATGGTGAAGAGGAGGGCGTGGAGCGGTGAGCCCCCAGCAACCGCGACCGGTGCTGCGCCGCTGCGCCGCATGCCGCCGCCTGGCAGACCGCAGCCTGCTCTGGCGGGTGATCCGCCCCGCGGAGGGCGGTGTGCTGCTCGACCGGGGCATGGGCCGATCGGCCTATCTCTGCCGCAGCGCAGCCTGCCTTGATGATGCCCGCCGGCGCCGGCGACTGCAGCGGTCGCTGCGGTGCCCGGTGCCCGATACCATCATCATCAGCTTGCAGGAACGGCTGGGCACTGGGTGGCCTGCAGGCTCTGAGGCAAGATGAAGGATGGCCGCAGGGAGTCTGCGGTCATGTGGCAGCACGTTGCCACACACGGCGGCCGGCAAGGCCCCGACCGGCGGCCCATCGGGCCCCGATCCACTGGAGATCTGAATGACCAGCAGCGGCAAAGTCCGAATCTATGAGCTGTCCCGGGACCTGGGCCTGGAGAACAAAGATGTTCTCGACGCCGCCGAGAAGCTCAGGATCGCTGCGCGCAGCCACAGCAGTTCGATCAGCGACGAGGAAGCCGATCGCATCCGGGCCCTGATCAGCCGCGGCAACGGAGGCAAGGCGTCACCCGCCGCAGCGGCCGCACCGGCAGGGAAAGCGATCCTCTCGGTGAAGAAGGCGGCCTCCGATGGCACCGCGCTCAAGCCGGTCCCCCCCCGGGTCACAGCCGCGGCCCCCGCTTCACCCCCTGCTGCTGCATCACGACCAAGCCCGGCACAACCAGGCGTAACCAACAGCCAGAAGACCGAGAGTCGCTCCGCCGCCGCCCCACCGGCCCGGCCCACCCAGCCTCCAGCACGGCCGGTCGCCGCCTCGCCCCGACCCGCCACCGCACCGAGTCGGCCCCAGGCCGGCAGCTCCCGCCCCGCAACGCCGAGCCGGCCCGGCCCCAGGCCGGCCGCGCCGCTCCAGATCGTGAGCAAACCGATGGCCGCTCCCAGCCGTCCTGCCCCAGGGGCACCTCCAGCCCGTCCAGCGGCGGGTCCGCCGCGCCGGGACGCCGGTGCTCCGGCGGCACGCACGCCGGCTCCGCAGCGGCCGGCCGCCGCAGGCGGGCGTCCCCAGCTCGTGGGTCGTCCCCAACCCGGTCAGGCCGGCGCCGGACGGCCGGCGCCCCCTTCCGCCCGGCCCCAGCGCCCGGGGGCACCGGCACCGCCGGTGCGGCAAGGCGGAGCTGCCGGCGTCAGCCGACCCAGTTCCCCGGGAAGGCCAAGCGCCACCCCACTGGAGCTGGTGGGCAAGCCGATCCGCCGGGACACCGCCGGTCCCGGCACCCCTACAGCGGGACGCCCCGCCGCGCCCGGACGCCCCGGCATCCCGCCCGGCATGCGCAAGCCGATGGCGCCGGGCGAGCTGATGCAGCTCCAGAAACCCAACGGCCGGCCAACGGCTCCCCCGCCTCGCCGCACCGGTGAACGCAGCGGCGAAGCTGCTGCCGACACTGCGACGCGGCCGGTGCCCGACCTGGTGCGGCCCAGCGCCGCCGCCCCGGCGGCGCCCCGCCGGCCCGGCTTCCGGCCGCCCCAGCCTGGCAGCCCTGCCACCCGGGCCCGCCGGCCCGACTGGGACGACAGCGCCAAGCTTGAGGCCCTGCGCAGCCGCACGCCGCAGAAACAGCGTCAGAAGGTACACATCATCGGCGAGAACGATGATGCGCTCACTGCCGAAACCGGCGGCTATGCCGGCGAACAGGAAGCCATGGTGCTTCAGGCCAGCCTGGCCCGGCCGGCGAAGCCCAGGGGCAAGGCTGCCTCCCAGCCCAAGCCCACCGTCGCCGTCCGCAAGCGGAAGAAGGAGACCACCCGTCAGCGCCAGCGCCGCCGCGCCATGGAACTGCGGGCGGCCCGGGAGCTCAAGGCCCAGCGGCCCGAAATGCTGGTGGTGCCCGAGGGCAACCTGACGGTGCAGGAGTTGGCCGACCGGCTCGGCGTGGAGAGTTCCGAGATCATCAAGAGCCTCTTCTTCAAGGGGATCATCGCCACCGTCACCCAGACCCTCGACCTGCCCACGATCGAGACCGTATCCGAGGAGTTCGGTGTGCCGGTGCTGGAGGACGACGTGCAGGCCGCCGCCGCCAAGACGGTTGAGATGATCGAGGAGAGCGATCGGGCCCACCTGATCCGCCGCCCGCCGGTGGTGACGGTGATGGGCCACGTCGACCACGGCAAGACGAGTCTGCTCGACGCGATCCGCAAGACGCGGGTAGCGGCCGGCGAGGCCGGCGGCATCACCCAGCACATCGGCGCCTACCAGGTGGAGGTTCCCCACGGCGGCCAGCGGGCAAAGATCACCTTCCTCGACACCCCGGGCCACGAGGCCTTCACGGCGATGCGGGCCAGGGGCACCAAGGTCACCGACGTGGCGGTGCTGGTGGTGGCCGCCGACGACGGCGTGCGGCCCCAGACCCTGGAGGCGATCAGCCACGCCCGCGCCGCCGAGGTGCCGATCCTGGTAGCGATCAACAAGATCGACAAGGAGGGTGCCTCGCCCGACCGGGTGAAGCAGGAGCTCTCCGCCCACGAACTCGTGGCCGAAGACTGGGGTGGCAGCGTGGTGATGGTGCCGGTGAGTGCCATCAAGGGCGAGAACATCGACCAACTGCTGGAGATGATCCTGCTGGTCTCCGACGTGGAAGACCTGCAGGCAAATCCCGACCGCATGGCGCGGGGCACGGTGATCGAGGCCCATCTCGACAAGGCCAAGGGTCCTGTGGCCACGCTGCTCATCCAGAACGGCACCCTGCACACCGGCGATGTGCTGGCCGCGGGGCCGGTGCTGGGCAAGGTGCGCGCCATGGTTGACGACTCCGGCAAGCGGGTGAAGAGCGCCGGGCCCTCCTACGCGGTGGAGGCCCTCGGCTTCAGCGAGGTGCCCACCGCCGGTGACGAGTTTGAGGTGTACACAGACGAGAAGGCGGCCCGGGCCGTAGTGGGTGATCGCGCCAGCGAAGCCCGCGCCACCCGACTGGCCCAGCAGATGGCCTCCCGCCGCGTCTCGCTGGCCTCGATGTCAGGCCAGGCCAGCGAGGGCGAGCTCAAGGAGCTCAACCTGATCCTCAAGGCCGACGTGCAGGGCAGTGTGGAGGCGATCCTCGGCTCGCTCGAGCAGCTGCCCAAGGAGGAGGTGCAGGTGCGGGTGCTGCTCTCGGCACCGGGCGAAATCACCGAGACCGACGTCGACCTGGCGGCCGCCTCCGGTGCGGTGATCGTGGGCTTTAACACCTCGATGGCGCCAGGTGCCAAACGGGCGGCCGACGCCACCGGCGTCGACGTGCGCGACTACGACGTCATCTACAAGCTGCTGGAGGACATCCAGTTGGCCATGGAGGGCCTGCTCGAACCCGAGCTGGTGGAGGAGGCCCTCGGTGAAGCCGAGGTGCGAGCGGTGTTCACGATCGGCAAGAACGCTGTGGCGGGCTGCTATGTCACCAGCGGCAAGCTGCAGCGCAACTGCAAGGTACGGGTGCACCGCGGCAGGGAACAGGTGTACGAGGGTGACCTCGACTCGCTGCGCCGCGGCAAGGACGACGTCAAGGAGGTGGCCACCGGATTCGAGTGCGGCATCGGCACCGATCGCTTCAGCTCCTGGCAGGAGGGCGACCGGGTTGAGGCCTACAAGCTGGTCACCCAGCGCCGCACCCTGAGCAGCTGACCACCGACCCCCTCGCCGCCGCCGCCGTGACTCCATCCCGAGCCGCTAGCGAGCCCCTGCTCTGGCTGCAGTTGCTCGGGGCCGCCCTGCTGCCCCTGGAGGCCCTGCTGATCCTGCTGCTGCTGGCCGGCAGCGACCCGGGGCCCTTGCCAGGCCTGGAGCGGCTGCTCTGCTGGGCGATCGGGGGGCTCGGCCCCGCCCTGCTGCTCTGGCGGCGACCTGCTGATGTCTGGTCACTGCTGCTGCTGCAGACCCCGGCTCGGGGGCGACGCGACCTGCAGCGCCGCCTCAGCAGCCTGCAGGAGAGCCACCCGCTGAAGGTGGCTCTCGCCGCCGGCAGCGCCCTTCTGCTTTTGCTGCTCTGGCGGCTGGATTGGATAGCGGCCCTGGCCACCTCCCTGGCCCCTCTGCCGGAGGCTCCACGCCTGATCGACCTGCTGCTGAGCGCGCTGGTGCTGGCGCTGATGCTGTGGCAGTGGCAGCAGCTTCTCCAGGCCATCTGGCTGCTGAGCCGCAGCCCGGCGACCATCGCCGCCAGCCCAACGCTGAGCGATGCCGAGCTGGCGCAACGACGACTCAGCCTGGGCCTGCCCCTGCTGCTGCCGCCACAGCTGGAGATCACTGAAGCCCGTGCACCGCAGGCACCGAAGCCTGCAGCTTCCCCGCAGCCGGCACAGGGAATGGAAGCAGCCTCAGGGATCTCCCACCCGGTTGCGGTCGAACCAGAGGAGGGTGCCGAACAGGCCGAGGGCCCCGAGCTGGATCAGCCAGTCGCTTGAGGGCACCCCCTCGCCGGCGGAAGCCCGCATCGCCATCGTTGCCAGGCCAAGCCCGGCGGAGGCCACCAAGGCGAACCAGACGGCGCGCCGCAGGCTGCGCCAGGGCGCGCGGACCTCACGCAGAAGGCGCTCCCTCAGCTCCGGGTCCACGGTTCGCCTGGGCTGCTCAGCCATTTCGGAGCTGTCCTTCTACTGCGGAAGTCGGATGCTACGTTCGCAAGGTCGCCGGTGTAGCTCAGCGGTAGAGCAACTGATTCGTAATCAGTAGGTCGCAGGTTCAAATCCAGTCACCGGCTTGTTCGTCCGCCATTGAGCCGCAGGTGGGCTATTCAGGAGATCGTCATCGACGCACAGGCACCACCTGCAGGCCGATCGGGGCCAGGGCGATCAGGGCCAGCTTGATGTGCTGCAGGCCGAAGGGAATGCCAATGATCGTCACGAAACAGGCCAGGGCGGAGCCCAGGTGGCCGATCGCCAGCCACCAACCCGCCAGGAGGAACCAGATCACATTGCCCACCAGACCGAGCGGACCCGTGCCCAGATCCATCCGGCCGGTGAGCTGCCGCCGGCTCACCGCTTCGTAGCCGAAGGGCCAAAAAGAAAAGTTGCCGATCACGAAACAGGCCCGCGCCCACGGCAGACCGATGATCGTAATGGCAGCGACCAGGCCGACCAGCCACCAGCCGAGCCCCATCAGGAAGCCCCCCAGCACGAACCAGAGAAGGTTGAGAAGAAACCGCAGCATGGTTGCGTGCACCGGCCAAGATCTGAGGATGCCATGCCTCAGAGCCCGAGATCAGTAGAGAGATTCCTCCGCATGGGTCTCAACCGTGCAATCCGAAGTCGGATAGGCCACACAGGTGAGCAGGAAACCAGCAGCAATCTGATCTTCATCCAGGAAAGCCTGGTCGTCCTGGTTGACGCTGCCACTGACCAGCTTGCCTGCGCAGGAGGAGCAGGAGCCAGCGCGACAGGAGATCGGCAGGTCGATGTCCTGATTCTCGGCTGCGTCGTAGATGGTCTGATCGTCGGCGCAATCGATGGTGCGATTCAATCCCAAACTGGTGTTCACCAGCGTGACCTTGTAGGTGGCCATGGAGCAGGGCGGGCAAAGGGATCCAGTCAACGCTGGAGAAATTCACTTTTGTGGCGGACCGGCCCTGCGGGCAAGTCCCCATCCGGGGAGGTTGTGTTTCAGTCGTCCGGGTCGAGGCTGCGCTGGGGCTACATTCGCCGTGCCAATCCGGCGCCTGCGGAAGGCGCATTGCCATGGCCACCATCGCCGAGCAGATCCAGAGCTACCGTTCCGCCTTCTCCGAGGCCCAGACCAGGGGTGACCAGGCGATTGCGCGCAAAATCGAGGCACAGATCCAGGAACTGGAAGCTTTCCAGCAGCGCCATCCAGAGGCAACCGAAGCTCCCTCTCCTCTGGAGGTGTTCTGCGACCTGAACCCCTCCAACATCAACTGCCGTGTCTACGACGACTGAACAGCGGGAGCCGCCATCGCAGACGTGACCGTAACACTGGTGCATTGCCCCCAAAAGGGGACAGCGAATGGCCGCCGGAGCGATTGATTGTGCAGGTTGCCCGGGTCAGCGCCCCATGAGTATGAGTCAGGCAACCTTCACCACCACCCTCACAATCGCGGAACTTGAAGCGAGTTTTCCTTTGTACCTGAAAGCACTTCGCATTCTGGTACGCGAGGTCAGACCGCTTGAGCAAATTAAACGCAGTGTCTGCTGGCAACGCCTGGCAAGCCTGCATCAGGCCCTACCCAGCAAATACAGGCATCCAGATCAATTGTATTTCCATCTCAAGCGAGAGATCAATCCGTGAAACGTGTCCTGGCCATCATTCTCGGAGGCGGTGCGGGAACGCGGTTGCAACCGCTTACGCTCACGCGGGCAAAGCCGGCGGTGCCCCTCGGTGGCAAGTTCCGGTTGATCGACATTCCTGTTAGCAATTGCATCAATTCCGGCATCGACAAGATCTATGCCCTCACGCAATTCAACAGCCAGTCGCTGAATCGCCATCTCAGCCTCACCTACAACCTCTCCACCGGCTTCCAAGGTGGTTTCGTGGAGGTGCTGGCCGCCCAGCAGACCCCTACAAGCCCCAGTTGGTTCCAGGGTACAGCCGATGCCGTGCGCCAGAACCAGGAACTGTTCGAGAGCTGGGATGTGGATCAGGTGCTGATCCTCTCCGGTGATCAGCTCTACCGGATGGACTATGCAGCCTTCGTGGCAGCGCATCGCAGCAGCGGCGCCGCCCTAACGGTGGCGGCCCTGCCGGTGAGCCCACATGCGGCGGAGGGATTCGGCCTGATGCGCACCACCAGCGATGGGCGCATTCAGGAGTTCCGGGAGAAGCCGACGGGATCAGCCCTCGAGGCGATGGCGGTCGACACCCAGGCCCTGGGGCTCTCCGCACAGGAGGCGCAGGAGCGGCCGTTCCTGGCCTCGATGGGTATCTATGTGTTTGATCGCACGGTGTTGTTCGATCTGCTGGCCCAGCACCCGCAGGCCACCGATTTCGGCAAGGAGATCATCCCGGCCGCCCTGGCCGCCGGCCAGAAGCTGCAGAGCTTCCTCTTCGATGATTACTGGGAGGACATCGGCACAATCAAGGCGTTTTACGAAGCCAATCTGGCCCTCGCCGATGAAGCGCCGCCGTTCAGCTTCTTTGATGAGCGCGCGCCGATCTACACCCGGGCACGCTACCTGCCACCCAGTCAGATCCTGGAGTCTCGGCTGAAGCGTTCGGTGCTCAGCGAAGGATGCCGGCTGGATCGTTGCAGCATCGACCACTGCGTGATAGGGCTGCGCTTACGCGTTGAAGCGGGAGCCAGCCTGGTCGACACCCTGGCGATGGGCGCCGACAGCTACGAATCGGAGCAGGAGCGCCGGGCGGTGCGATCCCGAGGGGGCATTCCCCTCGGGATCGGAGCCGGCAGCACAATCCGCGGAGCAATTCTCGACAAGAACGTGCGCATTGGTGCTGATGTGCAGGTGATCAACAAAGATCGCGTGCAGGAGGCGGATCGCAGCGAGCTGGGCTTCACGATCCGCGACGGCATCGTGGTGATCGAAAAAAACACCACCTTGGCCGATGGCACCGTGATCTGAGGGCCCTGCGCCTCACTCCTCCTCGTCGGCGCCGGCGGGCACCAGGCGGATCTGCTTACGGCCGAGCTTGATCTCAAACTCGTCGCCGGGGCTGAGATCCAGCAGAGCGGTGTAGGCCTTGCCTACTAACAGATTGCCGTTGCCCTGCACCGTGGCGATGTAGCTCAGCTTGCGGCCGCCCTTGCCGCCGCCCCTGCCGGCGCCATCACCAAGGCTGACACCCTTGGCCTCGAGGAGGGCTTCATAGAACGCGGTGAAATTGAGGCGTTCACTACCATCCTTTTTGGAGCTGACGTAGCCGCAGCCCCGCACCAGCTCCGACTTGGAGACGTCGCCGAGCTCCTTGACCCTGGAGAGAAGATCCGTACCGGTGAGCATGGTGAAGAGATGGCGAAAATCACTACTTCACCATACCCCCTGGACAGAAATCGACCAGATCTGGATCGAATCTCAGCCGCTGACCACTTCCTGACCGGGAATGATCAGGGGCCTGCGGTGGGGCAGATTGCCGAAATGCTCGCGGGCGATGGCCACCAGGGCGTTATCACTTAGGCCGGAGTCGTCCAGGGTTTCGATGCCGACAATCCGCTCCAGAAGATCCGAGCGCTGGTTGTGGAGGTGGCGCAACAGCACCTGGCGCATATCACTCTCACCGGTGCCATGGCCCAGCAGCAGCACGGCGTCGGCCTCGCTCATCGCAGCGGTGATGCGAACCAGATAGTCGGAATCGACGGGGGAACGCTGGCCTGCCAGATCGCGGTCGTGGCGGTGGGTGAGGTTCTGATCACTGCCCCAGATACCATGGGGGCGCAGCACAGCATGCTCCACCTGATCGCCTTCAAGCCGGTAGACATCGGTATGGCGATGGTCGAGATGCAGCACCAGGCGATGGCTCTGATCGCCACGAGGAGATACCTCATCCACCTCGGGGTGGTCGGGCGTGATTCCGGCATCCCTGAGGAAATGGCGCACGCGGATCACCGAATCGCCATCAAGATCCGGTTGGCGGACGCCGCAGCCGGTGCGGATCCAGGTCTCGGAACCGTTGGGCATGTGAATGCGGAGGCGGCGGTCATCCAACTCGGTGACCTCAGCGCCGAGGGCACGGAACAGGGCCTCCACCTTCGAACTGCGCACGCCGTGCTGAAGCGGATGGGCATACAACGCCTGCAACGTTCTGAGGTGGTGTTTCTTCATGGACCTGAAGGGCTTCTCTTCTGACCCTATCGAGGCCCTCGGGCGGCCCCGCTGAGGCCGTAACGATTCACGATCAGCGGGGTGGGCACGGTCTGACCCGCAGGAACGAAACAAGAAAGAGCTTCAGCCCACCTTGATCACATCGATCGGCCCCTGGCCGAGCCGCCGCAGCTCGGCAACGGCCCGCAGCGCAGCCTCATGGGTGTGAAATCCATGGGCCTGCTCCTGCACCTCAACATCGATCAGGCTCTGATCAGCGGGTTCGATGGCGATGTAGCGCCCCGTATCGAGGCGCAGCAGCACGTAGCGCTCCGGCTTCGAGCCGAGCAGAGGGTGATCGGGATCGTGTCCGGGAGACCAGAACTGCATGGAGCCCGGGTGGGCGTAGACGCAAATCGCAGCCAGATAAGCGCACCGGCGCGGTAAGCACCAGTAGGGGCGACAGCTCCCCATCAGGCCGGTGCGCAGCCTCTGACCGGAGGCAGCCGGTGGCGGCAGCCGAAGCCAGGCTGACTGCAGCGCTCCACCAGGCCCGCCGCCGATGAACGGCTGTCCCCGTAACCGCCCTGATCCGCCGCCGCCGGAGGTGGCGCCCCTGCCCTTCGACGGCCCCTCGACCTCGGCCGGAATCGGGCGAGCGGCCCTGCGCCGGCGGCTGGCCCCGCTGCTGCGGGTCGAACGTCAGGATGACGAAGCAGATCAATGTGAGCTGACCTTCCGTCACGCCCAGCAGAGCTGCGGACCGCTGGAGCTGCATGGCCTGGTGCTGGCACCCTGCCATCTGTGCCTCAATGCGGCAGAGCACGCCTGTCTGGTGGTACCCCTGGCGGGGGATGCGAGGCTCAGACCGCAGCAGGGCCGTGCTGCCTGCCTGATCGGGGGAACGGAGCAAGGGGCGGCGCTGATGCCGCCAGGGCGCTTCCAGATCCGGTGCCACAACTGGTTCAGTGCCGTGTTGATCCCTGTTCCAGCCCAGAGGCTGCTGAACACCAGCCTGCTGCTGGCGGCGCCCGAGGGAGCGGGGGCTGGTGAGCTGTCGGCCAGCCGGCTGGGCCGGCGGCTGGCAAGCCAGCTGGAGCGGGCCTGGCAATGGTCGGGGAGCGATCCCCTTCAACGGGATCTACTGAAAATGCTGCGGCAGACGCTGCGGCTGCTCGAAAGCAGCGCGCGGGACGGCCGTGAAGACTTTCCACCGCCGGGCTGGCGCAGCGATGCACTGATTGTCCAGGCAGTGGGCCTGCTGCTGCTGGAGGCGAACGGAGGCAGACATGGAAGTGACACGACCGGCCGGCACCGCCGGCTCGAGGAGCTGCTCGCCCATATCGACGCGAACCTGCACCGCCCACTCACCCTCGCGGATCTGAGCGCCCGCAGCGGCTGGTCCAGCCGTGCCCTGCAGTACGCCTTCCAGGAGCGCTTCGGCTGCGGCCCGATGCACTGGGTACGGCGCCAACGACTCGAGGCAGCTCGACGGGCCCTGGAGCAGGCGGAGCCAGGTGAACAGGTGCGCAACATCGCCTGGCGATGCGGCTACACCAACCTCTCCAGCTTCAGCCGCGACATCCTGACCACCTTCGGCAGCTCTCCCTCCACCCTGCGCCGCAGCGGAGCCATGGATCGTCAGTAGGGATCGTTACCGAAGTCCTCATCGTAGCCCTGGAAAGGGTTGAACTCATTCCAGCCCGGGCTGGCGTTCTGGAACAACCCGAACTGGGCGTCACGGTCGTCGAGGAGGGTGTCGCCGGTTGGCACCGTGTCGCAGGTGAGCGAACCATCGACTCCGCGGCTGCAGTTCTCGAAGCGCACACCGGCTGCCCCAGGAGAGGCCAGCAGCGGTGCCAGCGCTGCTGCCAGCAGGAGCATCCGCAGCATCCGCGCCAACCCCCGCAGGCCGATCAACCGGTGACGGGACATCGCGACGGTGGATCCGGTCATGGGATCAGGGATGGACAGCTCTGCTGTGATGATGGCAGCGATTTCACCTCGGAAACAGGGATGTACACCGACTGGACCGCTGTGATCCTGCTCCTGCTGACAGCCGCCCCCCTGGCGGTGGTGGTGGGCACCGCCGCCTTCTTCATCTGGCAGCAGAAGAAGAAGGCGGCGAAGTTCTGAGCCCGGGAACCGGGCGGAGAAGTGCCGGGGAGCGCAGGCAGGCATCGAGCCGGCCGGCATCAAGCTCCTGCAGCAGCTCCCGAGCCGACAGCCGGGAGCCGGCCGGCACGAGGGCAAGGCTGGCCGCCAGCTCGCCGATCACGGCAGACGCGTCGAGTCCGCAACTGCGGTACATTGCCAGCCCCTCGGCCCCCGTCCGCTTACTCAGCCGCTGGCCACGCTCGTCGCGCCAGAGCGGTGCGTGGGCGTAGCGGGGCGGACTTGTCCCCAAGGCCGCCATTACCGCCACCTGGGCGCCGGTGGAGGCCCGCAGATCCTCGCCGCGCACCACATCGCTGATGCCCAGCGTCAGTTCGTCGAGCGCCGTGGCCAGGTGGTAGGCCACCACGCCGTCAGCACGGCGCAGCACCACATCGCCCACCTCTGTGGCTCCATCGAGGCTGCTGCCCTGTTCCCAGCGCTCCTGCCAGCGCAGCGCACCGGCCGGCAGCCGCAGCCGCCAGCTGGGCAGCCGGCCGCGCATCTCCCCCCATCCGACGGCCCGATGGCGGCAGAAGCCTGGGTAGACGCTCAAGGCGCCATGCGGTGCCGACACATCAGCCAGCAGGCGCCGACTGCAGCGGCAGGGATAGAGCAGGCCGGCGCGCCGCAGGGCCGAAAGGGCGGTGGCGTACCCCCCGCGGTGTTCGCTCTGGAGCAAGGGGGGGCCGTCCCAGTCGAGGCCGAGCCAGCGCAGATCGTCGAGGATTGAGGCGACGGCGCCGGGTCGGTTGCGAGGGGTGTCAAGGTCGTCGAGGCGCAGCAGAAGCTCCCCGCCGGCGAGGCGGGCATCGAGCCAGGCCAGCAGAGCCGTGCGCAGATTGCCCCGATGCAGGCTGCCGGTGGGGGAAGGAGCGAAGCGCCCCCGATAGCGGCCATCACGTCGCTCCAGGCCCGCCGTGATGGCCTGACACAAGCGGGTGGGCAACCGATCCAGCAGGGGCGGTTTAGGACAGGAGGGAGGGGCGGACGGGCCAGCCGTGATAACCATGAAAAAGGCGGTCCCTGAGGACCGCCGGAGTGACCAGGAAAGCCAGCAGTCAGCCCTGGACGCGGTCCTTGAACATTTTGCCGGCAGTGAAGGCGGGAACACGCTTGGCAGGGATCTTGATCTTCTCTCCGGTCTTCGGATTCAGACCCTGGCGAGCGGAACGCTCGCGGGGCTCAAAGGAGCCGAAGCCGAGGATCGACACCTTCTTTCCCTCCACCACCGAATCGATGATCGTGTCGATGGCCGCATCGACCACTAGGGACACGTCGGTCTTGGTGAGCTCGGTGCGGGCGGCGACGAGGTTGACGAGGTCAGCTTTGTTCATTGGACGGAATTGCCTCCTGAATGGCGGTCGAGGGGAGCCGGATCGGCGGTGGGTGCTGGTGGATGACGGGCCGGCGGGATCCCGACCGCCCTGGGGTTGAGCGCGCCAATGGTATGGGGATCGGGGCGTCGCGGCAACAATGAATTCCGGTTCTGACAACGGATCTCGCCGAAAGCGGGAAACAATGGCGAAAAATCGCTGCTTATTCACCAATCGCAGACGATGCCAGGGACATCGGGCCGCCCGCCTGCAGATCGATGCTGGCCAGCATCGCGGCACCGCCGCCCACCAGCCGTTCGCCGCGCAGTGCCCCCAGGCCCGCTCCGGTGGCGATCCAGTCGGGCGAGCCGGCTGGCAGCCAGTTGCGCAGCAGCGCAAGGCTGCCCAGCTGTCGCGGCCAGTGGAAGCAACGGGGGCTGCGGAGCGGCGCCAGCCGGGCCGGCGCCACAGGCACCAACAGGCGGCCGCAGAAGAGTCCATCGAGATCGCTGCCCCGGCGCACATGCAGCACGCAGGCCCCGGGGCTGGAGCCAGGGGTCCACAGCAGCCGCACCCCCTCGGCCAGGCTGTGGTCCGCACCGAAATGCTGCAGCGGGGCCACGTCCGGAAGCAGGTAGGCCTCCTGTTCCTGCACCAGCACCGGCCAGTCGAGGGCCTGCTGCCAGCGGCGACACCGGCCATGCCCCTCGCGGCCACTGAGCACGATCCAGGCGGCGGGAGCGGCCCCGGCGGGCCGGGGCGCACGGCGCGCGGCCCGTTCCCGCAGAAAGGCCAGGTTGGCAGCCGTGAGGCCGGGACAATCGATCAGCAGATCGAGATCGGCCAGTTCGAGCCACCAGGCGGTGCCGCCCTGGCTGTCGCGGCTGGGAGCGAAGCACCACAGATCCGGCCGCACAGGGCGCGGCGGCCGACCGGACTCGAGGGTGGCAGACGGAACAGGCTCCAGTGCGGCGATTTCCACATCTTTCTCCATTGAACGTCGGCGCCGGGGGGCACTTAACGTGATGGCAGAGGTCTCCCCCCCGTGTCAGCGATCCGGATCGGACAGCCCTGGCCGCTGGGTGCATCGACCACCGCGGTGGGGGTTAATTTTTCTGTGGCGGCGCCCCTGGCCACGCGAATCGAGTTACTGCTGTTCGCCGATGCCGCCGCCGCAGAACCGGAGCGGGTGATCGAGCTCGACCTGAGCCACAGATCCGGCGATTACTGGCATGTGGAGGTGGAGGGTCTGGGCCTTGGCTGCTGCTACGGCTACCGGGTGTTCGGCCCCATCCTGCCGGGGGGCCACGGTTTCAATCCCTCTAAGGTGCTGCTCGACCCCTGCGCCCGCGCCATCGCCGGCTGGCAGGTGTACGAGCGGGGCAAAGCGGTGGGGGCAGTGCCGAACACCTCCTGCTGCCTCAAGGGGGTGGTGACCGAACGCGACCGCTTCGATTTCGCGGCGGCACCGCGCCCGCGCCACCACTGGCAGAACAGCGTGATCTACGAGCTGCATGTGGGCGGCTTCACCCGCGGGGAGGGCTGCGGCATCGCAGCGCCGCAGCAGGGCACCCTGCGCGGCCTGATCGAAACGATCCCCTGGCTGCAGGAACTGGGGGTGACCACACTGGAACTGCTGCCAGTGATGGCCTTCGATCCCCAGGATGCGCCGCCAGGCCGCTACAACCACTGGGGCTACAGCCCGCTGAGCTGGATGGCGCCCCATCCGGGCTATCTATGCAGCGACGACCCGCTTCAGGCGCGCGCCGAGGTGCGCGAACTGGTGAGCACCTGCCACCGGGCCGGCCTGGAGGTGCTGCTGGATGTGGTCTACAACCACACCACCGAGGGCAACCAGGCGGGACCAACACTGAGCTGGAGGGGCCTGGCTGATGCGCACTACTATCACCAGAATGCCCGCGGCGACTACCAGGACGTGAGCGGCTGCGGCAACAGCATCGCCGCGAACAGGCCGCTGGCGCGGCAGCTGATTCTCGAATCGCTGCGCTGCTGGGCGGTCGAGCTCGGGGTTGATGGCTTCCGCTTCGACCTCGGCATCGCCCTGAGCCGCGGTGAGGATCTGATGCCGCTCGACGCACCGCCCCTCTTTGAGGCGATGGAGGCCGACCCGGAACTGGCCGACCTGAAGCTGGTGAGCGAACCGTGGGACTGCGGCGGCCTGTACCGGCTGGCCGACTTCCCGGCCCGGCGGGTGGCGAGCTGGAACGGCCGCTTCCGCGACGACCTGCGCCGCTTCTGGAAGGGCGATGAGCGCACGGTTTGGCAGCTCGGGCAAAGGCTCTCGGGCAACCCCGACCTCTACGGCGGCGTTCCGGCGCCGGTAGGTCGCACGATCACCTTCCTCACGGCCCACGACGGCTTCACCCTGGCCGACCTGGTGAGCTTCGACCGCAAACACAACCTTGCCAACGGCGAGAACGACCGCGACGGCGACAACCACAACAACAGCTGGAACCACGGTGTGGAAGGGCCCAGCAGCGATCCAGCGGTGACGGCGCTGCGCAACCGGCAGATGCGCAACCTGCTGGCCAGCCTGCTGCTGGCCCCCGGTGTGCCCATGCTGCTGATGGGCGATGAGGTACGGCGCAGCCAGGGGGGCAACAACAACACCTGGTGCCAGAACAACCCGCTGGGCTGGATGCACTGGCAGCCCGACGATGACGACCTGGCGATGCGGCGCTACGTGCGGCGGCTGATCAGGCTTCGGCAACGGCTGGGGCCGCTGCTCAATCCCGAACCACCGCTGGGCGACACACCGATGCGCCGCGGCACCGATGACAACAAGTTGTGGCGTGAGTGGCACGGGGTTGAGCTGCGCCGGCCCGACTGGGGTCACTGGTCGCACTGCCTGGCCTGGAGCCTGCATGACGCCAACCACGGCGCTCTGATCTGGTGCGGCATGAACGCCTACTACCGGGCGATGCACTTCGACCTGCCGCCCACCGAGACGCGCTGGCTGAGGGTGATCGACACCGCCCTGCCTGCCGATGACGCCCTGCCCGAGCAGGTGGAACACTGGCTGCCGAACGGGGCACCGCTGGAGAGCCGCAGCCTGATGCTGATGGTGGCCGAGCCACTGCTGCAGCCCACTCCTTTATGCGTGTAAACTCATAAAAATAACGCCTGACGTCTCGCCCATGCAGGAACCCCTCGATCTGATTGTGCTCGGCGCCGGCTCCGGCGGTCTGGCAGCCGCCAAACGCGCCGCCTCCCACGGCGCCCGGGTGGCGATCGTGGAGGGCGACCGGGTGGGCGGCACCTGTGTCATCCGTGGCTGCGTGCCCAAGAAACTGCTGGTGTACGGCTCGGCCTACAGCCACCTGCTCGCCGATGCGGCCAGCTACGGCTGGGATCCGGGTGACGTGCGGCTCGATGCCTCTCGCCTGCTGGCCAACGTGCGCGCCGAGGTGGACCGGCTCAACACCCTGCATATCGGCCTGCTGGAGAAGGCCGGCGTGGAGTTGGTGCCGGGCTGGGGACGCTTCGCCGGGCCTGACGAGGTGCTGGTGACAGCCGCCGACGGCTCCGAGCGCTCGCTGCGGGGGCAGCGGATCCTGATCGCCGTGGGCGGCCGGCCGCACCGGCCTGACATACCCGGTGCCGATCTGGGCTGGGTCAGTGACGACATGTTCCTGCTGGAAACGCTGCCCGATGCGGTGGTGGTGGTGGGAGCAGGCTTCATCGCCTGCGAGTTCGCCTGCATTCTGAACGGCCTGGGCGTGCAGGTAACCCAGCTGGTACGCGGAGATCACCTGCTGCGCGGCTTCGACCGCGAGGCAGGCGAGGCGGTGCGGGCCGGCATGGAAGCCGAGGGCATCGAGATCCGCTTCGCCCACTCCCCCGCCGCCATCACCGGCCAGTGCGCGCCGGGGGAGCTATCCGTCACCACCCAGAGCGGCGAGCAGATCCCCTGCGGCGGAGTGCTGCTGGCCACGGGGCGCCGGCCGTTCCTCAGGGGGCTCAACCTGGAAGCCGCCGGAGTGGCGGTGGAGGGGCACCGCATCGCGGTGGACGCGGATCAGTGCACCAACGTGCCCCACATCTTCGCGGTGGGCGACGTGACCGACCGCGTCAATCTCACGCCGGTGGCGGTTGATGAGGGCCGCGCCTTCGCCGACACGGTATACGGTGATCGGCCCCGCCGGGTGGACCACAACCTGGTGGCCAGCGCCGTGTTCAGCCAGCCGGAGCTGGCCAGTGTGGGGCTCAGCGAGGAGCAGGCGATCGAGCGCTGCGGTGCCGAGGGAATCCGCGTGCACCGGGCCCGTTTCCGGCCGATGAGCCAGGCCCTGCCCGCCCGCGACCCGAAGGTGCTGCTCAAGCTGATCGTGGAGCAGGCGAGCGATCGGGTGCTCGGGGCCCACATGGTGGGCGAACATGCTGCCGAGATCATCCAGATGGCGGCCGTGGCCCTGGGCATGGGCGCCACCAAAGCCGACTTCGACCGCACCATGGCCCTGCACCCCACCGTGGCCGAGGAATTTGTGACCATGCCCACCTGAGGTTGGGGCGGGCCTGCAGCCCAAAAAAATACATTAGGGAAGCAACGTTCCACCTGGCGCGTCCGGACCAGCAATCGACAGTGGTGGAAGGCAGACACCATTGGGTTTCCATCATTCTCACGGAGCACCCGCATGGCCTCCCCGCCGCTGCCCTGCTGTTTCAGCAGCGCGGCTCCAGCTCGGTGACTGGCTTGCCTTGACGAGCAATCAGCACGTTTTGGCCCACCTCCAGTGCATCAAGGCTGGAGAACAGAGGCTAGGAGTCCACCACCATCCTCTGGGCCATGGCCATTGGGTAAGTTGTCTTTCCTCACAGCATGAAGCGGCCAAACAGATACTGATGGCAGAGGCTGGGAGCCCTGTCACCAGTCGCAGCGGTGAAATTGAGCGGAAAACCATGATGGAGAAAAAATGCGAATGACGGGAATCGAACACGCAACCTCAGCCTGGAAAGCTGAATCCTCACCACTAAACCATGCCCGTTGGCATGCACGGTTTCACAAGCACTTTCTTGATATCCAGGCTTTGAAATCAGCCTGTTCGCCAAGCCTCCGATCCGACGCACATCGCGAACCACAGGTAGCGGATTAATCAGGGGAATCAGCCGCTCGGCTGTCAACCGCCATACGAGAGGAGCCTGAACGCTTACTAGCCACCTATGCGGTTTCATATTACCGTCAAATCCAGTGGCTGATCGCCGATGATCGACATGCCCCCCCCCCCCCCCGGGGGCGATCTTCCGGACCCGGATGGGCGACGCAGCCATTCAGTAGTGACGCGAATTCTGGAAGCGGACGTTGCCTTGCTTCAGCTAAAAAGAGAGAAACAGACACAACAAGTTTCTCTTTAATGAGACCACAATGAAGATCCGGCAACGCAGAAAAATCATGGCGAAACAATTGGCAGTCAATCTGAACCAGTCGCCGAGTAGTCGAGCAAACGCAGCCCATGCCGCAGCCTCCGACCAGCGCAAGTCTCCGGAGGAGTCAACGCTGGGGCAGCGAGGCCTCAAGCGTCAAGAGGTGCAGACTCACGAGCGGATGCCAGGAACGACCTGCATGCATAGAGCCCTGTCCTAATGTGTTCAGTGGAGACGGACGGGTCGCATTGACGACACATACACCAGCAGATCCAGAAACAAGCAGTATGGGTATTGCGGAGCCGTGTCGGCATGCAAAAATCTCGGTCATCATTCCAACCTATAAACGGCCCCAACAACTTTACGCTTGCCTAAGCGCATTGACAAGGCAATGCTATCCATTTAATCGCTACGAGGTGATCGTAGTTAATGATGGCGGCACCTCATTAAGTCCCTTGATTAAATTAATCGAGAATCGCCTTGAGATTGTACTGATCGAACAATCGAATACGGGGCCAGCTCAAGCACGAAACCATGGCGCCCTTGTTGCCCATGGTGAACTGCTTGCATTCACAGACGATGATTGCCTACCCAGTCCAGACTGGCTTCGGCAGTTGAATATGCAACACAGAAAAACACCTGGCGCACTACTTGGCGGAAAGACCATGAACTTTTTATCAGAGAATCCATACTCAGCGACAAGTCAAATGATCATCGATGTCGCCTATGAGCACTACAACAATAGCCCACGTGGATGCGTATTCTTCGCATCCAACAACATGGCGATCCCTCGCGCTGACTTCATGAAAATCGGCGGTTTCCATCCAAGACTTCGCACCTCTGAAGATCGCGAGTTCTGCGATAGATGGCTAGCGACTGGCCGCAGCATGAAGTACGTAGAATCTGCCGTGATTGAGCACAGCCATTTCTTGACATTCAACACCTTCTTATGGCAACACTTTTGCTACGGCAGAGGAGCCTTACACTTTTACCGTTGCGCCATGCAGCAGCGCAGGCTCCATCATGGACCAAATCTGCATTTTCAACGCAAGCTTCTGGAAGCACCCTTCAAGCGCGCAAGCGGAATTAGGTCTCTTACCAACACGGCCCTTCTCTGTTTGTCGCAGATTGCAAGCCTTGCAGGCTATCTACATGCGCAAGGGAGCCTGCTTCTTTATCCTGAAACATGGGGGGAGGGCACCTTACGCCCCTTGACCAGTGCCTCGGATGGCGAGACGCTTGGAACAGAAAACGAGCCAACTGCGTGAATCCTTGCGAAAAGCAGCTTAAGTTGAATGCATCAGGAGATCAGTCTAATGGATAAATCGGTGCATCTGATCTTCTGGAAAAATGGCAAGGGGCTTGATTTACACGCACAAGTGATCACTCGATTGGCGGAAGACAACGGCCTTAAAGTAACTGCGAGTCACATAGAGAAACCAGGGCATTATGGAACGTTATGGGAAGATCATGTCCAGACACGTTTACACAATTGGCGACTCCATCGAAAGCTAGTGCGTCAAGCCCGCAGGCATGGATCAAACATGAAAAGCAAACCTTATGATCTTTGCATTTGCATCGAAGACATTGTTCCTACTGCATTTCATATTGCCAAACGAATAGCACTCGTGCCATGCCAGGAATGGTTTAAAAAATCACAACGCAGGCAAGCGATCAAGCTGGATGCAGTTATCTGCGCATCCCGCTTGGCTGAAACCATCTTTTCGCGAATAGGGGCAAAGACATATTACACAGGCTTTACCACATTCACACCAGAAGAAACCGAACCTGAATTCCAGGATTATGGTTGTTGCTTGCATGTCGCGGGTCGCAGCTTCACCAAAGGCACACCAACGGTTATTGAGGCATGGCGTCGCCATCCTGAATGGCCAATGCTCACTGTTTTAGGCACAGGAAACTATCGCATTGGAGCGATACCTGATAATGTGCATGTAATCGAACGCTTTTTGTCGATAGAGGAAAAACAACTGCTACAGTCACGCCACGGACTCCACCTCTGCCCATCCGAATCAGAGTCCTACGGCCATACCATTGCAGAAGGAATGTCGGTAGCGGCGCTTGTGATCACAACCAATGCACCACCGATGAACGAACTGATCACACCCGAGCGTGGGATGCTGGTTGATGTTTCGTCTATTCAGCCTAGAGGATTGGACTATCGATACCTCGTTAATGTCAATGCTCTCGAGCAATCCATGAATAAGGTATGGAGTCTATCGATCGGAGAGCGCAAAGCGCTGGGGAGACAAGCAAAAGAATCGTTCAGACAATCAACACGCGATTTCAAAAGGCGAATGTCGTCGGTTCTCCTAGACTTACTCCACGATAGATTTACGGACCCGTGAGGGCATCATGCTTCGCTCAGGGCTGCGAGCAGAGGAAGAAACTTCATGATCACTGCATGCCAGCATTGAACGATAGATCTGAAGGCTTTGGCTGGCGGTACGACACCAACTGAACTGACTCGCCTGGGCCAGACCAAGCTCACGACGAATCTTCAACTCCTGTGGTGATTGAAGCAATTTATGCAACGCATCTTTAATGTCATGGGGGTTGTGAGGATTAACAAGAGATGCCGCACTACCAGCGACTTCAG
>JBIIJS010000090.1:0-10272 GCA_044233605.1 Cyanobium sp. | reverse complement strand
ATCGACTCCCTGCCACGGGGCTGGGAGCGATGCGCCAGGCGGGATCGGCGGCATGCGAAGCCATACAGAAGCAATCCCGCCGCCAGCAGCAACACAACCAAGGGAACCATCGCCGGCAGGGGAGAGGCCTTCTGGGCAACAGCGGCGGCGGGCACCGCATACGGGCTCCCCATGCCGGTCACAGCCACGACGTTGACCTCAGCAGCGAAAAATTGCCTGGCCCGCATCGCAAAAGAATTCACCCAACAACTCAGTTTAATCCGTTGTGCCTCAGGGCCAGGAAAAGAACAGTAAGGAACATCCAGAAGTGGCCACTCCCACGGCGCGACAGGGGTTTTCGCGATGCATGCGGGAGAGCACTCTCAGGCCGGAGCCGATCGCGCTGGGTTGTCGTTCCCGTCGTTTTCCTGCAGCCAGCCACTCCACAGCTCGCGTTCGGCAGCATCGGCCGAAGCCGAAACCAGGCTGACCGCCTCACTGGCCCGGCTCACCGCCACATAGACCAGCTGGCGGCGCAGCACCGCATCGCTGGGCCAGAACACATCGGCATCGATGAACACCTCGGCGAAGGTGCTGCCCTGGCTGCGGTGCACCGTGAGCACCGCAGCCGGGCCCAGCGAGGCGAAGGCATCCCTCACCAGGAAAAAGCGGCGCCAGAGGGCGCGGCCGTCGCGCTTGCCCGCCTCAAGCGCCTGCCTGCGCAGACCCTGCAACACGGCATCAAGGGCCTGGCGCGCCGCCGAGCCGATCGGCGGCAGCAAGCGCAAGGCCAGCTGGCTCTCACCCGCCTCCACGCCGGCCGTGAGGGTGTCGATCACGGGCGCGTCGCTGACGCCGAACTCGGCCAGATCACAGCGCTCCGGCGTCACATCGCGGACCACCAGCTCCCGGTTGGAGCCGAGCACCATGTCGGGCTCCTCCGCCGCCTCGGCCCCCTCGCGGCAGGCCGGGGCCATCACCGCCGAGCGGGTGATCAGCACCTCCCCGGGCAGCACCGGCAGCTGGTCGGCCATCGCCCCGTGCAGGGCACGCCGGGCCAGGGGCACCAGCCGCTCGAGGGAGCGGTTGGTGTAGCAGAGGATGCGAGCCAGATCGGGGTTGTCGGCCTTGACGCTGCGGCGCAGCGCCTCCTGGGCCGAGCGCAGCCAGTCGTCGCGCTCCTGCAGCGCCACCACGCCGGCGGCGGCGCGGAAGGGCGGCAGGGTTGGCGGGATGCGGCAGGGCAGGTCGCCCTGGCGCAGGCCGGTAGCCAGGCGCAGCACCGGACCCTGATGGCGCACCACCTGGCTGAGGCGGGCCGTGACGGCGCGGCCCAGGGCGAACACCGGGCTGTGGGCCTCGCCCACCGGCGGCAGCTGGGCCGGATCACCCACGAACACCAGCCGGGTGCCGAAGGGATGGGCGCAGCGCAGGGCGATCTCCAACAGGGCCCCATCCACCATCGAGGCCTCATCCACCAGCACCAGGCCCAGGTGCTCCAGCGACGCGGCGGTCTGACCGGTCTCCTCGCAGCGCTCGATGTCGCGCTCCCGCCGCAGCTTCAGCCGCAGCAGGCGATGGATGGTGGAGGGATACCAGGTGGGCTGGAGCCCGGCGAGATCGAGCTGACGGCGCAGCACCCCCACCGCCTTGTGGGTGGGGGCCACCACGGTCCAGCAGAGGCCGCTGCGTTCGACCCGCTCCAGCAGCCGTGCCGAGAGGTAGGTCTTGCCGGTGCCGGCATAGCCGCTCAACACGAACGGAGTGCCGTCGGCCGGAGCCTCCAGCCAGGCCGCGAAGGTCTGGTGGGCCGAGCGCTGGTCGGGGGTGAGGGAGGCGGTTCTCAGCCCGGGAGGCTCGCCGACCATGCGCTCAGCCCCCACTGCTGGACCAGATGCAGGGGCGAGCCCACCAGCGCCAGACCCGGCAGCGACACGAGCGGCCCGAGCAGGCTGCCCACCAGCACCTCGGATCGGGTGTGGCCCAGATTCTCCTTGAGCGGCTTGAGCTGGGGATCGGCGTCCGGCTGGAGCTCCCAGAGGCCATCCGGCAGGCCGTTCACCCGCTGGGCGATCAGGCCGGCGGCACGCCTGACGCCGCTGGCGTCGTAGAGGATGATGAAGGAAAGGGCGGTCGCCAGAGCGAAAAGGGGCGACTGGAAACCGTCGCTCCAGCCGATCGCGGCGGTGGTGCCGGTCATCAGCGCGGAATGGCTGGAGGGCATGCCGCCGGTTTCCACCAGCACCGCCGGCCGCCAGCGGCGATGCACCACCAGCTCGATCACGAGCTTGGAGAGCTGGGCCAGGCCGCAGGCCGCCAGCCCCCACCAGAGCACCGCATTGTCGGCCAGATCGCGCAGCATCAGAAGCAGGTGGCCGGAATCGGCGGCAGTGGCAGTGGCGGCGCTCATCGGTCGCGGCTGGTGATGTAATCGGCCAGCGCCAACAGCGGCGCCGCATGGCCACCTGCGGCATGGCCGGCGCCAGCATCCCAGGGTGCCAGAGCGGCCTTCGCCTCAGCCACCAGCCCCTCGGCGCGGCGGCGCGATTCCTCGAGGCCCAGCAGCTTGGGGTAAGTGGTCTTGTCGGCAACCAGATCCTTGCCGGCAGTCTTGCCAAGCACCTCGCTGCTGGCGGTGACATCGAGGATGTCGTCGATGATCTGGAAGGCCAGGCCGATGCCGCGGGCATACACGCGCAGCGCCTCCAGCAGGGCGTCGGCGGCGCCGCCGATCAGGGCACCGCTCACCACGCAGGCCCGCAACAGGGCGCCGGTTTTGTGGAGGTGGATGTACTCGAGCGTCTCGAGGTCGACGCTTTTGCCCTCACACTCCAGATCCACCACCTGGCCACCCACCAGCCCCGGAGCACCCGAGGCCAGCGAGAGCTCACCCACCACCGCCAGCAGCCGCTCGGCGGGAACGCCGGGGCTGCGCAGCGCCACCATCTCGAAGGCGCGGGTGAGCAGGGCATCGCCGGCCAGGATGGCGTTGGCCTCGCCGTACACCCTGTGATTGGTGGGCCGGCCGCGGCGCAGGTCGTCGTTGTCCATGGCGGGGAGATCGTCGTGGATCAGTGACATGGTGTGGATCATCTCCAGCGCCACGGCCGTGGGCATCGCCTGCTGATCGCTGCCGCCGGCCAGCTCGCAGGCGGCCAGGCAGAGAATCGGCCGCAGCCGCTTGCCGCCGGCCAGCAGCGAGTAGCGCATCGCCTCCCGCAGCGATTCCGGCCGCTCCGGCCCGAGCGAAGCGTCGAGGGCTTCCTCCACCTTCAGGCGGGCGGCCTCCAGATAGGCGGCGAAGTCGAAGGGCGTGCTCACCGCCGCAGTCATCGGGGCTGGGCCGGGGGCCATCACGTGAGGTGCATTGTCTCAGGCCATGGTGACTGGCCCAGGCGAGCGGCCCCCTACCCGCTCCGAAGCATCACGACCGTGCCATGCCAACAGAGGAGATCGGCAACATTTGATTAAGTTGACAGCCATTGATCGCGAGGCTGTTCATTTTACGGATGGCCGGCAACAATTTTGCTTGAAACATGGTCCCAATTCTTACCGAAATTTCCCCGTCAGGAGCGTCGGCAACGATCCGTGCGGCATCCACTTCCGCTGATGCCCTGCCTGCCTTGCTGCAGACCCAGGTGCTTCCCATCGTGATCAATCTGCTCGGCGCCCTGGCGATCCTGCTGGCCGGCTGGCTGCTGGCGGGCCTGGTGGCAGGAACCTCCAGGCGATTGCTGCGCCGCACCCGCCTCGACCAGCTGATGGCCACCGGCCCTAACAGCGCAATCAGCGGTTTCTCGCTGGAACGGCTGATCGCCACCGTGATCTTCTGGGTGATTCTGGTGCTGTCCTTGGTGGCAGCCCTGAACGTGCTCAACCTGGCCACAGTTTCAGAGCCTCTGAATCAGTTTCTCAACCAGATCTTCGCCTTCCTGCCGAAGCTCGGCGCCGCGGCGGTACTGGCGGCGGTGGGCTGGCTCATGGCCAGCCTGGGCCGCACGGCCGTGCGCCGCAGCAATCAGCTGCTGAATTTCGAGGAGCGCTTCATCCAGGAAGAGACCGGCGGCCGCCCGCTGCTGGTCAGCGAGACGCTGGCCAACCTCGTCTACTGGCTGGTGCTGCTGTTCTTCCTGCCGTTGGTGCTGAATGCGCTCGGCCTTGACAGCCAGCTGGCCCCAGTGGCCAATCTGCTCAATGACCTCCTGGCGGCATTACCACGCCTGATCAAGGCGGCGGCCATCGCCGCGGTGGGCTGGTTCATTGCCCGCAGCGTCAGCCGGATCATCACCCAGCTGGTGAGCTCTGCCGGGGGCGACCAGCTCGGCGCGAGCTTCGGGCTCCGTTCCGAGAACGGCCAGGGCCTCTCCTGGCTGGTGGGAACGATCACCTACGTGCTGCTGCTGATTCCCACGGCCACGGCGGCCCTGGAGGCCCTGGCGATCGCCGCGATCTCCCAGCCGGCCACCGCCATGCTCAACCGGGTGCTCGGCACCATGCCGCAGATCTTCACCGCTGTGCTGATTGTGGCAGCGGCGGTGGCGATCGGCCGCTTTGTGGGCCAGCTCGTGACCCAGATCCTGCAGGGATTCGGCTTCGACCGCGTGGTCACCTGGCTGGGCATCGAGACCCGCGGCGAAAACGCCGAAAGCACAGCGGCGTCGACGGGCCGTCAGCCTTCCGAACTGGCGGGTGTGGTGGTGATGGTGGGCATCCTGCTCTTTTCCCTGGTGGCCGCCACCGACGTGCTGGGCCTGCCGGCCCTGACCATGGTGGTGACCGGGTTGCTGTCGCTGTCAGGGCAGGTGGTGGCCGGCCTGGTGGTGTTCGCCATCGGCCTTTATCTGGCCAACCTGGCGGCGGGGCTGCTCCGCAGCTCCGGCAGTCAGCAGGGCGCCCTGCTGGCCAAGATCTCCCAAGTCTCGATCCTCGCCTTCAGCGGCGCAATGGCCCTGCAGCAGATCGGTGTCGCCCCCGGCATCGTCAACCTGGCCTTCGGTCTGCTGCTGGGGGCGATCGCCGTGGCAGCGGCCCTAGCCTTCGGCCTGGGCGGACGGGATGTGGCGGCGGAGCAGTGGCGGGCCTGGATGGACGAGTTCCGCCAGCGCCGCTGAGCCCGCCGGCTCAGGGGATCAGATCGGCAAGGGGAGAAGCGTCGCAGCCGTGGCGCCGGCACCAGGCCGTGACGGTGTTGACCAGCAGCATCGCCACCGTCATCGGGCCGACGCCACCGGGCACCGGCGAGATGGCGGCGGCGATCGGCTCCACCTCCGCGAAGCGCACGTCGCCGCAGAGCCCCCCCTCCGGCCGGCGGTGGATGCCCACATCCACCACCACCGCCCCGGGACTGACATGCTCGGCACCGATCAGCAGCGGCCGGCCGGCCGCCACCACCAGCACCTCCGCGGCCCGGGTGAGGGCCGGCAGGTCGCGGCTGCGGGAGTGGGCCACCGTGACGGTGGCATGGGCGGCCTGCAGCATCAGGGCCATCGGCTGGCCCACCAGGATGCTGCGGCCCACCACCACGGCCCGCCTGCCCTCCAGCGCCACGCCGGCCTCCGCCAGCAGCGCCATCACGCCGGCGGGGGTGCAGCTGCGCGGCCCGGGTTCGCCCTTGAGCAGCCTGCCGAGGTTGAGGGTGTGCAGGCCGTCGGCGTCTTTGTCGGGGTCGATCGCCTCCAGCAGCGGCCCCTCCTCCAGAGCGGCGGGCAGGGGCAGCTGCAGCAGGATCCCATCCACCTGCGGATCGGCATTGAGGTTCCGGATCACCTCCAGCACCGCCGCGGCGGGCGCATCGGCGGCCAGGTGGGCGCCGAGGTTGCGGATGCCGATGCGGGCGCAGGCCTTCTCCTTATTGGCCACGTACACACCGCTGGCCGGATCGTCGCCCACCCGCAGCACCGCCAGCCCGGGCGGGCGGCCGGCCCGCTCCAGACCGGAGCCGATCACCGCTGCGAGCCGCGCCTCGATCAGCATCGCCAGACGGCGACCGTCCAGAAGCGTTGCCATCGCCGATGCGCACCTGCCCCCAGCATGCCCCGGGGCGTGACGCGCCGCTAGCGTGAGGCCATGGAGGCGGCACGGCAACGGCTACGGATGCTGTGGCGCAGGCTGCTGCGGCTGGAGCGGCCCCGCCAGGCGATCGTTGCCTGGAGCCGCACGGGCTGCCTGGCGGTGCTGCTGACCATCCTGCTGGTGGCGCTGCTCTCCAGCTGGCCCTGGCTGGTGGAGCCGGGCCTGCGGGTGGGCGAAAGCGCACCGCAGACGGTGGTGGCGCCGATCGATGCCGACATCTGGGACAGCTCGGCCTTCGAGGAGCGTCGCCGCCGGATGCTGAGCCGCACCCAGCTCCAGGTGGTGGATGAACAGGCCAGTTTCCGGCTGGAGAGCGATCTGAACCGCCGTCTCGCCGCCCTGCGCGAGCTGCTGGCCAGCCGGGAACCGCGCATCGACCCCCTCAACCTCAGCCCCGGCGAGCGCCGCTGGCTGGAAAGCCGGCCGCCGGCGGAGCTGCAGGCCTGGGAGCAGGCGCTGCGGCAGGCCCAGCAGCGCATGCTGCGCCAGGGGGTGGTGGCCAGCGTCGCCGACCATGAGCTGGTGGAAGCCGCCGACCTGCAGCTCGAGGGGCTGGCTGCCACGGGGCGGCGTCTCGGTGCTCGCCTGGTGGCCGGCAGTTTGCAGGGCCAGACCAACCTGCGCAGCGACCCGATCCTCAGCGAGGCCCGCATCGTGCAGCTGGTCCGCCAGCAGGGCGTGCCGACGATCCGGGTGCAGCGCGGCGATGTGATCGTGCGCCAGGGCGAGCCGATCAGCCCCCAGGCCTTTGATGTGCTCGACCATTTCGAACTGGTGAGCCGCGGCCCCCGCCCCCTCGCCTGGCTGGCCCGCATGGCCGAGGCACTGGCAGCCTGCGGCGCCATGCTGCTGGTGATGCGGCGCTGGCGCGCCAGCCTCGAACCGCGCCAGGCCCTGCTCGCCCTGGCGATGCTGCTGCTGGTGCAGGGCTGCAAGCTCTGGCTGCGCAACGACGTCAGTCCGCTGGCCCTGCTGGTGCCCCCCACCCTGCTGCTGGCCCAAGGGGTCGGCACACCGGCGGGCCTGGCCTGGCTGGCGGCCGCCAGCCTGCTCTGGCCGATCCCCCTCGACGCCCTGCTCAAGCTGCGGCTGGTGCTGGCCTGCCTGGTGGCCGCGGCGGCGGCGGTGCTGGCGGGCCGGCAGCGCAACCGCGCCCAGCTCCTGCAGCTGGCGGTGCTGCTGCCGATCGGGGCGATCCTGCTGCAGGGAATCGTGCTGCGGGCCTGGGCGATGGCGCGGGGCACCGACGGAGCCCTCCTGCCCGATGGGGGTGATCTGCGGAGCGAATCGCTGCTGATGATGGCTGTGCTGCTGGCCGGCCTGCTGCTGACCCCGCTGGTGGAGAGCTCCTTCGGGCTGCTGACGCGGGCGCGGCTGATGGAGCTGGCCGACCTGGAGCGGCCGCTGCTGCGCCGCCTCTCCACCGAGGCGCCGGGCACCTTTGAGCACACCCTGATGATCCTCGGCCTGGCCGAGGAGGGGGCGCGGGCGATCCAGGCCGATGTCGACCTGGTTCGCACTGGCGCCCTGTATCACGACGTGGGCAAGCTGCATGGCCCGCAGTGGTTCATCGAAAACCAGGAGGAGGGCCGCAATCCCCACGACGAGCTCGACGACCCCTTCGCCAGCGCCGCCATCCTCCAGGCCCATGTGGATGAGGGGCTGACGCTGGCGCGCCGCTACCGGCTGCCGCGCCCCCTGGCCGACTTCATCCCCGAACATCAGGGCCGGCTGAAGATGGGCTACTTCCTGCACCAGGCCCGCGAGCGGGACGCCCGCGTGATCGAGGAAGCTTTCCGCTACCGGGGGCCGATCCCCCGCAGCCGCGAAACAGCGATCCTGATGCTGGCCGACGGCTGCGAAGCCGCCCTGCGCTCGCTGCCGCCCGGCACCAGCGAGGCCGAGGCGCGCTCGATGGTGCACCGCATCGTCGAAGCCCGCCAGAACGACGGCCAACTGAGTGACAGCGGCATCAGCCGTGGTGAGCTGGAGCTGGTGATCCGCGCCTTCGTGCGGGTGTGGAAGCGCATGCGCCACCGCCGCATCCCCTATCCGATCCCGGCGCGGAAAGCCTTCAGCGCCTGAGCCCCCATGCCCCTGAGCTTCCGCGAACTGCAGAGCCAGCTGTTGCCGGAATGGGGAAGGGAATGGGGCAGGGAACACGACGGCAACGGCGCCGATTTCGACCTGCTGGTGGTGCCGTCGCTGTCGGTGGAGCCGGCCCAGCTGGAGCTGATCACCGGAGCCCATCACTACGAGGAGCGGCAGCTGTTCTCGTTGATCCGGCTGCGGGATCCGCGGGTGCGCATGGTGTATGTGACCAGCAAGCTGCTGCCCGAACTGGTGGTGGATGCGGTGCTGGAGCTGCTGCCGGGTCTGCCCGCCAGCCACGCCCGCCGGCGGCTGCACCTGTTCGACACCGACGACGGCTCGCCGCGCCCCCTCACCGAGAAGCTGCTGGAGCGGCCAGCCCTGCTGGCCCGCATCCGCGAGCAGCTGCGACCGGGCCGCAGCTTCATCGCCTGCTACGTGGTGACGGAGCTGGAGAAACAGCTCTCCGAACTGCTGCAGGTGCCGCTGCTGGGCACCGATCCGGCCCTGGGCTGGTGGGGCAGCAAGGCGGGCAGCCGCGAGCTGTTCAGCCGCTGTGGCGTCCCCCACCCCGCCGGCAGCGGCCTGGTGCACGATCTCGACAGCCTGAGCGAGGCCAGCGCCGCTCTCTGGGAAGGGCAGCCGCAGCTGCGGAGCTGCGTGGTGAAACTGAACGAGGGCATCAGCGGCGAGGGCAATGCCGTGCTCGATCTGGCGCCGCTGCAGCTGGAGGCCTGCGGCGGAGCGGAGCGGCGGCGGCGGTTGCGGGCGGCCCTGGAGGACCTGCCGATGCCCTCACCCCAGTGGCGGGAGCTGTTGCGCCAGCAGGGGGCGCTGGTGGAAGCCTGGCTGGAGGGCGGTGAGGAGCGCAGCTCACCGAGCGTGCAGGGCACGATCCACCCGGGCGGCACGGTGGAGATGATCTCCACCCACGAGCAGGTGCTGGGGGGCGCGAACGGGCAGACCTACCAGGGCTGCAGCTTCCCGGCTGCCGAGCCCTACCGGCTGGAGCTGATGCGCATGGGCGAGGCGATCGGCCGGGCGCTGGCGGAGCAGGGGGCGCTGGAGCGCTACGCGGTGGATTTCCTGGCGCGCCGCTTCGGGGATCGCTGGGACCTGCAGGCGATCGAGGTGAACCTGCGCCAGGGCGGCACCACCCACCCCACCATGGCCCTTCGGGCGATCACCACCGGCGCGCTGGATCCGGCCACCGGCCTGTTCCTCTCCCCCACCGGCCGGCCGCTGCACTACCGGGCCACCGACAACCTCACCGATGCCGAGCTGCGCGGCCTGCTGCCGATGGACCTGATGGACATCGTGGCCGAGGCCGGCCTGCACTACGACCCGGCCCGGTTGCGCGGCAGCGTCTTCCACCTGCTGGGCTGCCTGTCGGAGTACGGCAAGCTCGGCATGACCTGCATCGGCCGCAGCGCCGACGAAGCCGAAGCGGTGTACCGCGACACGGAGCGCCAGCTGCTGCTGGGAGCGGCTAACCGCCTGCGGCGCCAGCTCCCTGCCCTTTCCCATACACCTTCTCCTCGAGCAGGGCGCTGCCGCCGCTGAGGCTGATCTGACGCTTCAGGGCGGCGCGGCGGTCGTTGAGGCGATAGATGCTGCGGGCCATGGCCACGAAGGATTCACCGAAGGCGGCGCGGCGCTCGCAGTCGCGCACGCTGTCTTCCAGCTGCCAGAGCTCGGCATTCACGGCGGCCAGCTGGGCCTGCAGGGGCTCGGGCACCTGGGGGCGCAGCGGCGCGAACACGGCCTCGAGCAGTTCCAGCTCCTGCCGCACCCGAACCTGGGCATCACCGCTGAGATGGCGGGCCTTCAGCGCAACGATCGTGAGGCGGTCGACGAGCTCACCGAGGGAAACGGGAATGTGAATCACACCCGGGGGAGGGGGGAAGGGGGGCTGGCAGCGACCGCACGCCGCACATCAGCCTTGAATTGTCAGCATAAAGCAACCAAGGGAAAACCCGTTTCGAATTTGTGTGGTACCTTTTGTTCACCGTTATCAACGCACAACTGAGCTCATGCCAGTTCTCAGCAGCCAGCATACGTGGTTCACAGCACTGGGCGCTGTGGCTGCCCTCACCGTAGGCGCAGCTCCGGGCCTTTCCGTTGGTTTCT